>USGG01000001.1 GCA_900554215.1 uncultured Megasphaera sp.
GCAGAAAACGGCGGCGACGTGTGGCGCTATGCCTTAGATTGCCTGACGAAGAAACCCTCCGATACAGTACCAGACCTGAATGAACAGGAATTGACGAGGCAATGCCGACGCCGGCGGCTGCCGTACTGCGTGTATGATGCAGAGCACAGCTGCCGTATGCCGGGGAGCGAAGGCGCATTACACGGAAGATGGATGAAAGATATCCAAAACAGTGGATATCACCATATACATTAGATACTAAAAGGCTGGATTTACATGCCAAGATGTTTCTGTCAAATATATACCCACAACAACTTGACACTGTCTGTAAGAAACCTGTATATTGTATATGATTTTTTTTTATGCTATGATGAAAGCAGTGCATAAGAAGGGGCGAAATAGGAAATGTCAGGAGGGATAAACATGGATAGAACGGATATGATGCACGTCATGTATGACAAAAAGGGGCCGGCCGTAGCTAAGCGCTTTGCCGCCCGGGGCTTCGAGGCCGTGTATTGTCCGACGAAGGAAGAAGCTCTGAAGACGGCCTTGTCCTATATTCCGGCAGACCACGTCGTATCGTGGGGCGGCTCAGCGTCCATTGACGACATCGGATTGCGGCCTTACGTGCTGGAGCATTACGCCGTTATCGACAGGGATACGGCTAAGACGCCGGAAGACCGGGTGGAACTCATGCGCAAGGCGTTGCTGTGCGACACCTTTCTCATGGGGACGAACGCTGCCGTAGAGGACGGCCAGCTCATCAACATCGACGGCAACGGCAACCGCGTCGCCGCCTTGTCCTACGGGCCGAAGCAGGTCCTTGTCGTCGTCGGTATGAACAAGGTCTGTCCGAATGTCGAGTCGGCTATGGCCAGAGCCCGCTCGACGGCGGCGCCTATTAACATCAACCGCTTTGCCGGCTCGGACACGCCGTGCTATAAGACGGGTATGTGCGCCCACTGCGCGACGACGAACAGCGTCTGCGCCCAGCTGCTGCGCACGCGCGTCTGCCGCCCTGCTGGCCGCATCAAGGTTATCCTGGTCGGTGAAAATTTAGGATATTAATCGTATAGGGGGATTGCACTATGGAAATGAAATTATTTGACAACTGGAAGGATATTCCTACGATTAATCTGGACCTCATGGACCGCAAGATTTTTACGGGCAAGAACGTCATGCTCGTGCGTAACGAAGTGCATCCGAAGACGACGATGCCGGCCCACAGCCATCCACACGAACAGCTGCTGTACGTAGAGTCGGGAGCCTGCGACGTCATTACAGACGGCCAGGTGCAGCACTTGGAAGCCGGCGGCGTAGCCTGGTTTCCGTCAAATGCAGAACACAGCGTCGTCAATACGGAAGACGTGCCTCTCGTCGTCTTCGATATTTTCACGCCGATCCGTGAAGATTTCCTGAAATAGGAACACCATATAAAAAGACGGTACTGCTGGAACTTGCGGTACCGTCTTTGCGTTTGTTATAAGAGGAATCAGTTTTGTTCCGTTGCCAGGGCCTGCTTCAGGGCTTTGGCGAACTGGTCGGGACAGGACGTGGGCTTGCCGCCGCACTGAATGCCTTCGAGGCGCTGGATTACCTCGGCTGCGTCCATGCCTTCGACGAGGCGACTGATGCCCTGCAAGTTGCCGGGACAGCCGCCGATAAAGCGGACGTTTTTGACGACACCGCCGTCCAGATCGAAAAAGATTTGCTGGGAACATACTCCCGCAGGGGTGTAGCTGTACATGACCGGGGCCTCCTTATTTTTCTGCTAACGCCAGGATGCTTTCCTTGGGATGGACGCCGACGAGACGGCCTATTTCCGTGCCGTCCTTAAAGGCGACGAGGGTTGGGATGAGCTCGATTTGAAACTGCGACGCCAGCTCCCGCTGTTCGTCTACGTTTACCTTGCCGACCTTGATCTGGGGCTGCTCTTCGGCGATTTCATCGACGACGGGCGAAAGCATTTGGCACGGCCCGCACCAGGCGGCCCAGAAATCGACGAGGACGACGCCCTGGGCTGCGAGGATTTCCTGCTGAAAATTCGCTGCTGTAATCGTAGTAACTGCCATATATATCACTCCTTGGGATAGATTTTTCAAAGACAACTATAGTATACCAAAAAAGGATGGATTTGACAAATATATATCTGTTCAGGCCGGTAAAAGTAAGATATAATAAGAGAAGTTACACTTGATATTCAGATAAGGAGATACGTATGAGAACTGGAACGGGAGTTGTCGACACCGTATTTGACAACGGCATGGTCAAGCTGCGGACGAACCGCAACAATTTGTATACGCCGTGCAGCGGCATGATTTGCAAAAACAACGCCCTGATCGACGCGAAGAACCCTGTCGGAGCGATCAAAGGGCAGTATGTACGATTTAATATTCCCGACGGGAAGATGGGCGTCGGCGGAGCCATGTGCTTCGGCATGCCTCTCCTGATGGTCCTGATCTGGGGCGCTTTCGGCTACGTAAACGGCGAAGCCTTCGGCTGGGCTAAGGAGCTGTCGGCTTTTGCCGGCATGATTTTCGGCGGCATCGTCGGTGCCGTGCTGCTCAAGCGCTACGAGAAAAAGGTCCGTGAAGCCAACACGATGGCGGAAATTACGGAAATCATCGTAGAGCAGACCATTGAAATGGACGATTGGCCGGGAAAATCGCAGCAGGATAATTCATAATAGGACAGACAGGCGTGGGATCGGCATTCAGAGGGCCGGTCCCTGCCTGCAGCTGAAAACGCAGTCTATGGATGCTTTCTTGTATATTACGAGGAGCATCCATTTTGCATTTCCTGGCTGTATTGGGCAAAGGCTTCTTTCGTGAGCCATACGGGCGTGACAGTGCCTTTGTAGAAGGGGACGGGCTCTCCTGCGACGGTTCCGCCCATCTTGCTGACGATGGCGACGGTCGTATCGCGGGCTTCCATAAAAATAGAATCGATTCCCTGAGCGAAGAGTTCTGCAAAGGTAAAGGCTGCCAACTTCGTGCCGATGTGCCGGCCCCGCAGAGCTTTCGTCACGATGAACCGGCCCCAGTGGAGATGTCCGCCTTCATGCCAGGCGGCGGCCGTGCCGACGATGACGCCGTCCAGCTCGGCGACCCAGCATTGGGGATTCATGGTTGTAAAGGCCGTCACAATATCTAAAGGAATGAGTTGTTCTTTGTGAAATACGTCGATCTGCAAGGCAATGATTGCGTCCATGTCGTCGGGGCGGGCCTTTCGGAGTAGTAAGGTGTTCATGCCGGAGTTTCCTTTCTGTACAGTAGATTCGTTAGTCTTATTGTACTATAGATTGGTCGTGATGAATATGCAGATGTGGCCCGGGAAAATAAAACGGCATAGCCGCGAGGGGCTATGCCATAATGGCTCGATGTCCGTCTCTCTTAGAATGCCGGGAGAATCGTGCCTTGGAAGTGTTCGTTGATGAATTTTTTAATCGGTTCGGACTGGTAGATGGCCAGAACTTTTTTATACGTTTCGTTGTTGACGTCTTCTTCGCGGACGACCATGACGTTGGCGTACGGCGAATCCTTATCTTCTACGAGAAGGGAATCCTTCTGCGGGTTTAAGCCGGCCGGGATGGCGTAGTTCGTGTTGACGCAGGCCAGGTCCGTATCGTCGAGGGAACGGGGAATCTGAGCGGCGTCGAGCTCGATGAATTCGAGGTGTTTCGGATTGTTTACGATATCCGGTACGGAGGCGTCGACGGAGGTTCCGTTTTTCAGGGTGATGAGGCCGACTTGCTGCAGGAGCAGGAGGGCGCGGCCGCCGTTGGTCGGATCGTTCGGAATGGTAACCTTAGCGCCGTCGGCGACTTCGCTGATGTTTTTATATTTGTGGGAATATACGGCCATGGGCAGGATAATGGTCTTGCCGATAGAGGTCAGCTTCATGCCCTGGTTTTTGACGACATTGTCGAGGTAGGGCTGGTGCTGCATGGAGTTCATATCCAAATCGCCTTCGGCCAAGGCTTTGTTGGGCTGTACGAAATCGTTGAATTCGACGACTTTGATGGTCAGGCCTTGTTTTTCTGCTTCTTTCGCTACTTGTTCCATGACTTCCGCATGGGGGCCGGCCGTTACGCCGATGGCGATTTCCTTTTTGTCGGCCGAGCCGCTGTCGGAGCTGCCGCAGCCGGCGGCAAATACGCAGGTCGCGGCGATGAGGGCCGCTGCAAGGAGTTTTTTGATAGAAGAGTTCATGAGTTGTTCATCCTTTCTGATACTGAATCAATCACATGGCAAGAGGCAGGATGGCCTGCCATAGGATGGGCCGGAGACGATACGGGTAAAAAGAAAAGCCGTCGACAGATGACGGCTTTGGTTACGTATGTGTTCATCTGTCGGATGTATCCGCTGGACTTGGCACCTATCCCATTTGGGGGTTGCCGCAGCGTCATAGGGCCATTCCCTCGGCTGCTCTTGATGAAATCAATATATGATTGTTGATAAAAATCATACCATCTCTTGTGCCGAATGTCAATGTTTTGGCAGCAGAATTTTTCCGACGACAAAAGACGGAGGCAGGATTCCTGCCTCCGCTTTTGGATGTGTGATGGTGTCTAGTTATATATGGTGGTTTAGTAGTTATCGTTTTTCAATTCAAAGAAAGCTTGCGGATGAGCACAGACTGGGCATACTTCCGGAGCTTCTTCGCCTTCGACGATGAATCCGCAGTTGCGGCATACCCATGTTTTCGTCGCCGGTTTCTTGAAGACCGTGCCGTTTTCGATGTTGGCCAGGAGGGCCAGGTAGCGTTCTTCATGGTGTTTTTCGATTTCCGCTACTTTTTCAAACAGGTAGGCGATGTGTTCGAAGCCTTCTTCTCTGGCTTCTTTTGCGAAAGTCGGATACATTTCCGTCCATTCGTAATGTTCGCCTGCGGCGGCATCTTTCAGGGCGTCGATGTCGTTCGGCATGCCGTCGTTGAGCAGTTTGAACCAGATTTTAGCGTGTTCCTTTTCGTTGTTGGCCGTTTCTTCAAAGAAGGCTTTGATCTGTTCGTAGCCGGCTTTTTTTGCTACGCTTGCATAATAGGTGTATTTATTTCTTGCCTGGGATTCGCCGGCAAATGCTGCCATTAAGTTTTTTTCAGTTTTGCTTCCTTTTAATTCCATATCGATACCTCCATGATTTCATACGTAAACTCGCAGCCTGCGCTGCCTCTTGTCAGGTCTCTTTCCTGACCTCTGAGTACATTATACTCTATTTACAAAATAAAATCAATGGATAATAATTATTTTTTAATAAAATATGAAAAATTTATTCTTTCACTGTGTCCGACGGAGACCGCCGCAGTTCTTTGGCATCGGCAGTGCGTTTTGATTCCGTATCTTTACTGCTTTCGCGGGAGGAGGAACGCTTCGGATCGGAAACGGCCTGTTCGGCTTTTTCGGCCTTAGAGGAAAGCTTGCTTTCGGCTTCCTTTTTTATGGCGTCGATGTCGGCGCGCGATGAGGAAAACGTTTCCAGGGTGTCGTTCAGCGTGTCGGATAAGGTGCTCTGTGTATCCTTCGCCGTATCGGTCAAGTCGCCGTACTTTTCCTTAAGATGGGCTTCCAGCTCGCTGGCCTGGCCGGGATACATCGTTTTCAGCCGTTCGAAGAGCTCGGCCTTCGAGGCGTTTCCCCGCTTGACCGCTTCTTCGAAGGCCTTGTATTCCTGATAATAGGCAAGCCAGCGCTGGAGGCGGGCGTAGTCGTTGCTCAGGAACGACTGGACGCTGAGAAAGGAAAAGACCAGCGTCAGGACGAGGCATATGACGACTTTTGCCATTATCCGTCCCTCCTTTGCGGGTTTCTGGCATTGCGGGCCGTGCGGTGGCAGGCCTGGCTGGCGTACGACGCAGTCAGGGCCGCGAACAGCAGGGCCAGGACGGCGAAGGCCATCGTCGAGACAGACAGCGTCGGCAGGGGCAGCAGATCTGAGAAGATATACGGCGGCAGGCTGTATACGGCGATGGAGGCGAGGAGCGATAGGGCGAAGGCGAAGAACAATATAGTGCTGACGATATTGAACAAGGCTCCGAATATGTCTAGAAAGGGGCTGGCGATGGCCTTCGCCGCCTGGGGGATGGCCGCCTTGTCATTCCACTGCAGTTCGTCTTCATCGGCTGTTCGTTCTGCAGGCCCCTTAGCCTTAGGGCGCTGGCGCTGTTCGGCGTAGGCATCGTAGCCTCGGGGCGGCTCGGGCTGCGGCATGGGGTAGTAGGCTTCCCGGATTTTGGGACGACGGCGGGAGGCCGGGTCTTTTTCCCAATCGTAGAATTGGGACGGCTTGGCCGGGACAGACTCGGGCGGTTCCTGCGCCGGCATGTCGGGCGTACCGGCCATGCTGAGATTGTCTTCCGGTACGATGGGCTTGCCGATATAATAGCGGTATATGTTTTTTGGATGGCCCAGCTTGGCACATACTTCTTCTTCCGTCAGGCCCTTTTTAGCGCCTAAGCGGAACTGTTCTTCGCAGTCTTCCAAGATCCCTTTCAAATCGGTCTTGTCGCTGCGGCGGAAGTAGTACTTCAAGAGGTCCATGAATTCCGTCTTTCTCATGGCATTTTACCTTTCCGTACGGCGCTGCTTCAGAGCCGCTTCGTACTGCTGGTGGTATTTGGCGCCGTACTGCCAGGCGGCGATGGAAATGGCCATGACGGCGATGATGATGACGAAGCGCAGGGGCGTCGGCAAGTGGGATAGGAAGGAAATGGCTGCCAATGGCTCAGCCTCCAGGGCGATGCAGACGGCGACCCAGATCAGCAGGGCCAGGGTCATGAGCGTGCAGACGCCGCCGAGGGTATAGAGCAGCAAATACGTATAGCGCAGTTTTTGTAAGTTCGGTGTCAAGTCGGTGCCTCCTTGCAGGAAATAAAAAAGATAGGGGCTCGATAGGCCAGCTATTATCCAATATACTACCACAGGGAGGGCGAAAAGGGAATAGAAAGGCCGCCGGGCCTCTTTTTCTCTATCCTTTTCGGTCGTTACCCTATATACTATATATAATATCGTTTTTTTATCAGAAAAGGAGAATTCATATGGCAAATTTTGTTCGGTATCATATCGGCGACGTCGTACAGATGAAAAAGCCTCATCCCTGCGGCTCAAACGAATGGGAGGTCATGCGTATCGGCGTCGATTTCGTTATCCGCTGCTGCGGCTGCGGCCATCGGGTCATGATTCCCCGGCCGAAGTTTGAAAAGGCCGTGAAGAAAATTTTAAAACAAGCCGAAGAAGACGTGTAAAAAAAGTAAAATTTTTAAGAAAAGGTATTTTTATTTCGCCTCCGTTGTGTTACAATTTATGTCAGTTATTTCTTTATCGATTTACCTTGATAAAGAAATAAAGTAAAGTAGACAGATATAAAAGGAGGTCATGCGATGAAACCGAATACGCTCGATGGGGTGAAAATGCTTCATCATGACGAAATGCGCAATTATGACCGAATTCAGGGAAAGATTATTTCCGTAATCATGAACCACGGCTGCAAGATCGTCGAGACGCCGAGCTTTGAAGATTACGATGTATATCAGCATTTTTTTCCGCACCTGCGCCGGCAGATGGTAAAGACCGTCGATACGGACGGGCGGGTCCTCGTCCTGCGTCCTGACGTGACGCTGCCCTTGGTGGAGTCAGCGGCCCGGGAGTTTCCCCGGACGAACCAGCTGCTGAAGTTCGGCTACGTGAGCACCGTCTTTCGGGAATACTTCGGCCGCAGTACCTACGGCAAGGATTTTCTGCAGGGCGGCATTGAAATCCTCGGTGATCCGAGCCCCGAGTGCGACGGCGAAGTCGTCGTCATGGCCGCGGAAATCCTCAAGGCCGTCGGCGTCGAAAATATCCGCATCGACATCGGTACTGCGGCGTATACGCAGGCCCTGTTCGACGCCCTGCCCTTGCAGGAAGAGGAAAAGGACCGGCTGCGGACCTATCTGGCCGACCGTAATCTCGTCGCCCTGCGCCGCTATTTGAGCGGCTTGTCCCTGCCGGCAAACGCGCGTAAGGCCTTGGAAGCGCTGCCGGTTCTGTTCGGGCCGTACGCTCAGACACTGGGCAAGGCGAAGGACTATTGCCTGAACAGCGGCATGCTCAACGCCCTGGCGCGGCTGGAAAAAATCTACGATTATATTTTATACGCCGGCTTTGCCGACAAGGTGCAGCTCGACTTCGGCTTTGCCAGCCGGCTGGGCTATTATACGGACATGGTGTTCAAGGTATACGTCGACGGCGCGCTGTACGACGTTATCGACGGCGGCCGCTACGATACGCTGTCGGCCCAGTTCGGCATCGACCGGCCGGCCTGCGGCTTCGGCATGAACATTAACTTATTGTATGAATTCATGAGCGACGCCGGATTGCTGGCCCAGGCGGAGCCGTCGTTCCAGCTGGCTGTTTCCTATGCGGCGTCGGATCAGGTCATGGTTCGCGATTTGATGCGCTGGCGCAGCCAAGGGTTCCGCGTGGCGGCCTATCCTGAATCATCCTTTATCGACAGCCGCGATTACAGCATCCACGCCGTATACCGCGGCGGCTCATATTACAAGGACGGCCGGGCCGTGACGGCGGCAGACCTGGAAGACGCGATGAGGGGGCTTTAAGATGGCGATTCATATTGCCCTGGCTAAGGGGCGCATACACAAAGCGGTTATGGCCTATTTGCAGGAAAGCGGTTATGTCTTTCCGACTTATACTGCCGACAGCCGCAAGCTGATTTTTGAAGACCGTACGGGAACACTTAAGGTGACCCTCGTCAAATCGCCGGACGTCGCCGTCTACGTCGAACGGGGAGCGGCCGACGTGGGCATCGTCGGCGAAGACGTCCTGCTGGAAGAAGCGCCGGGAGCCGGCGTATACGAAATCTTCGATTTGGGCATCGGCCGCTGCCGCATGGCCGTCGCGGCCATTGCCGGCAAGCCCGTAGATATGACGAAGCGCATTACCGTCGGCACGAAATATCCCCGCATCGCCCGCCGCCATTTTGAGCAGAATCACCGCAGCGTCGATATTATCAAGCTGAACGGGTCCGTCGAGCTGGCGCCTATCGTGGGGCTGGCCGACGTCATCGTCGATATCGTCGAGACGGGAAATACGCTGAAAGCCAACGGCCTGGAGGTCGTCGAGTATTTCATGGATTTCAGCGCCCGCATGATCTGCAATCCCGTGTCGTTTAAGATGAAATACGAAGATATACGGCGTCTCGTCGACGTCGTCAAAGAGAAGGATTTGAAAGCATAAGCGAGGGGGCATGGACAGTGGAATGGATAGAAGTTCCTGAAGAAGGGCTGACGCTGCGGCAGGTCCGGGCGATTACGGCGCGGAACCAGTCGGAAAGCGAGGCCATTCGCCAGAGAGTAGAACATATTTTGCAGGCCGTGCAGGAACGGGGCGACGAAGCCCTGAAGGAATTTACGGCCATATTTGACGGGCCCTTTCTCGATTCGTTTCTCGTAACGGAAGAAGAAATCGACGCGGCCGTCGCGGCCATTGGGCCTGATTTCATGGCTGTTTTGGAAGAGGCGGCGGACAATATCCGGACCTATCACGAACGGCAGGTCGAAACGACGTGGATGGATACGTTCCGTCCCGGCGTGCGCTTAGGGGCGAAGTTTACGCCGATACAGCGCGTCGGCGTGTACGTTCCCGGCGGCACGGCGGCCTATCCGTCGACGGTGCTCATGGATATCATCCCGGCTCACGTCGCCGGCGTGCCGTCTATCGCCGTTTTTACGCCGCCCCGCAAGGACGGCTCCGTCAATCCTTATATTTTGGCAGCGGCCCGCATCGCTGGCGCGACGGAAATCTACAAGGCCGGCGGAGCCCAAGGCGTCGCCGCGGCGGCCTTCGGCACCGAGTCCATCCCGCCGGTCTTTAAGATCGTCGGGCCGGGCAACGCTTACGTCGCCATGGCCAAGCGCCTCGTCTTCGGTACCGTCGGCATCGACATGATCGCCGGGCCGAGCGAGGTCGGCGTGCTGGCCGACGATACGGCCAATCCCGTCTGGGTGGCGGCAGACCTGCTGGCCCAGGCGGAACACGACGCGCGGGCGGCAGTCTTCCTCGTCACGCCGAGCCGAGCCTTGGCGGAAAAGGTAGAAGCAGAAGTCCGGCGGCAGCTCGACGAATTGCCGCGGCGGGATATTGCCGCACCGTCGGTAGAGCAGTACGGAAAGATTTTTGTGACGAAGGATATGAACCAGGCCGTCGAGGTCATGAACCTCATCGCGCCGGAGCACTTGGAGCTGGATACGGCCGATGCCGAAGCTCTGGCCGGAGATATCGTCAATGCCGGCGCAATTTTCATCGGCCCTTATACGCCGGAGCCCATCGGCGACTACTTCGCCGGGCCGAACCATACCTTGCCGACGATGGGGACGGCGGCCTTTTCGTCGCCTTTGGGCGTGTACGATTTCGTCAAGCGCAGCAGCCTGCTGCAGTACGATAAGGAAGCCTTTGAAGCCGTCGCGGAAAAGGTCATGGCCTTTGCCAATGTCGAAGGCCTGCAGGCCCACGGGCTGGCTGTGAAGAGGAGGATCGACCATGAATAAAGAATGGCTGCGCCGGACCATACGCTCCTTTGAGCCCTACGTCGTTCCGGAAATCAAGGAGCACACGGTCATCAACGCCAACGAAAGCCCTTATAATATATTTGATTTTCCCGAAGTGAAGGCGGAATTTTTGGCCCGCCTGAGCGAAACGCCGTCGTATCACTATCCCGATCCCTTTTCCGAAGAGCTGCGGGCGGCCTTGGCCGAGTACGTATCGTGCCGGCCTGAGGAAGTACTCGTCGGCTGCGGCGGCGATGAAATCATCAGCATCATTGCCAATACCTTTTTAAATGAAGGAGATACGGTTCTCGTCCATGGGCCGACCTTCGACATATACGGCATCGACGCCCAAATCGTCGGGGCTAAGGTCGTAGAGATTCCCGACTTGCCGGGCTTTACGCGCGACAGGAAGGCCTTTTTGCAGGCTGTACGGGAATTGAAGCCGAAGCTGACGGTACTCTGTAATCCGAACAATCCGACAGGCGAGCTCCTGCCGCTGTCGTTCTTGGAAGAGGTCTTGCAGGCCTCGCCGAATCCCGTCGTCGTCGACGAAGCATACATCGAATTTGCCGGCGTCGACAGCATCATTACCAAGCTGGCCGATTACGACAACCTCATCGTCATCCGCACCTTGTCCAAGGCCTTCGGGCTGGCCGGCGTCCGCGTCGGCTACGCCGTGGCGCAGAAGGACGTCATCGATGCCTTGTCGCTGGTCAAGCTGGTCTACAATGTAGGCAATTTAGCGCAGATTGCGGCGCTGGCGGCCATGAAATACCGCGGCATGATACTGGCGCACAACATTCCGCCGACCATTGCCGCCCGCGACTACCTGACGGCGGAGCTGAAACAGATAGACGGCGTCACCGTGTACGACAGCGTGACCAATTTCGTTCTCATTCGCGTTCCTAATGGTCCGGCTGTCGTGAAGGCATTGCGCGATGCCGATATCTGCGTCCGCTTTTACAAGGCCGCGGCCTTGCGGAACTGCCTGCGCATTACCGTTACGACGAGGGACGTCGTACAAAGAGTTGTCGAAGTGATTCGAAAGGAGGTCGGCCATGCGTAGCGCCCAGATAGAACGGGAAACGGCGGAAACGCAGATTGCCCTTTCCCTCAACATAGACGGTACGGGGACCTTTGCCGGCACGACGGGCATCGGCTTTCTCGACCACATGATGAATTTGCTGGCCTGCCACGGCGGCATGGATATCACCCTCCACGTCCACGGTGATTTGGACGTAGACACCCATCACACCGTAGAGGATCTGGCTATCGTATTGGGCGGCGCGCTGGCTCAGGCCTTGGGCGACAAAAAGGGCATCCGCCGCTACGGCATGTTTTACTGCCCCATGGACGAAGCCCTGACCCGCGTCGTCGTCGACCTGAGTGGACGGCCCTATCTGGTATACGACGTGAAGCTGAATGTCGAGCGCATCGGCGCCTTCGAGACGGAAATGCTGAAGGAATTTCTCTACGCCTTATCCGTCCACGGCCGCATGAACCTGCACGTGACGAATCTGTACGGCGAAAACGCCCACCACATCGTCGAATCTGTTTTCAAGGCCCTCGGCCACGCCTTGCGCGAAGCTGTGTCGCTCAGCGGCGACGAGTCGGCCGTCTTGTCCACGAAGGGAGTGCTGTAGCGTGAAGGTAGCTGTTATCGATTATGAAGTTGGCAATTTAGCCAACGTGTACAATGCCTGGAAGCGCCTGGGCGTGGCCGTCGACATCACCCGTGACCCGGCGGTCATCCGGAATGCCGATTTCATCGAGCTGCCCGGCGTCGGGGCCATTCGCGACGCCATGGCGAATTTGCAGAAGTTCGATTTGATTCCTGTGCTGAATGAGCAGGTGAAGGCCGGCAAATTCTTTATGGGCGTATGTCTGGGGATGCAGGCCTTGTTTGAAAAGGATTACGAAGGCGGCGAATACGACTGCCTCGGCTTTCTGCCCGGCGATATCGTGCCGTTCCGCACGACGCTGAAGGTGCCTCATATGGGCTGGAACGAGCTGGAATTCCGCGGCAGCCATTGGCTGCAGAAGGGGCTTCCGGCCCATCCCTACGTGTATTTTGTCCATTCCTATCATAAGTCGCCTGCCGATTCGCCTGACGTCATCGCTACGGCCGATTACGGACAGGCCGTGCCGGCTATCTGCGGCAGGGACAACGTCCTGGGATTTCAGTTCCATCCCGAAAAGAGCGGCCCCGTAGGGGCGCGGCTTCTGCAGAATGTCATTGCGTACGTACAAGAGAAAGGATGAGACTATGATCGTATTTCCGGCGATAGATATACAAGGCGGCAAGGTCGTCCGCCTGCGCCAGGGCGTGAAGGAAGACAGCACGACTTATTTTGACGACCCCGTAGAGACGGCCGTCAAATGGCGCGACGAAGGGGCCATGTTCCTGCACGTCGTCGATTTGGACGGCGCGTTTTCCGGCGACCGCCGCAACGCCGACGTCATCGGCCGCATCTGCGATGCCGTCGATATTCCCGTCCAGGTAGGCGGCGGCATCCGCAGCGAAGAAGCCATTGAAACGTATTTGGAAGAAGGCGTCAATCGGGTCATCATTGGTTCCAAGGCCGTAGAAGACGCTGCCTTTATTACGGACATGGCCAAGAAATACGGCTCGGCCCTGGCCGTTTCCATCGACGCCAAGGGCGACATGGTGGCGACGCGGGGCTGGGTAGACGGCAGCGATAAAGAAGTCCTGCCCTTTGCCCATTTTCTCCTGTCCATCGGCGTCAACACCATCGTGTACACCGACATCAGCCGCGACGGCATGCTGACGGGGCCGAACATGGAAATGCTGTCCCTGCTGCAGCAGCTGCCCTTTATCCGCCTCATCGCCTCGGGCGGCGTGAGCGGCATCGACGATTTGAAGCAGCTTCAGGCCATGAAGATCTACGGGGCTATTACGGGGAAGGCCTTGTACGAGGGGAAAGTCACAATGGCCCAAATCCGGGCGTTAGGGGGAATGTAGGATGCTGGCCAAACGAATCGTACCGTGTCTGGACGTGCGCGACGGCCGCGTCGTCAAGGGCAAGCAGTTTAAAAACATACGCGACGTAGACGATCCGGTGAAATTAGGAAAATATTATTCGGATCAGGGAGCCGACGAGCTCGTGTTCTACGATATTACGGCGACGCACGAAAAACGGAATATCTTCATCGACGTCGTCCGGGCCGTAGCTGAAGCCATCGACATTCCCTTTACCATCGGCGGCGGCATCGGCAGCCTCGACGATTTCCACCAGGTACTGCGGGCTGGGGCCGACAAGGTGTCGGTCAACTCGGCGGCGGTGATGCGGCCCGACCTCATCCGCGAGGCGGCGCTGCGCTTCGGCAGCCAGTGCGTCGTCTTGTCCATCGACGCCAAGCGCGACGGCCGCGGCGGCTGGCAGGTCTACGTCGAAGGCGGCCGGAAAAATACGGGCATCGATGCCATTGCCTGGGCAAAGCAGGGCGTGGCCCTCGGAGCCGGGGAAATCTGCATGAATTCCATGGATGCCGACGGCGAAAAAGCCGGCTTTGATTTAGAGCTGAACCGCCGTCTGGCGACGGAGCTGCCCGTGCCGATTATCGCCTCCGGCGGCGCCGGCACGATGGAAGATTTCAAGCGCGTCTTCGACGTCGGCGTCGACGCGGCCCTGGCCGCCTCGGTCTTTCATTTCGGGCAGATTCCGATTCCCGAGCTGAAGAAATACCTGAGCGAACAGGGCGTTGCCATGAGAGGGGGAGAATAGTGGATACAGTACAACTGACAGATATACAATTTGACAGCCGCGGCCTCGTGCCGGCCGTCGTGCAGGAAGGGCGGAGCGGCAAGGTCCTCATGGTAGCTTATATGAACGCCGAATCGCTGCGTCGGACCGTCGAAAGCGGCGAAACGTGGTTTTACAGCCGCAGCCGGCAGGAACTGTGGCATAAGGGAGAAACGTCGGGTCATTTTCAGACCGTGCGGGACATCTTTGTCGACTGCGACGCCGACACGCTCCTGGTCGTCGTAGACCAGACCGGCGCGGCCTGCCATACGGGGAACAAGTCGTGTTTTTTCCGCCGCCTCGACGGCTGGGACGGGACGTATACGGGCAGCCTGTCCATGCTGTCCGATTTGCGCGACGAGATCGGGGAAAAGAAGATTCATCCGACGGAAAAATCCTATACGGCTTATTTGCTCCAGACCGGCATGGATAAAATCTGCAAAAAAATCGGCGAAGAGTCGGCGGAGGTCATCATCGCCGCCAAAAACGCCGCTGCCGGCTCCGGCGACGACCTGCGCCTGGAAGTGTGCAAGGAATCGGCCGATTTGCTCTATCATTTATCCGTATTGTGGGAAGGAGCCGGCGTCAGCGTCAACGACGTCATGGCCGTGCTGGAAGAACGGTCTCACGTCAAGGGCAATAAGAAAACTGTCGGTCATTTGGACAAGACCTTTTAAGGAGTAGTCATGAAAACTGTTATTTTCGACGTAGACGGCGTGCTTCTCAGCGAAAAACGCTATTTCGACGTGTCTGCCCTGACCGTATGGGAATGGTATTACAGCCCGTCGTTTATGCATCTGGGTCATGAAGAGGTCAAGGCGGCGCTGGGAGATGAAGAAATCGACGCCCTGCGGGCCCGCTTTTGGCTCGACGACGCCATCCTGATCTGGCTCAAGAAACACGGCGTCAACAGCAACTGGGACATGACCCACGCCCATATTGCGGCGACGCTGTGGATTTTGTTGGCTCAGTATCAGGCCGACGGCCATTCGCTGGACGATATTGCCATAGAGTCGATGGCCGACGTCCGCGCCTTGGGACGGAAGCTGCAGGCCTACGCCGTTCCCGACGCTGCGGCGGTGATGGAGCGCCTGGCCGACGCCGTGCCGGACGACGCGGGAAAGGACGAAGTATTCGCCTGCCTGACGGCGGCCATAGAAGCTTCCTTAGAGACGGCCGCGCTGTGGTCGCGCCTCGATTCGCCTTTGTGGCAGCTTCATTTCGAAGCCTTTCAGGAGTGGTATTTCGGCGACGAATTGTATGAACAGACCTACGGCAAAGCGCCCTATGCGCCAGGAAAGGAAGGCTTTCTGCGCCGCGAAGTTCCTCTGGGGACGGCCGAGGGCATACGGCGCATGTTTCAGGAGCTGAAACGGCGGGGCTACCGTCTGGCCGTCGCTACAGGCCGGTCCCGTATGGAGACAGCCGTGCCCTTTGCGGCCTATGGCTGGGATGAGGAATTTGATCCCCGTCACGTGGCGACCTATACGGACGTAGACGAAGCATCGGAGATGCTGGGCCTGTCCCTGGACAAGCCGAATCCCTTCGCCTATTACGCCGGAGCCTTCGGCGCCTATCCTGAACGGTACGCCGCGTACGTCAGCCGTCCCGACGATTTTAAGGACGGCGAGTACTACATCGTCGGCGATTCCCTGGCCGACATCTGGTGCGCCAAAGCCATGGGAGCCGTCATGATCGGGACGCTTACGGGACTGGACGGCCCGGCGGCGCGGGCTATGTTTGAAGCGGAGCAGGCCGATTACATTGTCGATTCTGTAGAGGAAATACTGGATATATTAAAGTAATATGAAAGCTGCTGTAGGAAGAATGATTTTCTTCGTACGGCAGCTTTTTATAGTGTGTAGTGCATTCATTTGACGGCGGCAGCCCCGGCAGTCTATATGCCCTGCAGGCAGCGGAAGTAAAACAGGGCCGCGCGTTCTGCGCAGCCCTGCTTGCTGAGAGAGAGAAAATATATAAAGGAATGTGGTATCGGAATTATTGACGAGCTGCTTTGACGGAAGCGATGAATTTTTTAGCCGCTTCGGTGATTTCAGCCGGCGTTTTTCCGCCGCCTGTAAGCGCTCCGCCTGCGCCGACAGCTACGCAGCCGGCTTTGATCCATTCGCCGGCGTTTTCGGCGTTGACGCCGCCCGTCGGCATGAGAGGAGCCTGGGGAATAGGGCCGTGGATCGCTTTGATGGCTTTCATTCCCAAAATTTCGCCCGGGAAGATCTTAATGACGTCGGCGCCGGCTTCGAGAGCGGCGATGACGCCGTTGAGGGTCGTCGTACCGGGCATGACGGCGATGCGGTAGCGGTTGCACAGCTTGACCGTTTCCAGGTCGAAAGCCGGCGAAACGATGAACTGCGCGCCGTTTAAGATGGCGATGCGGGCCGTGACGGCGTCGAGAACGGTGCCGGCGCCGATGACGACGTCGGGGTTGTCGGCATATTTTTTGGACAACGCGGCGATGACTTCATGAGCCTGAGGCGTCGTGAAGGCCAATTCGATAATCGTGACGCCGCCGGCGATGCAAGCGTCGGACATAGCCATAGCTTCGGCTGCGTCTTTGCCGCGGATGACGGCGCAAACGCCGACTTCCTGAATTTTCTTTACTACGTCGATCTTATCCATCATATGAGTTCCTCCTATAGATTCTGCTTGATCTTTTCAATCATGTCTGCGTATTCTTCGTCGCTCAGGAAAATGCGCTGCGGGTTCATCTCAAAGGTCGTGTTCCATTCGAACTGGTCCTTGTACTTCGGCACGAGGTGGACGTGCAGGTGACAGCCCGTGTCGGCATAGGAACCGTAGTTGATTTTGTCGGGATGAAAGGCCGCGTGGATGGCCTTGGCGGCGCGGGCTACGTCGTCGTAAAAGGCATGGCGTTCTTCGGCGCTCATGTCAGTCATTTCGCTGATGTGGTTCTTGTAGGCGACGATGCAGCGGCCGGGATGGCTCTGTTCCTTGAATAAGATGAGCATGCTGACGGACAAATCGCAGATGTAGATGCCGAACTTCGCCAGCGGCTCGCCTTTTACACAATATCCGCAGTGGGTGTCGATCATAACCAATCTCCTCCTAGCGATGTGAAGAATACGGGAAGGCCGGCGAATTCGGCGTCGGCTCTTCCTGCATAAACTTGTATACTAGTATTATATCAGATAGTTCCCAATGATTTCAATCTATTTTCCAAGATTATTCAATGGTGCCGTGTTCCCATTTGCCGTTGTTCAGGTCTTCGGCGATTTGTTTGAATTTGTCGTCTGTCAATCCGTAGAAGAAGTACAGGATGATGGCAGCGATGCCGAGAGCGACGCCGGGGTACAAGGTCATGGCGGCCTTGATGCCCGTCAGGGTCATTTCGCTCTGTACGGCGTTTGCTACATAGCCCGTGAGGACCAGGATGCCCGAGCTTACGATGGCAGCGATGGCCTGGGCGATTTTGCGGGAGAAGTTAAACGCCGCATAGGTAATGCCTTCCTTACGAATGCCGTTGTGCCATTCGCTGTAGTCGATGACGTCGGAAACAAAGGCCCACGTAACGCCGTTCGGAATGGCCAGGGCAACGTAGCCGATGGTGACGAGAATGATGAAGGTATAGAGGTTTGTCGGGATGACGAAGTTCAGGATGTCAGCCGCGCAGCCGATGAGCAGGCCGCCGATGGCTGTCTTTTTCTTGCCGAACATCTTTACCAGCTTCGGAATGAGCAGGATGCCGATAACCGAGCAGCCCATCATGATGCCGTTGACGACAGGTTGCAATCCCATGTGGCCCAGGTTGTACTGGCAGAAGAAGATCATCATCTGGTTGTTCGTATTCATGGCGGAAATCGTGAATAAGGTCATCAAAATAATGCACAATAACGGTTTGTTGGTGAATACGATTTTGATGTAGTCCGAGAATTTCGCTTTCTGTTCCTTCGCCGTATTTCTCTTGACGGGAACGTGTTCGTGGCAGTTGAAATAGCAGATGGCAAAGCCGAGGACGCCGACGGCGGCCATGACGATGGAAGCCATGAAGAAGCCGTGGTGGGGCTGGTCAAACAGCAGTACGATGGGCACGAAGGCGATGCCCGTAATGAGCTGAGCCCCGATGGAGCCGGCCTGACGAGTCGTAGCCATCTGACTTCGTTCTTCGACGTCGCGGGTCATGACGCTGGCTAACGATGCGTAGGGGATATTCGTGAAGGAATAGACCAGACCCCAGGCCATGTAAGCGCCGTAGGCGAAGAGGATTTTGCCGGCTGTGGAAATTTCCGGCATCGTAAAGGTAATGACCGTGAGGATAGCGAGGATGATGCTGGAAATCATCATGACCGGGCGGAATTTGCCGCGGGGGCCGATGTTTTTGCGGCTGTCGATAGCCGAACCGGCGATAGGGTCCATGAAGGCGTCGAAGATCTTCGTGAAGGCGAAGATCCCGGCTACGGCGCCGGCGGGGGTAGTATTTGGTCAAATAGGCCTGGCCCAAGTCGAACATGAAGCCGTTCCCAAAATCGCCGAAGCCGTAACAGATTTTTTCACGCCACGACAGTTTGACGTGGCCCGTTTTGGCGGCGTCCGTTCCGACGGCCGCCGTTGCTTGTTCGCTCATAATAGTTCCTCCTTATAAGGTAACGCCGTTCTTAAAGATAGCCAATTCGTGCTTGTCCAGTTTTTCCGACTTGGCGTGGATCTTGCCTGAGGCGACGTCGAGGATGTACTGGAAAAAACGGTCTGCTATACTATCCTTTGCTTCGCCTTCCGCTATCGTTCCGGCGTTGAAGTCTATCCAATTCGTTTTAAATCCGGCCAATTTGCTGTTGCTGGAAATCTTAATGGTCGGTACGGGGCAGGCGAAGGGCGTGCCCCGGCCTGTCGTGAACAGGACCATGTGGGCTCCCGCCGCGGCAAGGGCGTTGGACGCGACTAAGTCGTTGCCCGGTGCCTGCAGGAGGTTCAGCCCTTTTTTGACGGCCCTGTCGCCATAGGACAAGACGTCTTCGACGATGGCCCGGCCGCCTTTCTGGACGCAGCCCAGGGACTTGTCTTCCAGCGTCGTAATGCCGCCGGCCTTGTTGCCTGGCGACGGGTTTTCGTTTACCTTTTCGCCGTAGCTCATGAAGTATTCTTTGAAATCGTTGATCAAGGAGACGGTCTTATCGAATACTTCCTCGTCGCGGGCCCGGTTCATGAGCAGCGTTTCGGCGCCGAACATTTCCGGCACTTCCGTCAGGATCGACGTGCCGCCGGCAGCGACGAGGCGGTTGGAAATTTCTCCGACCAGGGGATTGGCCGTAATGCCGGACAACCCGTCGGAGCCGCCGCATTTCAGGCCGATGGTCAGGAGCGACGCGTCGCAGGGCTGGCGGTAAAACTGGTCGGCATAGGCGCACAATTCCTTGACAATAGCGGTTCCGGCGGCGATTTCGTCTTCTACGTCCTGGCAGACGAGGAATTTGACCCGATCGGGGTCGTACTCGCCGATGACCTCTTTCATGAGGTCGACCTGGTTGTTTTCGCAGCCCAGGCTCAGGACGAGGACGGCGCCGGCGTTGGGGTTGTGGACGAGGCCGCTCAGCACCTTCTGCGTATGGAGCTGGTCGTCGCCGAGCTGGGAGCAGCCGTGGGGATGGCTGTAGGCGTAAATGCCGTCGATGCGTTCCGTTTTAAACGGCTGGGACGCATCTTCGATGGCCCGGGCGATGCCGTTGACGCAGCCTACTGTCGGGATAATCCACACTTCGTTGCGGATGCCTGCCGTGCCGTCGGGACGCTTGTAGCCGAGAAATTCGTAGGTCTTATCCGTCGTCAGTTCCTGACGGTCGGCCTTTTCCGGTTCATAAGCATAATGCAGCAGGTCGCCGAGCTTGCTCTGGACGTTATGCGTATGGACCCAGGCGCCGACAGGAATGTCCTCTTTGGCCGTGCCGATGGGAAATCCGTATTTGATGACGTCCTGGCCCTTGGCAATAGGAACAATGGCGATTTTGTGGCCTGCCGGAATATCAGCTGAGACGGAGAAGGTCTTGCTGCCGACTGTAACGGTTTCCCCCTTGGCGACGGGGCTTACGGCAACGGCTACGTTGTCTTTTTCATGTATTTGGAAAACTGCCATAGTATGTCTCCTTATGCGTCCTGGCCCAGTTCTTCAATGTGAGCTTTTACGCCGATTTCGGCCATGCGGTCGATGTGGGCCGTTACGGCGTCAGCAAAGCCGGCAATGGCTGTTAAATCTTCGCCCCAGAAATCGCTGCGGCTCATGACGGCCTGTACGTATTCGGCTGTCGGCTTGGCGGCGTTTTCTTTAATGAAAGCCAGCTTTTCGGCATCGTCGTGGATTTCATAGGTATTGCCGGCGGCGCGGGTGCTGACGAGGCAGTCGTTTCCTTCTTCCGTCGTGCGGTAGAAGGCCAGCAGGGCCGCTAAGGAATAGGTCAGCCATTTCGGCAGCTTGCCCGTGGCGGCGACGCTGTCCTTGAAGGTCGGCAGGACGCGGCCCTTCCATTTGGAAATGGAGTTGAGGGAAATGGCCAGCAGGGCGTGGTTGACGAAGGGGTTTTCAAACCGTTCGTATACGGCCTTGGCAAAGGCTTCCGCTTTTTCCCGCGGCAAGTCGACAGTCGGCACAATTTCCCCGAATACCGTCTGGTCCAGGGAACGGCGGACGACGGGGTCAGCCATGCACTGGCCGACGTAATCGAGGCCCGACAGGTAGGCGCCGAGGACCATAGACGTATGGGCACCGTTCAGGATGCGGACCTTCTGTTCTTTGAAAGCTTGGATGTTATCAGTAAATTCGACGTGGAATTTATCGGAGCCGACGGCGAATGTGTCAGCTATGGACGGGTCGCCGATGACCCAGAGGGAAAAGGGTTCAGCTTGGTCGAGAAGGGCGTCTTCATAGCCCAATTCTTCCTGAATGGCATCGATATTGCTGGCAGGATAGCCGGCGACGATGCGGTCGACGAGGGTATCGACGAAGCGGCAGGCCGCTTCGATCCAGGCGGCGAATCCATCGTCTAAGTTCCACAGCGCGACGTATTGGAGCACGCAGCGCTTGAGGAGCTGGCCGTTGTCGTCGTTTAATTCTGTCGGCAGCATGATCAGGCCTTTTTGTACGTCCCCGTTATAATGCGTATACCGTTCATAGAGGAATTTCGTCAGCTTGGCTGGGAAGGTCGACGGCGGGCAGTCTGCGAACTGGTCTGCCTCGTTGAATACGATGCCGGCGTCGGTCGTGTTGGAGATGACGAATTCCAGAGCGTCTTCATGAGCCAAGGCCATAAAAGCGTCGTATTCGTCGCGGGCGCTGATGACCGAGTCGATGGAAGTAATGACGCGGTTTTCTTTATATACCTGGCCGTCCTGCTGGCCGCGCAGGCAGACAGTATAGATATTATTCTGCTTTGCAAAACGGTCCGTCTTGCCGGAACGGGGCAGGATGACGGCGATGCTGCCGTCAAAGCCTTTTTCTTCGTTGGCAATGTCGATGGCATAATCGGCAAAGGCCCGGAGGAATATGCCTTCGCCGAACTGCAGTACCTTGACCGGATGGGACGGGCGCGTGTAGAGTTCACTTACGTTTTTCATAGGTAGTTCTTCTCCTGTTTTGAATTTTACATCTTGAAACCGAAGTAGGCCGCAACGTTGTTGTAGCAAATATCTTCGACGAGCTGGCGGAGGGCGTCTTCGTCGTTAGGATATTCGCCGTTTTCTACGAGATTGCCGATCCAGTTGCAGAGGATGCGGCGGTAGTATTCGTGGCGGGCGTAGGACAGGAAGGAGCGGGAGTCGGTCAGCATGCCGAGGATGTTGCCGAAGACGGACAGGTTGGCGATGCTGGTCATCTGGTCGATCATACCCTGCTTCGTATCGTTGAACCACCAGGCCGCGCCCTGCTGGATCTTGCCGCGGGCTTCCGGTCCCTGGAAGCAGCCGATAATCGTGCCGATCATGGCGTTGTCCGACGGCGTGCCCGAGTAAAGGATCGTTTTCGGCAGGATGCCCAGTTCATGCAGATGGTCGAGGAAGGCTGCCAGGCCCTTGCCGCAGTTGCCGGCAGCGATGCTGTCAAAGCCCGTGTCGGGACCGAGTTTTTTGTACATTTCCGTGTTCAAGTCGCGGAGCGTTGCGAAATGGAGCTGCATAACCCAGCCGCGTTTGTAATATTCGCCGGCAAGGTACGTGAGAACGGCTGTTTTATAGGCTTCCGTTTCTTCGGCTGTTACGGCTTCGCCGCGGAGGGCTTTGGCCATGATGGCGTTGACTTCGTCTTCGCTGGCCGGGCGGCAGAATACATATTCCAATGCGTGGTCCGTAGCGCGGCAGCCCATGTCTTCAAAGAAGGCGATGCGCTTGTCCATGGCCGTGCGGATGTCGGCTAAGGTCTTGATTTCCACGCCGGCGGCTTCGCCGAGGCGGGCCATGTATTCGGTGTAACCGGCCTTATCGATGTTCAGCAGCTTGTCGGGACGCATGGCCGGATATACCTTGGCGCTGCAGGTCTGTTCTTCTTTCAGCTTCTGATGCCATTTCAAATCGTCGGCCGGGTCGTCGGTCGTGCAGATGACCTTGACGTTGGACTGTTTGATGAGGCCTTGGACGCCCATGTCAGCATCTTTTAATTTTGCATTGCATTTCTTGAAGACTTCTTCGGCGTTTTTTTCGCTGAGCGGTTCCATGATGCCGAAGTAGCGCTGCAGCTCTAAATGGCTCCAATGATAGAGAGGATTGCCAATAGCTCTTGGAAGCGCTTTCGCGTATTCGACGAATTTTTCCAAATCTGTCGATTCCTTGCCGGTAATCTTTTCTTCCGGCGTGCCGTTGGAGCGGATGAGGCGCCATTTGTAATGGTCGCCGCCGAGCCATACCTCCGTAATGCTGTTAAAATGGCGGTCTTCTGCGATTTCTTGCGGAGAAATA
Source organism: uncultured Megasphaera sp. (assembly GCA_900554215.1). Classification (GTDB taxonomy): domain Bacteria; phylum Bacillota; class Negativicutes; order Veillonellales; family Megasphaeraceae; genus Megasphaera. The sequence goes on from USGG01000001.1 coordinate 23,196, forward strand.
TGGCAGTGGTAGTCGATGATCGGCATGTTTTCAGCATAGTTGTGGAACAGGCGGCGAGCCGTTTCTGTTTCTAATAAAAAGTCTTTGTCCATGAATTGTTTCATAATGTAATGCGTCTCCTTTCATGTTTTCGACGGTATCTCCACTTACTTTACTGTAAGCACTTACATTTGTTACTGTAAATGTACTACGGAAGAACGTGGTTGTCAACGCAATATGCCGCAATTGTATAGAAATAGAAAAAATAGGGCGTTTTCATGCGTTTATCTCATTAAAAATTATGTGAAAAAACTATCAAAGTGCTGAAAAATAGATTCTTTCTTGTTATATATACTGGAAAAAGAGGAGATATTCTTTCTGACCAGTGTAAAAAATGACTACTGGATAAAGCGCTTACAACGAATAATCTGGCCCATTGTCATTTTTATGCTATAATAAGGTAAAGCGCCGCGGCAGAGCCTGCGGCGGCAAGATTTTACGAGCAATACAGGGGAATGATACGTTCATGAATATAACTATTTACGATATTGCCCAGAAGTGCGGCGTGTCTATCGCTACAGTATCGCGGGTGCTCAACGGCAGCAGCCGCGTCAGCGAAAAGACCCGGGCCCGGATTCTGGAAGTCATGAAGGACATGGGGTACAAGCCCAATCCCTTTGCCCGCGGCCTGGGATTGGACTCCATGAAAATCGTCGGCGTAATTTGTACGGATGTAGCCGATATTTTTTATGCCCGCGCCGTGTCGCTGCTGGAAGAAGGACTGCGCCGCCACAACCTGGACGTCATGCTGTCCAATACAGGCGAGGACCGGGGCCGCAACAGCAAGTACATTACGGATATGACGGCCAAGCACGTCGACGCCATCATCACGATCGGCACGCCCTTTTCGTCGGAAAAGGATATACGGCAGCTGCAGCAGGTCGCCGAATCTATTCCGGTCATTACTATCAACTGCGACTATCATCTGCCGAACATGTACAGCGTTGTCTGCAACGAAAAGGAAGGTATGCGCAAGCTCGTCCATGCGTTGGCAGAAAAGGGCTGCCGCAAGCCGGCGTATTTATACGATTTCCTGACCTACAGCGGCCGCCATAAGCTCGACGGATTTTATCGGGGCTGCCGTGAGCTCGAGGTAAGCGTGTCGGACGCGCGCGTCTGCCAGATCGAAAGGACTCTTGAGGCGGCGGAAGCCAGCATCGACCGACTCATTGCGTCGCAATGCGAGTTCGACGCCATTTTGACGTCGGAAGACGTGCTGGCCGTCGGAGCCCAGCGGGCTATGCTGCGCAGCGGCATGAACGTGCCCGTCATCGGCTGGAACAATTCGATTTTGGCCCAGTGCGCTACTCCGACCTTGTCGAGCGTGGACAATAAGCTGGCCAGCCTCTGCGCCGCTGCCGTCAATTTGGTCATTACCCTGACGGAAAACGGCGGAGATGCCGTGCCGGTGCGGACGGAATTCAGCGCCGATCTGGTAGAACGAGAAAGCTTCCGCCTGTAAGGAATGCTGGCGGAGAAACGGGGACAAGATATATGAAAATTCAGGATATACGCGTCGGGAAGGTGAGTATTCCCTTAAAGACGCCCTTTAAAACAGCCTTGCGGTGCGTCGATACGGCAGAGGATTTGATCGTGCAGGTGCGGGCCGACGACGGCTCCGTCGGTTACGGAAACGCGCCGGCAACGGTCGTCATTACCGGTGACAGCCACGAGTCCGTCGCGGCGGCGATTCTGCATACGATCGGGCCGAAGCTCATCGGTCGGGATATCGACGACAGGGAAGAGATATTGCAGGACATCCAGTCGGCTATGGTGCATAACACGTCGGCTAAGGCCGCTTTGGATATTGCTGTTCACGACTTATTCGGCCAGCAGTACAGGCTGCCGCTGCACCGCTTTTTCGGCGGGGCGAAATGCCGCGTCGTATCGGATTTGACGGTCAGCGTCAACGAGCCTGGCGTCATGGCCGCTGACGCGCGCCGCGCCGTCGCTGCCGGGTATCGCCATATCAAGGTCAAGGTCGGACTTGATGGGGCTGAAGATTTCCTGCGCGTGCAGGCCGTGCGGCATGCCGTCGGGCCGGATATTTCTATCCGCCTCGACGCCAATCAGGGCTGGAAGCCAAAGGAAGCTGTGCGGCTCATTCGCCGCATGGAGGATGCGGGACTGGACATTGAATTGGTCGAGCAGCCCGTGGCGGCTTGGGATTTCGAAGGGCTGAAGCTGGTGGCAGACAACGTAGACACCGATATTATGGCTGATGAAAGCGCCTTTGGTCTGCACGATGTTTTCCGCCTATTGTCCATGCGGGCCTGCGACCTCATCAACGTCAAGCTCATGAAGGCCGGCGGCCTGGGCCCGGCGGCAAAGATAGCGGCGCTGGCCGAAAGCGCCGGCGTCGGCTGCATGATGGGCTGCATGCTTGAGAGCAAGGTCGGCATTACAGCAGCGGCTGCCTTATCGGCCGGCCGGACCGTATTTGTCAAAAACGACTTGGATGCCGCCGATTTGATGGCCGGCGACCCCGTAGAAGGCGGTATATCCTACGAGGCGAACGAGCTCGTCCTGCCGGAACGGCCGGGCCTGGGCATTACAGGCGTCAAAGGGTGGAAAGAACTGTAATTTCAGTTGACACTGCCTTTTGCCATATCCTATAATAATACGAGTATTACAGGCTGATTTCGCGTGGAATCAGCCTCTTTATATACGCAGATAAAGGAGGAACTCATGCGTTTACGGAGAAAACCGTGGATTGACGAGGCTATTTTGGATTACGCTTCGTTCGTCCACTTGGAACATTGTGAAGAATATAAAGGAAAATGGCGGGAGCTGTTCGAAGATCCGGACAAGCCTCTGTGGGTAGAGCTCGGTACGGGCAAGGGGAATTTCATTTCTCAAATGGCTCAGCTGCACCCGGAAGCCAACTTCATCGGCATTGAAATCCAGGTCGGCGTCCTGTATTATGCCGGCAAGAAATGCGCCGCCGCCGAAGTGAACAACGTTCATCTGCTGCGGTTTGACGTGGCCCGTTTGGAAGAAATCTTCGCGCCCGGCGAAGTATCCCGCTTTTTTATCAACTTCTGCGACCCTTGGCCGAAGAAGCGTCACGCCAAGCGCCGCCTGACGTACCGCGATTTTCTCGACCGATACGCCCGCCTGCTGGCGGAAGGCGGCCGCATCGATTTTAAATCTGACAACGCGGGCTTGTTCGACTTTACGCTGGAAGAATTTAAGGAACGGCAGTGGCAGCTGTCGGAAGTGACGTACGATCTTCATCACAGCGATATCGTCAACGAAGCGATGACCGAATACGAAGCAAAATTCAGCGCGAAAGGACAGCCTATTTTTCATTGCGCGGCTATGCCGCCGGCCGGAGGAATAGGTCATGACGAAGGAAACTAAAGAACTGCGGCGGACCTACTGGGCTCTGCTGACGGCCTTTGCCCTGCTGATTGCCATGGGAATGGCCAACGTATTCAGCGCGACCTTCGTGTCCGACCGGGTACACGGTATGTTTTTCAATCATTTAATACGGCAGGCCGGCTTCTTTGCCGTTGGCATGATACCGGCTCTGATTTTGTATAAGAAGGATTACCGTATATGGCGGAAGCATACGCAATGGATTATGGCCATAGCTGTTTTTCTTCTGCTGATTGTCTTTCCCATCGGCATCGTCGTCAACGGCGCCCGCCGCTGGATCGGCATCGCCGGTTTTACCTTTCAGCCGTCGGAAGTGGCGAAGCTGGCTGGTATTTTGTATGCGGCGTCCCATTTGGCCGACTTCTTGGAAAAGCACAGGCCCATTGAGTTTTTATACCGCCTGTCTCATGGCAAAGACGTCGTATTCTGGCGGCGTCTGCGGTTTGTGCCCCATATTGCCCTATGGGGGCCGCTGCTCATGTTTCTGCTGGTCATGGAACAGCCCGACGCCGGCACGGCCTTTGTCATCCTGGCGATTCCGGCGGTCATGGTCTTTGCCGGCGGCGCACGCCTGTCCCATATTAAGTGGCACTGCGCCGTACTGGGCGGCGGCGCGCTGCTGTACCTGCTGTCGGCGCCGTACCGCATGAACCGCATCATCGCCTGGCTCGACCCTTGGGAATATGAAAAGACGCTGGGCTATCAGACGGTGCAGAGTCTCATCGCCATCGGCTCCGGCGGCATCCTGGGACAGGGCATCGGCGACGGCGTCAGCAAATTCAGCTATCTGCCTGAAGCCCATACGGACTTTGCCTTCGCCATACTAGCTCAAGAATGGGGACTGCGCGGGTCTATTTTTATCCTGCTCCTGTTCTGCACGGTCGTCTATTTCGGAGCCATGACGGCCTGGAACTGCCGGGACAAATTCGGTATGTTTACGGCCTTGGGCATTACGCTGTACTTCGGCGGCCAGGGCTTTATCAACATCGGCATGGTCTGCGGCGTCCTGCCCGTCGTCGGCGTGCCCCTGCCCTTTATCAGCTACGGCGGCACGTCTTTGGTAGTCAACATGGCGGCGGCAGCCCTGCTGCTCAACATTTGCAGGCAAAATTACAAGCAGGCCATGGAACGGGCCGCGGCGGAACCGCAGCCTGTCCTGCGGTCTATGAAGGAAGAAACGCGCAGCCGGTTTCCCCTGCGCTGATTGCATTAGGAGGAATATATGGAACAACGAAGGATTATTCACGTAGAGGAACGGCTGCCCCTGCTGCCGACGATTCCTCTCAGCCTGCAGCATTTGTTCGCCATGTTCGGTTCGACGGTGCTAGTGCCGTTCCTGCTGCACGTAGATCCGGCGACGGCCCTGTTTATGAACGGCATCGGCACGCTCATCTACCTGACCATCTGCAAATGGCGGCTGCCGGCGTACCTGGGCTCGAGCTTTGCCTTTATCTCGCCGGTCCTGGCCGTCTGCGCCGTGCCGGGCATGTCCTACGGCGACGCCCAAGGGGGCTTTATCGTCTTCGGCCTGTCCTTTATTGTCATTGCGGCCCTCGTCGACAAAATCGGCACGAAGTGGATCGACGTCCTCTTCCCGCCGGCGGCGATGGGCTCTATCGTAGCCATCATCGGCCTGGAGCTGGCTCCGCTGGCCATGACCATGTCGGGCTATATGGGCGAAGCTCAGGGCATGTCCAACGAAACGGCCATGATCATCTCGACCTTTACGCTCGTCGTCACGATCCTCACCAGCGTGCTGGGCCGGGGCTTCCTGGGCATTATTCCCATCCTGGTCGGCGTCGTCGCCGGCTATATCCTGTCGTATTTCATGGGCGTCGTCGACTTGAGCCACGTGCAGGAGACGCCGTGGTTTGCTTTCCCGACATTCTACAAGCCGGAATTTAACCTCAGCGCCATCATGATGATTATGCCGGCCCTGTTCGTCGTACTGGCTGAGCACCTGGGGCATCTCTTCGTGACCAGCGACATCGTCGGCCGCGACCTCATCAAAGATCCGGGCCTGCACCGCTCCCTCTTTGCCGACGGCGTGTCCAACGTCCTGTCGGGCCTTCTCGGCTCGACGCCGAATACGACGTACGGCGAAAACATGGGCGTCATGGCCATTACAGGCGTATACAGCACCTGGGTCATCGGCGGCGCTGCCGTCTTCGCCATTATCTTTTCCTTTATCGGCAAGATAGCCGCCCTCATTCACGCCATTCCGACGCCGGTTATGGGCGGAGTGTGCATTCTCCTGTTTGGCTTCATCGCCGCGTCGGGCCTGCGCATGCTCGTCGAAAAGAAGGTTGACTACACTCGGTCGAAGAACCTCATTCTCACGGCCGTGACGATGATTTCCGGCCTCAGCGGCGCGACCATCGTTTTCGGTCCCGTTCAGCTCAAGGGCATGGGCCTTGCGACGGTCGTCGCCATGGTGCTGAGCCTCATCTTCCTGCTCTTTGAACGGCTGCATTGGGCAAATAGAAATTAATACGATTTACAGAAAACGGCCTGCTGCTTGTGCGACAGGTCGTTTATTGCTAAACAAAGAAAGCTGTAGTAGTATAAGTACTAAGAAGTTTTGGGTTTCAGCGTAAATGTTTTGTAGAAGAATGAGCTGCCGATGCAGCGTAGTGAATGACATGTGATAAAGGAGCTGAAGTGCATGAAACAATATATACAGCCGTTCGATTACGCCGGGAAGATTTTGCAGCAGCTGCCGAAGGGAGTGCTGCTGACTACCAAGGCTGCCGGTAAGGTGAACAGCATGACGATTGGCTGGGGAACGATGGGTATTGAATGGAGGAAGCCTGTTTTCGTCGTTTATGTGCGGGAAAACCGCTTTACGCGTTTTCAGCTCGACAGGAATCCTCAATTTACAGTGAATGTTCCCTTAGGAGAATACGATAAGAATATATTGACATATTGCGGTACCCATTCGGGGGCTCATATGGATAAGCTTGCTGAGCTGCGGCTGACCTTAGCAGATGGTGAGATGGTAGACGTTCCGGCCATACGGGAACTGCCGCTGACGCTGGAATGCCGGGTTTTGTATCAGCAAAAACAGGTTTTGGAAGCACTGCCTGCGGAGGTGCAGCATAGCTGCTATCCGCAGGATATAGACAGTACGGCCAGTGGTGCTAATAAAGATATACACATTGCCTATTACGGCGAAATCATGAATGCTTATATTATTAAATAATTTTACATGATATAAGGAAAGGAGCTGGAGCAACGGCTTCTTTCTTTTTTATCTGTCCATGTTGACTTTTTTTGACAACTCATATACGATAAGGCCAGCAGTCGGAAGAGCATCTGCCTATACGTAGTTACTAAGACAAAGGAGACGCCTATGGATCTTCAAGCTGTATTACATAAAAAAAACTTAACTCGCGACGATTTGATTTACCTGCTCAGCCTGACCGACGCCGACGAGCTGCAGGCCTTGTACGACCGGGCCTATGAGGTCAAGGCGGCCAACGTCGGCCGCGTCGTCTATTACCGCGGCCTCGTTGAGTTTTCCAACCGCTGCATCAAGAACTGTCTGTACTGCGGCATCCGTCGGGACAACGACGAAGTGGATCGGTTTGATACCGACCGGGACGATATCCTGGCGATGGCGAAATGGGCTTACGACAACCAGTACGGTTCCCTGACGCTTCAGTCGGGCGAACGGCAGGATGAGGCGTTTATCGGCTACATCGAAGGGTTGGTGCGGGATATCAAGTCCCTGAGCCATGGCGAGCTGGGCATTACCCTCTGCGTCGGCGAGCAGGACGAGGAGGCTTACCGCCGCTGGTTTGAAGCCGGTGCGCACCGCTATCTGCTGCGCATCGAGACGAGCAATCCCGCATTATACGCCAAGCTTCATCCGCAGGACGGCCACCATCAATGGCAGGTTCGTAAGAACTGCCTCGACGTGCTGCGGGCCATTGGCTATCAGGTCGGCACCGGCGACATGAGCGGCCTGCCCGGCCAGACCATAGAAGATTTGGCCGACGACATCTTGTTTTACCGCGACATGGATATCGACATGATCGGCATGGGTCCCTACGTCGTCCATCACAATACGCCTCTTGGCAAGGCCGTCGTAGCCCAGGGGCTCGATTCAGCCGAGGGGAAACGCCGCCGTCTGGAGCTGGGCCTCAAGATGATCGCCGTGACGCGCCTGTTTTTGCCGGACGTCAACATCGCCTCGACGACAGCTTTGCAGGCCCTGCATCCCATGGGCCGAGAGCTGGGCCTTAAAGCCGGGGCCAACGTCCTCATGCCCATCGTGACGGTGCCGAAGTTCCGTTCTCAGTATTTGCTGTACGACAACAAGCCCTGCGTAGAAGACACGCCGGGCCAATGCAAGGACTGCCTGGCAGCCCGCGTCGCGTCGGTCGGCGATACGGTAGGGCTCGGCCAGTGGGGCGATTCGCCGCATTTTTTCCATAAGCAAAAGACATAGGTATACTAATTTTGCATACAGTTGCCAAAGCGCCTTTTCGTAGGTCATAATAGAAGTATACCTTACGACGAAAGGCGGGATTTCTATGCGGTTGACAGAAGAACAGCGAGATATACAGATGATGGTGCGCAAATATGCGCAGGAAAAGATCGCGCCCCTGGCGAAGAATATCGACGAGACGGGGCGGTTCCCGGCCGAGGCGATTCAGGGATTGTCCGACATGGGCATTATGGGGCTGAACATTCCCGAAGAATACGGCGGAGCCGGCATGGATGAAATCTGCAAGGTCGTTGCTATTGAAGAAGTGGCGAAATGCTGCGCCAGTACGGCGGAGATCTTGGCCGTTCACCTGCTGGTCAACGATATTATCGTCAAGCGCGGTACGGAAGAACAAAAACGGGAGTTTTTGCCGGCAGCAGCTGAAGGGCGTTTGGGGGCCTTTGCCCTGACCGAAGCCGGAGCCGGTACAGATGCCGGCGGGCTGACGACCAAGGCTGTCTATGCAGACGGACACTATGTATTAAACGGCACGAAGTGCTTTATCAGCAATATGGGGCCTCATGAAGGCCATCACGTCGTAGTCATTGCCGTGACGGACAAGGAAAAGGGGACTCGCGGCGGCATGACAGCCTTTTTGATGAAGCGGGACACGCCGGGGTTTTCTCTGGGCAAGACGGAAGACAAGATGGGAATTCGCGGCGCTGCTGTGTCGGAGCTGATTTTTACGGATTGTGCTGTGCCGGAATCGTGCGTGCTGGGACGTGTCGGCGACGGCTTTAAGGTCGCCATGAGCGGCCTCGACGGCGGGCGCATCGGCATTGCCGCCCAATCCCTCGGCGTAGCCGAAGCGGCCATGGCCAGTGCTGTGAAATATGCGAAGGAGCGGGTCCAATTCGGCAAGCCCATTGCGGCCAAGCAGGGACTGCAGTGGTACCTGGCCGACATGGCGACGCGTTTGGAAGCGGCTCGGCTCCTCGTATACAACGCCGCGTCGGAACGGATGGCCGGCGGCGATATCAGCCAGGCGGCGGCGATGGCGAAGTATTATGCCTCTGAAGCAGCCTGCTGCATCTGCGATTTGTCCTTGCAGATACACGGCGGTTACGGCTACATGAAGGACTATGACATCGAACGCCTGTACCGCGACGCCCGCATCCTGCGGATTTATGAAGGGACGAGCGAAGTACAGAAAATGGTCATTGCCAGACACGTGCTGCAATAAGATGTGAATTTGATACGACATACCCTCTTTGCTGGATCGTAAGGCAAGGAGGGTATGTTTGTATTGATATGACAAAATAGCCGTCTTCAATGCGAGGGAAGACGGCATTTGTGGATGTAACGCGGCGAGGTCTTGCCAAGGTGCGGGCAGTCATAGTATTATCAAGCTAATTCAAATTCAGGAGCATAGCGTTTAGATGAGGGGGATTCAGATGAACAGAGCAGATGCAGCAGAACAAATCGTCGCCGATTTAAGAGAACTGGCGGCGCTTACGTCAGATGAAAATGGTGCCCAGCGCCTGTCGTGGACGCCAACGTGGCGGAAGGCGACGGAGTGGTTTCGCCGCCACATGGAAGCGGCCGGAGCCGAAGTGTCAATGGATGCCGTCGGCAATATATGGGCGAAGTTTGCCGGTGAAAGTGAAGCGTCCGTCGTCGTAGGAAGCCATATTGACTCCGTTCCGGACGGCGGCTGGCTGGACGGGGCCCTGGGCGTAGCGGCCGGCATGGGCTACGGCGCGTATTGCCTGGCTGGAAAAAAGCCGAAGAAGACCTTGTATGTCGTCGGCTGGGTCGATGAGGAAGGCATGGCCTTCGGCAAGAGCTGCTTTGGGTCTGCCGTTGCCAGCGGTTCTATGACGGCGCAGTCGGCGGCGTCTCTGACAACGAAGGACGGGCGATCCTTCGCCGACGTGCTGCGAACGTGCGGACTGGACGGCGAGCGGATAGACGCGGCGAGGGCAGCTTTTGCAGCGCGGCAGGTCCAGGCCTATTTGGAACTGCACATCGAGCAGGCGCCGCTGCTGGCGCAGAACAAGACGAGCGCCGCCTGCGTGTACGGCGTGTGCGGCTGCCACCGCGAGTACATTACGTTTACGGGGCAGCAGAGCCATTGCGGTTCCCCTGTAGCGTTGCGGCGCGACGCCTTTTTAGCGGCTGCCGAAGCGACAGTTGATTTTAACAACATAGCCTTGAAATACGGCGCGTACTGCACTGTCGGGCAAGTAGACGTCGCGCCCAATGTCGTGACCATTTCTCCCGGCCGCTGCCGCATTTCCCTGGATATCCGCTGCATCGATGAAGAAACGTTTCAGACGATGATAGACGAAGCCCGCGCCGCCTATGAAGGGCGGGGCAAGGAACACGGTGTCTCTGTAGCGCATGATGTCATTTGGCATAAGGAGCCCGTATTGTTTGATGAAACGCTGAAAGCACTGTGCCGCCGTGCTGTCCAAGAGGAAACGGGAAGGGATGCCGTCATGTATTCCGCCCCGCTCCACGATGCCGTAGAAATGGTAAAGGCTGCGCCGTCCATCATGATGTTTGTCATGTCGGACCCGGGCATTTCCCACTGCAAGGAAGAAAATACGCCGGAACCAGCCTTAAAAGAAGGCATCCGGGCCTTCCTGCGGCTCATAGAAACCGTATTGGGAAGGTGAATTTTTCTTGACGGAAATTATAGATGTTTGCTATAATGATTCCGTTATGGAAAGGTGTCCGAGTGGTTTAAGGAGCTAGTCTTGAAAACTAGTGATGCGGCAACGCACCGTGGGTTCGAATCCCACCCTTTCCGCCAGCACATATTAGGAGAAGAAGGAATATTCGAAATCGTTTCTAAGCTGTTAACCATGCGGGTTCAGTGGCATTTGGGCGGTTAAAGAATATTCCTTCTTTTTTGCCTGTTTTTAAGGCTTTTGCGCCCTTTTTGCGCCCTCATTTGTGGGCGTCAGAGAGCAGTATTACGCCGTTTTTAGACACTAAGGGCGTCAATTTTTCGGTTCGCTTCTTCCGTCATGGCGTTGGTGACGTGCGTATAAATGGAAAGCGTTGTATTGGGGTCATTATGGCCGACGCGCTGCATGATGGCTTTCAGCGGTACGGCCATTTCTGCCAGCATACTAATATGGGTATGCCGGAACATGTGCGTCGTGATATGCTTGCCCGGAATTTGGATGCGGCGCAGCTTATGGCCGATGTATTGAATATTGTAGGGATTGCCTGTATTGGTCGTGAAGATATATCCCTTATCCTTGTACCGGCCCCGTTCCCACAGGGCGGCGCGGCGGTTGTCGGCAATGAACCATTCTATAATATGCTGCGCCCGGCTGTTCAGATGCACGTCGCGATAGGAATAAATGTTTTTCGGCGTGCCCCGCTGGATGTCGTCGCCGTTCCTGGCAATATGGACGATCGTACCGTTTATGTTGATGCTGCAGTTCTCCCTGTCGTAGTCCTGCACCCGCAGGGCGAGCAGTTCGCCGCACCGAAGGCCGGTCAAGGCGATAAACTCCATGGCCAGGGCGATCCGGTGATTGATGGCGTCCAACTGGCGCAGGCAGTCCTTCAATTCGTCGCGATTCAAAAACTTATTGGCGGCCTTCTGCAGCTCTTTGGCTGTTGCCGGCCGCTTCTTTAATTTAATGTCGATGAAGTCGCCTATCTGGTCGATATAGCCGCACTTCTTGGCGTAGCGCATGACGCGCTGCATGACCGTCAAAATAGTGCTTGAATAGCTGTAGGAGCGCATTTCCGTATAGTAGATATGCCGTACTATGTTTTCGGCCATAACGGGCGTAAAATCGGCAAATAACAGCGATGGCGGCAGGTCCTTTTTGATGCGCTTGATGTAGTTCCTGTGGTTGTCTGCCGTCCGCGTCTTGACGGTAGGGGCGACGTAGGCCCGCCACTCGTCCAGCACGTCGTAAAAGGTCAGCGCGGCCAGCTTTTCGGCCTTGCGCTCGGCGGCTGTCTTCGTCTTTTCCCTGATTTTATCCCGCAACATATCGGCGGCGGCGCGCTGGGCCTGCCGGCTGTTGCTGTTCAAGGTAAGGCTTACAATGGTATAGCGGCCCGTGGCCGGGTCCATGAAGCGCTCGCGGTATTTGTACCGTGTTCCTTTGGAATTCGTAATTTCTACAATCCACATAGTGTATACCCCTTTCAAAATGATTTGCTTCTCGTAGTCACCTCTGCAAATGCTCGCGTAAGCTCATTTTGTGGGTATGGTTCGTTGTCCTGTCGCCGATCGGCGGCGGGGCTTTTTTTTGTTATGTATGAAAATTGCTTATTTCATACGGATTTCTTTTTATTTAATTCATCATGTAATAACTTTTCTAACGTTTTGTTGGTGATTTCAGACTTATCTTTATTTTCAAATAAAGCATTTACTAAATTAGATAATGCCATAAAGCTATTATTAGGTAATTTACCATCTTTTACTTGAGATTCGAAAAATGATAGTAATGTTTCTGTGCCTGAAGAAGCTGTATTTTTTAAAAAGTGATTTTGAATAAAACTTTCTAATAAATTATTTAAATTTTGATTGTAAGCATCTATTGCTTTTGATCGTATTTTTTGGTGAGCTTCTAACAAAAAAGATAATGATATAAAAGACCTATGTCCCTCATATTGTAATATGGCTACATCATCATGAAAAGTAATTTGACAATTAATTTTTTTTAAGTCATTTTTTAATATTTCTTTTTCGTTTTGTTGTATACCTAGTAACTCATCTAAAGAAACGTTTAATGCTTTTGAAATTCTGATAAAAATATCTATTGTTGGGGTTCGCTCTCCACGTTCATAATTGCCCAACGCAATGCGGGAAATATTTGATAATTTTGCTAGTTGTGCTTGAGTTAATTTTTTTTGTTGGCGATATGCACGAATTTTTTCACCAATATTCATTATGTACCACCTCTATTCATATTTATTATATCATGTAAACGATACAAAAGAAAACAAATGCAACGATAATTAGTAAAAATGACCACGACCGTTGACAAGATAACAAATGATGATATAATTAACGTAGAAAGAAAACAAATGATAGTGTAAAGGAGGTGAGAATATGAAACTGGATACAGAAAAAGTCAAGTTGCTTATGATGAAGCAATGCCTTTCGCAGGCTGAGCTTGCGGAACATGCCGATTTAGGCAAAACGACGCTTTACCGCATGTTAGAAGGGAAGGCGCCACAGTTGAAATCTATTGGCAAGCTCGCCGCAGCCCTGGGCGTAGAGCCGCAGGAAATCATCAAGAAGTAAGTAAAATCCTTTGCAGATGTTCGCGTAAACTCGTTTTACTATAACGACTTATCAGATTACCTATTATCAGTTTGAAATATTTAGGAGGTGAAAATATGGGGCATTCTATGATGCGCGACCACACGGATCAGCACGGCGTCTTGTGGGTACAGCCTGCGCGGCTGGTGCAGCTCTTTTCCATTGGCCGGACGACGGTTTGGCGGCTTACAAAGGAGATGCAGGCCATACCCAAGTACCGGGATTCTTTCCTTGACCTGGGCTGGCAGCTGAAACTTGTAAAGCTGGCCGACTTCGAGCAGTTTTTACAGGAGCGCAGCCGCAGCAAGGCGTACCTGCGCAAATAAAAAGGCCCTTACGAGTGCACCACCACTCATAAGGGCAAAGGCAGCCAATTTTGAGACCCATACCAAAAAAGGCTACTTTTAGTATATCAGATATGGGAGAGTTTAAAAAGCTCATTTTTTGTAATTAGGAGGAATAGAAATATTTATGAATATTTTTTTCGAACAAATCCCGCAGGAATTGAAAGAGCTGCCAAACTGGGTATGCTGGGCGCTCGAAATGCGGGACGGCAAGACGACCAAAATACCCTACACACCGGAAACGGGGCAGCGGGCCAAGGCCAACAACCCGAAGACATGGACGGGGTTCAAAGAAGCGGCGGGATGCCTCGTATCCTATGACGGCATCGGCTTCCAGTTCAGCGAATCGCCCTTTGTGGGCATTGATTTGGACCATTGCTTAAAGGACGGCCAAGCCAGCCCGGAGGCGCAGCAGATTATAGACGCACTGAACAGCTATACCGAAATAAGTCCCAGCGGTCAAGGCCTGCACATCATCGTAAAGGCCGACATCGCCGGCAAGGGGTACCGTAACGACATAGTAGAGATATACCCACAGGGGCATTTCTTCACGATGACGGGTAACGTATTCCAGGGGCGCGGCGCAATCGCCGAGCGGACGGCGGAAGTGGCGGCGCTGATCCAGTCTATAGAAGCCGAGCGGGCCGCGAAACGGGGCGCAGCAGCCCCGCCGCCCGTCGATATATCGGCGCAGATTGTGCAGGCTGCCGAAGCGCCGGCCGATGTGCAGACGATTATTCAACGGATCCGGAACAGCCAGCAGGGGGCGAAATTTGCCGCCCTGTTCGACGCCGGCGACACGACGCCGTATATGACGAAGAACGACCCGGAAGGACGCAGCGGCGCCGATATGGCCCTTATGAATATGCTGCCGTTCTGGACGAACGGGAATATACCGCTCATGATGGATATTTTCTCTATGTCCGCCTTGGCCAAACGCGAAAAATGGCAGACGCGGGAAGATTACCGCATCATGACCGCGAAAAAGGCTATTGATTCGTGGAACGGCAAAACATACGACCCCGAAGCCTTGAAAAAGCAGCGGCAGGAACAGGATCGTTTCATCCGTGAAAATGGTATTACGAAGCCGGCGGAGGAATTGAAGCGCCTGGCAACGTTCAAGCTGAACGATACGGGGAACGCCGAACGGCTGGAACTGCTCTACGGGGATATGCTGCTTCATTGCACGGCGTCGGATAAGTGGCTTCGATGGGACGGGACACGCTGGAAAAGTTCCGAGAGCAAAGACGCCACGGAGTTGTACAATCTGGTAAGCGCCACGATGCGCCTTACGGCCATGCAGTACGATGTTGTTTTTGGCCCGCCGAAGACGCAAGAAGATGAGGAAGCGAAACGCTCGTTCCTGTCGTTCTGCAAGCGCTCAGAGAACCAGAATTCTATCAACAATACCATAAAACGCGCCCGCGCGCTGTTCCCTGTGAGTATTAATGACTTAGACGCCGATCCGTGGCTGCTAAACTGCGAGAACGGCACGATAGACCTAAAGACGGGCCGCCTGCTTCCTCATGACAGGGCGCAGCGATTGACGCAGGTATGCGCCGCATCCTATACGCCCGGCGCGCGGTCTGAGCTGTGGGAATCGACAGTACGGCAGATTATCCCTGATGAAGGCGTACGGGACTATGTGCAGCGCTTTATAGGGTATTGCCTTACAGGCCTTACGCGGGAAGAAAAATTCCTGTTCCTGTACGGTGCCGGCGGCGGTGGGAAAGGTACGTTTATTGAAACGATAGGTAAGGTATTGGGCGACTATGCCGATACAGTGCCTATTGATATGTTGCTGGCTGCCCGTAATGATGCAGGGAACGGCAACGAAGCGACGCCGCATTTAGCTAAAATGGCCGGAAAGCGGCTGATCCTTACCAGCGAAAGCGGACAGGGAAGGAAATTCAACGACGCCAAAATAAAGCTTCTTACCGGCGGTGACGCCATTACTGCCCGCTTCCTTCGCTGCGACGCCTTTACCTTCTTGCCGATGTTTAAAATTGTGATGTCCAGTAACTTCTTACCGACCGTCACGAATGCGACGGATAAGGGCATCAAGCGCCGCCTTATTATTGTGCCGTTTTCGGCGGATCTGGACGACATGCGCGATGTCACGCTGAAGGAACGGCTGCTATATCCACAAGAGAGAGGCGGCATTCTGGCGTGGTGCGTCGAGGGGTGCCTGAAATGGCAGCGCGAAGGACTCGGCGAAATGCCGATAGCTATCAAGAAGATGCTTTCGGACTATTACGACGAGAACGACATAATTGGCGAATTTATTGACCTGTATTGTGATGTAGGCGAAGGCTTGCGGGTTAAGGTGAAAGACCTGCATAAGGCATTTAACGAAGAAATGGGCGACGGTATCGGCTGGCATGGTGTAAAAATGTCAACTTTTAGAGATGATATGCAGAATAGAGGATTCAAGCGAAAACGATATAAAGACGGGTATTATTTGGAAAATATCGGCTTAAAATCAAAATACAACTATTTTTGTTCTTAGTACTTGTGTTGGAATAAACAGATAGAAATATTCAACGATGTAAAAATGAACCTGTGCATTTTTTTCACCATTGATGAAAATTCGCTCTAAGCATTCTATTTATATAGGTTTATAGGGATTTTCGTTCACAAGTTCATTTTTTCACCATTATTCGCAATACGAACTAAAAAACAGGGCCACATCTTTGTGGGGATAAAGGAGGAACTCATATGCTTATCACATTCAACAAGAAAGATCAGTCTATTACTGCAAGTTGTCCGTTCCACCATTTAGAGCCGTGCGACGGCCCTATTTGCGCATGGTTCCAGATGGTAGAGCCTGCGCCGATGCAGCCGGCGGACGAGATCCGCGGCAAGTGCGCTGTATCGTATTTGGAAGAAATCGCGTACCAGCTTAGAAAAATAAAGGAGGAGGCAGCCGACCATGAATAAACGAGATCAAGCCGTCAAGGAAATTTTGTATAGCTCACTGGAAGAAGCAAATACGATGGAAGATACCAAAGTAAGCAGAATGGCGCTCTTTGCCGCCCTGGCGGCGTTCCGGGCCTATGATGCGGGCTATGACAACGCATGCCGCACGCTGCGACGCCGGCGCCGTAAGAAGCAGGGTAGGAGGTAATGCCATGAAGAAGATAAACTATAACCGGCCCAGAAGGGGCATACAGACAGAGCCAGAATCGGTGAAATACCTTCATGGAAGCTTGCGGAAAACGGCTCTTATGAAAGGCATGCCGATGAATCGGGCGGACCGGCGAAAGCTGGAGAGACTGGAAAAAGCCGAACGGAGGCAGAACAGGGGGAAATAATACCATGGCCAAGACCAAAATACCCAAGCCCAACAAGCCGTATATCTCACGTGATACGCCGGTCATGGCAAGCCGCCTAAGCCAAAAAGAAAAGACGTTTTACATGGGCATGTTTGAGGCCGTGAACCGCAAGCAGCGCCGGCAGTTGAAGCGGCTGCAGAAAAAGAGCTGATAGGGCGTAAAATACTCAGAAATACTCAGGTTTCCGGCGAAGTGCAATGGCTGCGGAAATCTACCAGCGGGCCAGATGGTACCAGCGTTTGGCCCGCTTCCGCATCCAGAAAAAAGTTGCAAAAGTTGCAAAGGTTGCAAAACGCCGGAAACCTGATAAAACCTGAAGATGAATTATAAACTTATCCTAAAAAATCCTAAAATTTACCAAGCATAAGGGGCTGACGATCGGACGGGCTGCTTGCGCCAACAGGCGGCCCATTACAAAACAATAGGGGTGCAGCCGCGGGGCCTTACCACCTCTGCGGTTGTCGCCCTTTTAGGAGGTGAAGGTTTGCGGATAGATTATATACATCAACTATACCAAGAGGGTGCAGCGGGACGGAGCAGCTGCAGCAGACGAAAAAAGAAGCTGACGGCGAAGCAAGACGTATTCCTGTTTGGCTATTTAATCATGAAGCAGAATGCGGCCCAGGCGGCGTATAATGCAGGATATAGCCGTAAGTATGCCCGGCAGGCAGCGCAGCAGATCCTGCGCAGTCCCTATATACGGAAAATCATTCATGACTGGTACGTTGGTAAAGAGATGCGATCTTATGACTTGTTGCTGAACAATCATGAACGGGACTTTGTAGACTATTGGCTTATTACGGTCAACGCCAAGCAGGCCGCCATGCAGGCGGGGTATAGAGAGCAGTACGCCAAGCAGTACGGCTATGAAATGCTGCAGAAACCGAAGATAAGGCTTGCCATACGGGAGCGCATGGAAGAGATTACCGGCAGGAGCCGCAAAAACTGCTATCCCGACAGTTTTAGACGAAAGGAGTACACGAAACTATGAAGGTACATATCAGCTATGAGACGGACGAAGAAAAAGACGCCGCTATGGATGTATTTGACATGCTCGATGAGCGGTTCCCGGACAAGAAAAAGCGGTTTAAGGAACCCAAATCAACAGAGGGACGTAAGCACGCCTACTATACCATTGTGGACATAAAAAAAGCCGATAAACCGCATAAATAACAGCGTTGACGCCCTTCTATAGGGCGTCCTTTTATGGTATAATATACACATAAACAAGCACATAAAGGCACGAGTACCGCAAGAAATGAGCTTCTTTTTTCTTCCTTTAGTTTTCCTTTCCGCTAGGGTTCATTTTTTGTACGCATATATTCTCCTATGCACGGGAAAAACGACAAAACCGCCGCAGTCGTTTACCCGTGCTTTTTTGTTGCTGTTTTAAGTAGCCTACTCAAGGCGTAAAAACAGGAGGTATATAATGAGTGAAAAAATGTTTACGCAGGATGAAGTAAATGCCATTGTACAAAAACGATTAGCAGAGGAAAAAGCCCGCCTTTCCAATGATGTTAATAACGAATATAAAGCACAATGCGAAGAAATGAAAGCTCAATTCAACGCATTTGCTATGAAGGCAGCGAAAAAAGAATTGTTTTTCACGCTGCAAGCGAATAAAGCCATAGAGCCTGAGGACATGGCGGAGCTGCTCGCCGGTCATTTAAAGGTGGATGAGCAAGGGAATGCTGCCTTTATGAACGCGGATCAGAAAGAGATAAGCATTCAGGACGGGGTAAGCGAATACCTGCAGGCGCGGCCCTGGGCTATTCGGAAGATTAAAATTGACGGGTTGAGACCTGGGGAAAGTAATCTTCCGGAGGGCTGGGATGACGCCGTAGCCATTCGCGCGGCAATGCAGTTATAATATCCTGGAACTAATTTAGGAGGTAAGTAATGAGTATTGAATTAGCAACTCAATTTAAGCCCTATGTAGATGAACAATTTACGAAAGAAAGTAAATTAAGCCTTATTACGAATAAAGACTTTGACTGGACGGGTGCCCATAGTGTAAAAGTGTATAAAATCAGCACTAGCCCAATGAATGACTATGACAGGAACGGAACCGGGGCCAATGCTTCTCGTTTTGGCAAAGTGAAGGATTTAGACGCAACAACAGAAGAATTCACCTTGACAAAAGACCGTTCTTTCACGTTTGCTGTTGATAAGCTGGATTCGGACGAAACAAAGCGAACGATGCAGGCAAGCGCTGCCCTGGCGCGGCAGAATCGCGAAGTCGTTATTCCGGAAATTGACGCCTATGTATACGGAAAAATTGTAGCCGGGGCAGGAACGACGGCCACGGCGGAGGAATTGACCTCAGAAAATATTTTTGACAAGATTTTGACGGCAAATAATGCATTGGACGACGCCTGTGTACCTGAATCTGGCCGTTGCCTTGTGGTTACGCCTACTACGTACTTCCTTATGAAGCGAGCGAATGACATCGTTATGAATACGGATTTGGGGCAAGATATGCGGTTAAAGGGCGTCATTGCAAACCTTGACGGCTGCGCAGTTATTAAAGTTCCCGCCGTCCGTCTTCCTAAAGATTTTGGGTTCATGGTAGTTCATCCGTGCGCTACGGTAGCGCCGGTTAAATTGGAAGATTACCGCATCCACCAGGACCCGCCGGGAATTTCAGGCGATTTAGTAGAAGGGCGTATCTGCTACGATGCCTTTGTTCTGGACAATAAGAAGAAGGCTATCTACTACCAGCCGTTGCCGGCATCGGAATAAATGGGAATATTCACGGCGACGTATTGACGCCGATCGTCTGCCCTATTACTCTAAAGATGAACCGTAAAGGCATGGAAACACAACGAACCCCACAAGGTATAGGCTACCTTGTGGGGTTCTGGCGTTCTTTTATGCCCTAACCCGTCAAAACGACGGGCGAGCCCTTGCAGAGATGACTACGGGAAACAGGTTGCGCCCTTTTTGCGCCTTTTTCAAAATGTGGGGCTGTAGACGGCGTAAATATGCGGTTGTCTCACCCTTTCCGCCAAGCAAACAACAGGGCTCGCCGGTTTTCGGCGGGCCCTTTTAGTTTACTAGTTTGAGCTGTTTTTTGATGAGGGGTTTAAATAAGGGGTTTATTTTATGACAGATACGTGCGGCAGCTCGTATTTGCAGCTGCCATTATGGCATTTAAATCTGTAGACGCGCGATTTTATCCTGTCATAACTGTACTGTATTGACTGTATGCGTCATCCCATTGACAGGTTAAGATGGGCAAAGGCGAAGGCGGACCAAATGGCCGTAATGATGATGTATAGGATAATCTGCGTCTTCGTATAATTGCGGCGCTGACGATACAAGAGATACAGGCCGAGGGGCCAGCAGATGATGAGGGCAGCCCATAAAATCCATTTTTTGTCATACCATTTCGTTTCCATACGTATATCCTCCTAATTTTTTATGCATGAGGTCGGCCTTGCGCAGTCCGGTACGAGGGGCGTTTTTCGTCCGGCAGAAGGGAGCGCGGCCGTCGGGAATCTATTTTGCCCAGAGAGTTTAGGTACAGCATAGAATACTTTTTTATTGCTGTCAATAACGAGGCGTCTTGAAGCAGCGTTGGCGAGGTTGCGGCAGATGGGCGCGAATCGGCGAATTTTCGGCAGGGAATTGACAGGCTTTTTTCGTAAAAATATAATAGGAATGGAATAGCTGGAACGCTGCAGGCGGCGTGTCTGCGGCGAAACATATATCGTATGGAGAGAAGTAAGGAGGTTCGTTATGTCGAGATTCCATGAGGAAGAGATTACCTGTCCCCAGTGCGGCAAAACCAGCCAGTTTAAGGTATGGGACAGCGTGAATACACAGACCGATGAAAAGATGAAGGATGCGGTGCGGTCGCTGGAAGCATTTACCATGCATTGTCCGCACTGCGGATACGAGCACGTCGTCAGCTATAATTTCTTGTATCATGATATGGATGGAGCTGTTATGATCTATCATGCTGCCGACGAAACGGGAGAGGAAACGGCGCGTCAGGCTTTCAAGCAGGCTATGGCGGTACTGCACGACGCGGCGCATTACGTCTGCCGCATTGTCCATTCCTTCGACGAAATGCTGGAAAAGCTCCGCATCGCTGACGCCGGTCTGGACGACCGCATTATTGCGTTGCTGAAGCTGCTGGCTGAACGGCAGGTGGAAGCCCAGTATCCTGAGTTTCATGTGACGGGCTGTTATTTTATCCGGGACGAAGAGGGCAAGTTTATTATCCACCTCATTGACGATGGTACGAACGAAGCGCTGAACGTCGATTACGAAGCCAGCTTCGCTGAATTGTACGAAACGCTGCGGAACGAATTCAGCAAGGAATTGGAAGAACAGGCGAAGGACGTGCCGGTCATCGATAAGGACTGGGCCATTGCGTTTTTAGATACCGTTATGAAATAAAGCGCTGTGAAGGGCAGCGGACATATCAAAGCTCGCGGGGCCATGCTTCCGCGGGCTTTTGCTGTAGCTGCAGGCAGGGCACGCAGGCTGCCCCGGGGGGAAGAGAAATGAGGAGGAATGGCCCTATTTACTTGCGAAGTGGCAAATATGTGTTATATAATTAAGAATATATGTAGGTTTTTAATTAGATGATTGTTTTTACCAAAGAAAAGGGGCTGTGATATGTATCACATAAGTGTTTTGACGGGACGTCAGGACGAAGATGATTTTGGAGAGCGGTTGCGGGATATTGCCCGCGTCGAATATTGTCCGGAAGCCGATGAAGACGTCATGGCTGACCGGCTGGAAGACGCCGACGTGATTATCTGCAAATCAGAACGGATTTCCGGCTCGCTTTTGGACCGGCTCGACGACTTGAAGCTCATCGTCATTTTATCGACGCGGTATGACAACGTCGATTTGGATGGGGCTGCCCGCAACGGCGTTCTCGTCGTCAATAACATGTCGTATTGCGTCGATGATATTGCCGATCATACGTGCGCCATGATATTGGCCCTGATTCGGCAGCTGCCGGAATACTTGACGGACATCAACGTCAACAGCCGCTGGGAGTACGGCTCCGTGGCCTGGCCTATCCACCGCGTGAGCAGCAATCTCATCGGCCTCGTCGGATTCGGCCATATCGGACGGGCCGTCGCGTCGCGCATGCAGGCCTTCGGCTGCAGCATTCAGGCTTACGACCCGTTTGTCAGCGAAGACATCATGAATGCGCATCATGTCCGTCCTGTCGATATGGACCAGCTGCTGGAAACGAGCGACGTCGTATCGCTCCATATGCCGCTGAATGAAACGACGCGGTATATTTTCCAGGATGAACAGTTCGAGCAGATGAAGCAGGGCGCTATGTTTGTCAACTGCTGCCGCGGCGGCCTGGCTGACGAAGCGGCGCTGTACCATGCCGTCGACGACGGACACATCCGCAGCGCAGCGCTGGACGTCTTATCTATGGAGCATCCCAGTCCGATGCTGCTCAAAATGATTGCCCGGCCGGAATTCCTGCTGACGCCCAACGTCAGCTTCCATTCGGTCGAAGCCGATAAGCAGGTCCGCGACGACGCCGAGACATATATCCGCCTGTTCTTTGAAGGACGGCGGGACGAACTGCCGATCGTCGTAAAAGATACATATTAACATCGTGCATACATGCGGCGCATCGGCGCAAGCGCGCCGGCGCGCCGCATGATAAACCGACATACGAAGGGGGCTTTATGTCTTGCGCATTTGGAAATTCGCCGCAATGGCATGTCTTTGCTGCGCCCTGTTAGGGGGCTGCGGCCCGTCTTCCGACACGAAGACGGCCGCCGAGTCTGCCGCTCCGGCAGCGCAGCAGGAACAAGTGGAAATGGCCGTTCCCGAAAAAGGGATTCCGGTCCTCATGTATCATATGATAGGCGACGTGCCTGATAACGACGCCGTTCTGCTGGAATCGCACTTCCGCGAGCAGATGCAGTTTTTAAAGGACAACGGGTTTCATCCCATTACGCTGCAGCAGCTCCATGAATACATGACGGAAGGGAAGGCCGTTCCTGTAAAACCTGTCGTGCTGACCTTTGACGACGGATATCCTGATACATATTCCATCGTCATGCCCGTCATGAAAGAATTCGGATTTCCCTGCACCGTATTCATCCCGACGTATGATGCCGACCAGGGCACGCGTCTGACGTGGCAGCAGATCCAGGAAATGAAAGACGCAGGCATTACTATTGCTTCGCACAGCTACCGTCATGAGCGCCTGACAGAGCTTTCAGCGGCAGCCGTCGAAGAAGACGTGCAAAAGAGCCAGGAAGCGCTGAAGCAGCGCCTTGGCATCGACAACGAATTTTTCTGCTATCCCTATGGCCGGGTCAATGAGGCTGTCGAAGACGTCATGAAAAAGCACGGCGTCAAGCTGGCCGTCACTATGAATCCGGGATGGGCCAAGCGCGGCGACAATCCCTATGCCGTCAACCGCATCTGGATTGGCAACGCCGTCGATATAGAAAACTTTGAGCAGCGCGTTACGACAGAGCAGTACGAAGAACGATAACGCCGTGTCTATCTTTACATTTCTGAGGTAACTATGAAGAAACATTTCAAAGATATTTGCAAATTTTTAATAGTATTGCTGGTCTTTTTCGGCGTAACGTCGCCTGTCGTTGTACTGTTCGGTCCCTTTGACAACATCAAGAGGACCGTCGTCGGCGCGATTTTGAAGAGCCGCCACCCCCAGTACATTACGTGGCTTTTTTCTCAGGAAGAAATCGATAAAATACTGGGCGGCATCAGCACGGCGCCGAAGCAGGAGCTGTTTAAATTTACGGCCCGCACCGATTCGTCCCTGAATTTAAAGCAGATTGAATCGAGCCGCTTCAAAGGCTTTTTGCTGGAAATCCCCGACCCGAAGCGCATCGAAGTAGCGACGGCGGAAAATATGGATGAAAAAGGCGACACGACGAGCGGCATCGCCAAGCGGCATGACGCCGTGGCGGCCATCAACGCTGGCGGCTTTTACGATGCCAATGGTACCGGCACGGGCCGCAGCCCGTACGGCTTTATCATTCATGACGGCCGGTTCCTTCTGGGGCAGAATTCCCTCGACGTGGAAGTGAACGAATTCGTCGGATTCAATAAAGAAGGAAATCTCATCGCCGGTACGTACAGCAAGGGCGAAATCATCGAAATGGGCGCGAAAGAAGGCATATCTTTCGGCCCGGCCCTCATCGTCAACGGCGAAAAGATGATTACCGACGGCGACGGCGGCTGGGGCGTCGGCCCCCGCACGGCTATCGGTCAGCGCAAGGACGGCACGGTGCTGTTTTTGGTCATCGACGGCCGCCAGCCCGGGTATTCTGTCGGCGCGACGCTGCGGGACCTGCAGAATATCCTCTATGAAGAAGGCGCAGTTATCGCGGCCAATTTGGACGGAGGCTCCAGCTCAACGCTGTACCTCAACGGCAATGTAGTGAACAAACCGGCGGACTTGCTGGGCGAACGCATGATTCCGACGGCATTTATCGTCAAATAGGAGGTATGTATGAACACGAAACGAGTTCTCTTGGCCTTCGTTGTCGGCATTGCCGTCCAGGCAGGCGTGTATTTGTATTTAGACAAGGTGCTCTTTGCGCCGGCCTCGGATTTCCAGATTGCCGGCACGAATCAGCAGGAAGCATTGGGCTTCGGCGTAGAGCCGAACGGCCAGTCCTATTATTCCTTTGACAAGCGGTTTATGGCGACCATTGTCGACGACCAGGTGTCGATTTACGAAGCCGGCAAGAAGGGCGAGCCGCAGCGCATCAACCTGCACGGCAAGAAGGTGTCCTTCTTCGAATGGCTGCCGGACCGCAATCTGGCCATTTTCGCCACCTACGGCTACGATAACGAGACGGGCAATTATGAAGTCCACATCGCCCAGTACGACCCGGTATATCCCGAACGGGAGCTGGACACGCCTATCGAAGACGCGCCGGAAGACAGCAAGATCGTCGACGTAGCCTACTCGACGGCGACGAACGTCGTATACATGAAGCTGGAAGTGGCTCCCGAACGGTACCGCATTTACCGTACCGACGCCAACTACGATACGCGGCGCATCCACGTCCAGGCTGAAAACATCGGCCGCATCGCCGTATTCTACGACGAAGACATCTTCTTCTATGACAACCTGCGCACCGGCGTCGTCTACATGTTTGAAGGAGCGACGAGCAGCTGGCGGGAAATCTCGCCGGTCGGCAAGTACCGTCTCGTCGGCATCGACGGCCAGGATATTTACGTCGCCGAGCTGAACCGCGACGACAAGGTTGTCGCGGCATACCGCGGCCGCCTGCGCCAAGGCTTCACGAAGATAGCGACATATAAAACGCCGGAAGACTTTTCCAAGCTGACCCTCAACAGCATGCTGGAAGCGTCGGATAAAATGGAAAGCTCCGGCGATACAAATAAGTAAGGTGATACGATGGCAAAGCATAAAATCCCCAAGAACCGGTCTCTCGAAGACATGTTCAAGGGCGTAAAAGAAGAAATAACCTTTGAAACGGCTGATTGGGACGACGAACCGGCGGCAAAGCCCCGCGTCGTTCAGAAGCCGGCGAAAAAGCAGACGGCGTCGGATTTCCGCAAGCAGTTCTTCACGGACGACTTGCAGGAAAAGGTCGGCTCCCTGCTGCTGGAAATCAAGATGGCCTATTATAAAGACGGCGTCGGAGATATTTCCCTGGAAGTCGTCAAGGACGGCCGCAACGTCGTCATCAAGACGGGGCCGAAGACAAGTAAGAAGACTCGCTGAGTCTGTATTGGGGGACGCTGGGCGTTCCCCTTTTTTCATAAAGCCGTCCGGCAGGAGGGACTATGGTTACGAGAGAGGATATGATGCGCCGCTATCCGAACTGCGGCGTCATCGAAGAAGAATTTGAAAACTCCAAATGGTTTTCCGTATTCATGCAGCTCGTCTTCACCTTGGTCGGCATGTATTTTTTCTGGCTCATGCTCGGCGAAGCGACGCTGGCGGCGCGTCTCGACAACATCGCCGTCCTGCTGTTCTGTCTGTGGCGCATTCACAGACAGCGAGACATCGTCTGCTTCGTCACCGATAAGGGCCTCATCGTGCGCCGTCAGTTCATGTCCTTCCGGGACTTCTTCGATGAGCAGATTCATGAAGAGCGGAGCTTTGTCTTCATCCCCTACAAGAATATCTTTCTCATCGCAGATAACTGGCAGGAAATCGAGCTGGGCAAGGCTGAAGAAGGGGGCATCGCCGTTTTGCCGGTTCACATGCAGTTCTTGTCCAGGAAAAACAAGCAGCGCATCATCGACCGCATCAAGGAATGGCAGGAGACGCACGACGACGAATCGTAGGGCTGAAGAAGAGAAAGACGAGCGTAAAAAAGAGATTTGAAGAGAATAAGAGAAAAAGGGCGGGGATTCATGAAAAAATTCCATCATTTTGAGTGATGAAAACTCTTTATTATTTTAACGAAATAAAGTAAAATAAGGACTGTATTTAGAACTGTGTAAGATATAAAGGGGAGATTCAAGATGATGTGGAAACGGTTGGCAGTCGTAGGGGCGGCTGCGCTTATGGCAATGAGCATTGTCGGCTGCGGCGGCGAGGGGTCTAAGGATAACGCCGCGGCGGAACGAAATAAAATCGTTATCGGGCTGGATGATAATTTCCCGCCCTTCGGCTTTCACGATGAAAAAGGCGAGCTCGTAGGCTTCGACATTGACATGGCAAAGGAAGCGGCGAAGCGCCTGGGCATGGAAGTCGAATTCAAGTCCGTCGACTGGGACAGCAAGGAAACGGAGCTGACGAGCAAGCGCATTGACGCCATCTGGAACGGCTTGTCTATCACGCCGGAACGGGAAAAGAACATCCTCTTCTCCCGGCCTTATCAGAACGGCCCGCAGATCCTGTTAGTCCGCGGCGATTCGCCCATTCAGGGCAAGGCCGACCTGGCCGGCAAGATCGTCGGTACCCAGCAGAGCAGTACAGGCCTCGAAGCAATCAATGCTGAGCCGGAGCTGCGCGATTCCTTTAAGGAATTGAAGCAGTATTCGGACAACGTTACGTCCTTTATGGATTTGGAAGTCGGCCGCATCGACGCCGTAGTCGTAGCCTTGACGACGGCAGCGTACTTCAAGCAGCAGAACAACGCCGATTTCCGCATTATCGACGTGGGCTATCCCAGCATTCCCTGCGGCGTCGGCATGCGCAAGGACGATACGGAGCTGAAGGCAAAGCTGGACAAGGTATTGGAAGACATGCACAACGACGGCACGTCTAAGAAGATTTCAGAAAAATGGTTTGGCATGGACGTATCCATGTAGGAGGTATGGAAAATGGACGTAAAAAAATTAGCAGCTGTAGGAATGGCAGCGGTAGCGGCAATGACGATGCTGGCCGGCTGCGGCGGTGAAGAAAAGACGGCTGATAAGCTGCCTGATAAAATCGTCATCGGTCTCGACGACAATTTCCCGCCTATGGGCTTCCATGATGACAGCGGCAATATCGTAGGCTTTGACATCGACCTGGCTACGGAAGCAGGCAAGCGCATGGGCATTCCCGTCGAATTCAAGCCTATCGACTGGGACAGCAAGGAAGCGGCTTTGAAGAGCAAGCAGGTCGACATGCTCTGGAACGGGTTGACTATTACGGAAGAACGGGCCAAGCAGATCGCCTTCTCCAAGCCGTATCTGGACAACGCCCAGATCCTCGTCGTCCGGGCCGATTCGCCCATTGCCGACCGGGCGGGTCTGTCGGGCAAGATCATCGGCACTCAGGAAGGCAGCAGCTCTATCGACGCCTTGGAAAAACAGCCGGAATTTAAGAACTCCCTTCAGGACGTCAAACGGTACGGCGATTTCGTCGCCGCCTTCATGGATTTGGAACTGGAACGCATCGACGGTATCCTCGTGGACAGCGTCGTAGGCCGCTACTACATGAGCAAGAAGCCGGGACAGTTCAAGGTCATCGACAACAAGATGGGCGACGAACAGTACGGCATCGGCATGCGCCAGGAAGACAAGATGCTTCAGGACAAGCTCAACGAAACCTTGAAGCAGATGAGCGCCGACGGCACGATGACCAAGATTTCCCAGAAATGGTTCGGCGAAGACATTACGATCAAAATAGAATAATCACGAAGGGCCCAGCAGGTGATAGCATGCAGAGGGCGAGGGGCGGCGGCTCCGCGCTTTCTGCGCCTATCACCTTATGTGCGTCTTTACGGCCCTTATAAGCGAGGAGACACCATGGATTACTTATTGAATATTGTCCCGGCCATTGCCGGCGGGTTGGAAATCACCCTGCAGATTTTTGTCATTACCATCGTACTGAGCCTGCCCCTTGGCATTCTCATGTCTATTGCCCGCATTTCGCGCATTATGCCCCTGCGGAAATTCATGGGCGCCTATATTTACGTCATGCGCGGCACGCCGCTCATGCTCCAGATCTTATTCATTTATTACGGTCTGCCCTTTATCATCGAAGGCCTGCGCCTGCCCGATTTCCCGGCGGCCATCATCGCCTTCGTATTTAACTACGCGGCGTACTTTGCAGAAATTTTCCGCGGCGGCATCCAGTCTATCGACAAGGGCCAGTACGAAGGGGCTAAGGTTCTCGGCATGACCTACGTCCAGACCATGCGGCGCATTATCCTGCCCCAGGTCGTCAAACGCGTCCTGCCGCCGGTGGCTAACGAAACGATCAACCTCCTGAAGGATACGTCCCTGGTCTACATCTTGGCCATGAACGACATCCTGCGCATTACGCGCTCCATCGTACAGCGCGACTTCGACACGACGGCCTTCGTCGTCGCCGCCGTGTTCTACCTGTTCTTTACCTTTATTCTGACAAAGGTATTTACCTATCTGGAAAAACGCTACGCCGTATACGACGAATAAAGGAGGAAACGACACGATGAGTTTTATTGAAATGGATCATATACGCAAGCAATTTGGCAATCTGGAAGTCTTAAAGGACGTGACGCTCCACGTCGACGAAGGAGAAGTCGTCTCGATCATCGGCCCGTCGGGCAGCGGCAAGAGCACCTTCCTGCGCTGTCTGTGCCAGCTCGAAACGATTGACGGCGGCACGATTACCGTTGATGGAGACGTCATGGTCAGCCAGCCTGAAGGCAGCCGCCGTTCCGTTTACGCGCCGCCGGCTCAGGTGCGGGCTATTTGCCGGCGTATGGGCATGTGCTTTCAGCATTTTAATTTGTTCCCTCACATGACTGTCCTGGACAACATTCTGGAAGCTCCGCGCATCGTTAAAGGCATGAAAACCGAAGATATCATGCCGACGGCAGAGGAGCTGCTTAAAAAGGTCGGTTTGTGGGACAAGCGGGACGAATACCCGTCGCGGCTTTCCGGCGGGCAGCAGCAGCGCGTGGCCATAGCCCGTGCATTAGCGATGAATCCGGATATCATGCTGTTTGATGAACCGACATCGGCTCTGGATCCTGAACTGACTGGCGAAGTCCTTCGCACGATTAAGCAGCTGGCCGACGAGGAAATGACCATGATTATAGTTACCCATGAAATGGCCTTTGCCAAGGAGGTAGCTGACAGGGTCATCTTCATGGCTGACGGCCTCATACAGGAAGAGGGCACGCCGCAGCAAGTTTTCGAAAACCCGCAGAATGAACGGACGCAGAGCTTTCTCAAGTCAATGCTGCGTTTTTGATAAAAGACGGCATAGGGCTATTTGTCCTTGCCGTTTTTTTGCGTACTGAAACTGCCAGGCCTTTTCTTGACAGGAGATGGCTGCGCAAAGAGGGTTTATACAGAAGCAGGCTAGGCGCAGATGTGCTCCGTTGGCTTAGTTGGATGAGTATTATAATACAATTTTATGAAAAAGAATATCTTTTTTTCTTGAAAGGGTATATAATAATAACAGTGGCATATAGCGTTTCTCCTGATGTATAGGTTGCTTTCGCAAACACCATTGCAGCAGGAGAACCGCTATGTGCCGCTATTTAGTATAAGACGGATTTTTTAGAAATTCACAGGCTATTAATTATGATAAAAAATATCTTAATTAAGGAATTGCGTGCAGAAAAGAGGAACGTATGAGCAGACAAGAACTCTGCCGGGCTATCGCAGCTGGGCTAGTCTTCAGCGCATTGAGCTATGCCGGTGCTGCGGCAGAAGATGTACAGATCAATGAAACAATGAACAATTTGTATATTGCAGATCATCATACCCATCAGTATGTGGGAAATAACGTAATTATTGCGCCAAGAGATCATACTCAAACTGCCGTCAAGCTGGACTATGAATCCCTTGTAGAGCTCAAGGCTGATTCTCAGATTCGGATCAATGGTCATACAGGTATAAAAGCAGACCATACGGATATAGCCCTGCAGGCCGGGGCCAATACGGATATTACGGCAGTGAGTACTGACAGAGATTCTGCATATGGCATATACAATACGGTAGGTCTTGTTTCCGTCAAAGGCGGCAGCAATACGATTACAGCGAGCGGCTCGGGCCGCTCACGGGGCATTGGCATATCTTCCGGCGGCATTGGCAATATGGAGAACTGGACGGCAGGCATATCCCTGCAGGCAGAAGAGGAAAACAGGATTACGGCAGATACCATCGGCATAGAATTCGGCATGGGCAGTACGATTACTTTGTCTGGAAACCATAATATCGTACAAGCGGGGCAGTCGGGAATATATTCCTGGTGGGGCGGCTGGCGTGGTGATAAAGCGATTCTTGCCGTTAACGGCCCAGACAGTGCTGTCATAGCAGAGAATGACGGCAGCGATGACGTGTTCGGCGTACAGTTTGAACGGGCATATCTCATACTTAATGGGACGACGCCGAATCTTTCTCTGTCGGCAGCCAGCAAGCAGGGCAATGCGACGGGAGTTTTTCTGCTGGATTCGACATTGACATCGAATTTGGAAACGGTGACGATATTGGCAGAAACTCAATCATCAGCAAAGGCTGTTGGGATTCGGGCTGATCAAGTCAATCGGAATAAGGCCATAGAAGTTTCTGCAAATGACATGGTGATCGTCAGCCGTACAGAAAACCAAGGGACAGCGCTGGGCATTGAAGCTGGAGCCGGTACGGCTGATATACAGGCAGACAATCTGTGCATTGGTACCGTGTCGTCAGGCGATAATTCTCTAAGCGTGGGCCTGGAAGCTGCGACAGGCAATATTGCAGTCCAGGCCGACTCCCTGCAAATACACAGTGCGGCAGGAGCTGCCGATAACGCTGTTGGGATTCGGGCCGCAGGCGACGGCACTGCGGCGAGAACTGTTTCCGTACAAGCCGGAACAATTGCGGTTCAGGCGGCTGGCGGGAACGGCATAGCTGTACAGGCTGCGGCAGGCAGTTCTGTGAAGCTGAATGCGAGGGGAAAAACGGGCCATGGCATTATCTTGGACGGAGCTGTTGTCGGCCGCAGCGGAGCAGTGATTTCTATGGACAGCGACGGCGGTGCTGTTATCTCTTCTGGTGCAGAGAGGCAGACTGCAGATACTGCGTACAGCAGTACTATCTCTGCAGACGAGAAATCAGCTGTTTTTATTACTGCTCGCCGCGGAAAAAACATAATTCAAAATGTCGGCACTGCGGCAGGTCAGCGCGTTGTCTGGGCAGCTGACGGCAGTACTGTTGCCGTGCGAGGCGCGACGAGCATTCAGGCCGGAAATGGGCAAGCCATCGCTGTAGCTGCCGGCGACGGGCTTGCTTCGGACGGGGCGGGAAGAAGTCGTGTCGATATAGCATACGGAGACGGCAGTGCTGTCCTTGGCCGGATTGTGGCAGGGGCTGGCGGCGATGTATCTCTGGCGTCCGTATCCGGAACGGAACGCATTCAAATTGACGGGGACGCCTTAGCGGAAAACGGCGGAACGGTAGATCTTCGTCTTGGCAAATACAGTATCTGGAATGGCCGGGCCGATGGGTACAGTACATTTCCGGAACATACTGCGTTGTTTGCTCCGCCATTAGGAGAGGTACAGTCATCGGGAACGGTTACTCTTGTTCTAGGTGAAGGAGCAGAATGGAACGTGCGGCAGCAGAGCTGGCTGTCCGCTCTTAAGGGGAGCGGCATAGTTCATATGGATGGCATTAGTCCGGCTCATGCACTGCATATCGGACATATAGAGGGTTCTCATACCTTTATTATGAACGGAAACCGCAGCGATCATGGAGCCAGCGATATGCTGTATATTCAAAACGGCACCGCTGCAGGAACTCAAATTGTGCAGTTCAGCCGCATTGCCGGTATTGAACAGATGAACGACGGCGAGACGCTTCGCTTTGCTACCGTAAATGCCGGTCCCAATGATTTAGTGTTTACTGGGGCCGCCTATGATGACGGTCATGGCAGCACCTTGTCTAGGTACATTCAAATGCGCGATGCCGGCGTTATGGACAGATCCTTTGTAATCGGGCATGAAGCGTTTGCTGCAGATGACGATGAAAATACGGGATATAATGGAGAACAATTTACGGCTGAAAAGCCTGGGGAAGCCTATGTGGAAGATGCATACGCCGACGGGACAAACTGGTTCATTCAGCGAATAAAGCAAGCTGATATCGTTTCTGATGCCGGCAGAACGGTCATCGCCATGTCCCGTGCAAATTACGAAAATGCTATTTATATGGACAGATTGAACAAGCGAATGGGCGAAGCCCGTTACATCGACGGCGATGAAGGCCTCTGGGTGCGTATCCGTCATGACCGCATCGGCAAGTCCGACGCCTTCCGCAGCATGAATACCATGATGGAACTGGGCTACGATACGCGAGTCAACGACCGCGACGACGGCGAACACCGGCAGGGCGCAGCTATTGATTACATGCGCGGTACGGCAGATTATAAGAACGTAGCCGGTGAAGGCGACGTGCGCCGCGGCGGCATCTGGCTCTACGATACGTGGCTGGGCAATAAAGGGCATTACACGGATTACGTCTTGAAGTTCGGCAGGCTGTCCAACGATTTTGAACTGTACACAAGAACCCTCGGCGAAAAAGTAACAGGCGGCTACAGCAACTTCGTCTGCTCGGCCAGCGCCGAATACGGCCGCAGGAAAGATCTGGGCAATAACTGGTACATCGAGCCCCAGGCCCAGATCCAGTACGCTCATGTGACCGACGCCGACTACACGACGAGCCAGGATACGCAGGTACAGGTCGGCGCTATCGACAGCTTGATTGGCCGCGTCGGCTTCCGCCTCGGTAAAGATGTCGGCGAAAAGAGCACTTTCTACATCAAGGCCGACGTACTTCATGAATTCCTCGGCGATCAGGACATCGAAGCCCGCGACGCCACAGGTCTCCTCCGCACGACTTATGAAAACGAAGGTACGTGGTGTGACATCGGCCTCGGTTTCTCTCATCAGTTCAGCAAGGACACTTATATGTACCTGGATATGGAAAAATCCATCGGCAACGACAACGAAGACACGTACCAGTTCAACTTCGGTATGAACTGGAAGGTCTAAGGCGCGGTGGAACGGGAGGCGTTCTGAAAACGTGCAGCTGCAGGCCGTACAGCATACGTTTCACTGCCGGAACTGCAGCGTCCTCGTGGAACTTCGGGACGCCAAGGGCAGGGGGACGGCTCTTGCCGTTGTCGGAAATATACTTGACGCTGCGCACCGTATCCCGTGCAACAAAGGTGAAAAAAGTGCTGCGCCGACAAACGGTCAGTTTACATATTTTTTAGCAGCAAAAATAGTCGCATTCGTTGGCAGCTAAAAGGGCGCTATTTTTGTTTATGCCATATGAGATAAAACAATACCATCAGTAGTGCTAAAATAGTATTGGCTGAATCCATAGGCATTGCCCTGCTTTCGGGGCACGATTACCGGCCGTTTGGTGTATGCAGCACCTCTTGGCATAGAGTTCAGGACGGGCTGCGGTATGTCAGTGGATAGACAGACCGTATGGTTGCCGATTTGACATACGATATGCATGGAAAAAGGAGTCTCTGTCAGAGAGACTCCTTTTTGGCTGTGTACAGATATTATTCGTTCGGCGTCAGGGCTTTGCCCGGTTTTACGAAGATCCAGGCGACGATGGCTACGATCCCGAACAAGGATGTGGCGATGAAGGCGTCATTCCAGCCGTAGTTGGTGACGAAATAGGCTGTAACGATAGGTGCGAGGACGCCGCCGATATTTCCCCATAGGTTCATCCAGCCTGATACGGAGCCGGTGTATTTGCCTCCCAGGGAGATAACTGTAGCCCAGCTGGCACTCATGGAGAAACCCAGTGCGCCGAGGGAGACGGTCATCCAGAAGATATTCATTTCAGCGCTCGGTGTATGCGCCGCGACGTACAATCCGATAGAGGTGACGGCGACGCCGGCCATAGCCGTGAAGGTGCGCATGGTGTACTGCCGTTCGCTGTTTTTGCCGTTGGCCATTTTATCGGAAATATAGCCGGCGACGAAGACCATGGCCATGAGGGCGATCCACGGGAAGGAGGCCCAGACGCCCATGGCTTTCAGGGACAGGTTGTGCACTTCCGTCAGGTACAGGGGCAGCCAGGCCAGGAAGACGTACATGATATAATCGACGACCATGAACTGAATGCCGACGGCCCAGAACTGGGACGAGCGGAGAAATTTGCTCCACGGGGCGACGCTCTTCTTTTCACTGGCAGCGGCGCGGCCTTCGGTGATGTGAGCGTATTCGGCTTCGTTGACGTAGGGGCTGTGAGCCGGGTTATCGTGGGCGTATTTGTGCCATACCCAGGCCAGGACGATGCCGACGAGACCGAAGATGATAAATACGGCGTGCCAGCCCATAGCAGCCATGAGGGCGACGGTAATCGCCGGGCCGACGACGGGGCCGAAGAAGGTGCCCATGAGGATAGACGAACTGGCCTTGCCTTTTTCACGGGTGTTGAACCAGCTGAAGGTGGCGGCTCCCAAGGCCGGGAAGACAGGGCCTTCGCCCATACCAAAGAGCAGGCGGACGGCGGCAAAGCTGATCTTGCCTTTGGCAAAGGCCGTCAAGGCTGTGAAAATCGACCACCAGAGGATGGCTAAAGCCCCTGTGCGGCGCAGGCCCAGCTTTTCGGCCAGCATGCCTCCCGGTACCTGCATGAGCGCGTAGCCTGCAAAGAAACAGGTCTGAATGAAGCCCATATCAATTTTGGTAAAACCGAATTCTTGCATGATGACAGGTGTCGCTACGGATAAATTGACGCGGTCCATGTAGGCTACAAAGCTGATTAAAAAGATAAGAAAGGCGATTTTCCAGCGGAAATTCGTCCGAGCCGGCGCAGCTGCTGCGACAGCTTGCTGTTTTTCCATTGCATTTTCCATATGATACTCCCCCTTGATATATAGTATCCTCAAACTGCCATGTATACGAAAAGCCCCTGTCGTCTCGATGAGGGAGACGACAGGGGCGAAGGTTCGCGGTACCACCCTGATTTATCACTTAGGGCCCGAAGGCGGTCCTTAACGCTGACATACGGCTGCGCCTCCTGTGCGGGACACTCGGCGCGGCAGCTCGCAGGCGATGTCGAAGCAGGTCTGTTTCCGGTCCGGCTCTCACCGCTGCCGAATTCTCTGTAGGAAAGGGAAACCTGTTCTTTACCTGGTCATGGCCTGTATAGGCTCCGCATATATGCGGGGCGTTTTTGAGGTGTTGAACTTATTATCCATGGATAAAGGCCGTTTGTCAAGAGGATTTTTTAGGCGTCTATCAGGTTAAACGTTATAATGTTTTGGTTAAACGTTAAAATTTTTAACTTTCATTCGTAACGCAAGGCTTCGATGGGGTCGAGGCGAGCTGCTTTTCGGGCCGGGTAAATGCCGAAGAACAGGCCGATGCCGACGGAAAAACCAAAGGAAATGATAATGGGAGCGGCTGTAATGACCGTCGTAAACAGTCCGAGTTCGGCGATGCCCAGAGCCAGACCAACGCCGCAGGCGACGCCTAAGAGGCCGCCGATGACGCCGATGACAACTGATTCGATGAGAAACTGCATCATGATGTTGCGGAAGGTTGCGCCCAGGGCTTTTCGGATACCGATTTCCCGTGTCCGTTCCGTGACGGATACCATCATGATATTCATGATGCCGATGCCGCCGACGATGAGAGAAATGGCAGCGATGCTGCCGAGGAACAAGGTGAGCATCGTCGTCGTATCATTCATCGTTTCCATGAGGCTGGTCAGGTTGCGGACGGTGAAATCGTCTTCCTTATCGCCGACAATATGGTGCCGCTGTCGGAGCAGGGCTTCGACCTGGCCCTGTACGTATTCAATCCGGTCTGCACTGGAGACCTGGATGTTGATGGAGCGGATGTACGTAATGCCCATGAGGCGTTCCTGAGCCGTTGTCAGGGGGATGATGACGATATCGTCCTGGTCGCTGCCCATAGACGACTGCCCTTTGCTTTCCAGGACGCCGACGACTTTATAGGGCTGGCCGTTGATGCGGATATTTTTTCCGACGGGGTTCTGGGCATCGAAAAGATTGGAGGCAACGGTTGTGCCGATGACGGCGATGCGGTTGCGCGAATTGACATCTGCCTGGGTAATGAATGAACCCGTCGATACGGACAGATCGCGGATCTGCAGGTATTCCGGCGTGACGCCGTAGACCGACGAGTTCCAGTTCTGGTTGCCGTTGACGATTTGATACGAACTGTTGACCGTCGGCGATACGTAGTCGATGTTCTTTATCTTTTTCTTAATGGCTTCGGCGTCTTCCAGCTTCAGACGCTGGCTGGAGCCGGCTGCCGAACGGACGCCGCCCTGGTTCGTCGAGCCCGGCGTGACGATGAGCATGTTGCTGCCCAGGCTGGCGATGGAGTCGGTGACGTTCTGGCGGACGCCCATGCCGATGGAAATCATGGCGATGACGGCGCCGACGCCGATGATGATACCCAGCATGGTGAGGATGGAGCGGAGCTTGTTGGACAGGAGGGCCGTAATTGCGATCTGCACGCTTTCTTTAAACAACATCCATGACGACCCCCTTTCCTTCGTCCCGCGTAATCAGGCCGTCGCACATGAGGAGCTGGCGGCTGGCGCAGGCGGCGATTTCCGGTTCGTGGGTGACGAGGATGACCGTCTTATGGTCTTCGTGGAGGGATTCGAAAATCGCCATGATTTCCTTTGTCGACTTCGTGTCGAGGTTCCCCGTCGGTTCGTCGGCCATGATGATGCTCGGCTCGTTGACCAGTGCCCTGGCAATGGCTACGCGCTGGCGCTGGCCGCCGGACAGCTCGTTGGGCTTGTGGTGGGCCCACGTAGCCAGTCCTACGGCTTCGAGCTTTTTCATAGCCCGCTGGGTCCGTTCTTTATGGCCGACGCCGGCGTAGACCAAGGGCAGGGCGACGTTTTCCAGCGCTGTAATGCGCGACAGGAGGTTAAAGTTCTGGAAGACGAAGCCGATGCGCTGGTTCCGTGTGACGGCCAGCTCGTCGTCGCTCAGGTGGGCAACTTCCTTGCCGCTGAGCTTGTACGACCCTTCCGTGGGCCTGTCGAGGCAGCCGAGGATATTCATGAGCGTCGATTTCCCTGAGCCGGACGGGCCCATAAGGGCGGCGAATTCGCCTTCCTTGATGGTTAGGGTAATGCCGGCCAGAGCGGCGAAATCCTCTCCGCCAATATGATATATTTTTTTAATATCTTTTAATTCGATTACGTTTTCCATAGGTTTCTCCCTTGCGAGGATGCTACATGCGAGGCGGCGGTCCTTGACGCTGGTTTTTATTCTGGGAGCTCGTCGCCTTGGCGGCCGTGTAGGTAATGGAAATCTTATCGCCTACGTCGAGGCCCGACAGGATTTCTACGAATTCATCGCTGTAAATGCCTGTCGTAACCGGTACCTGTTCGGTATGGCCGGCGCTGTTGACGCGCAGGACATAGGAGCCCTTGTCATTGGTCTTGAGGGCCGCGATGGGGACGACCATGGCGTTTTCCTTTTCCGACGTATTGATGTCTACGCGGGCCGTCATGCCGATGCGCAGCTCGTCGTTCGGGTCGTCTACGTCAAGGGTGACGTAGTAATAAATGACGCTGCCCGACGAAGACGAGGACGATGTGGTGCTGGATGTGCCCGTCGTGTTCCACGTATTGCTCGTGTCGGTCTGGGAAATCTTCGATACGCGGGCTGTAAAGGTCTTGTCCATATAGGTGTCGACGGTGAAGGTCGCCGTCTGGCCTACCTGGATCTGGCCGATATCCGTTTCGTCGATTTTGGCTAAAATCTGCTTCTGCGACGTGTCGGCAATGTACATGATGACCGTCGGGTTGTTGTTGCCTTGTACGGCCATAGTGCCGACGCTCTTCGGTTCGCCGACGACGATGCCGTCCATCGGGGCGGTGATGACTGTTTCAGCTACGTCTGATTCGGCTTCGTTGAGCTGGCTGACAGCCGTATCGTAGTTGAATTCGGCGTTGTCCAGGGCCTGCTTCGTATCGGCTCCGACTGCGTACAGCTCCTTGGCCCGATTATATTCTCGCAGCGTATTGGTAACGCGGAACTGAGCCTGGTCGCGCTGGGCCTGATAGTCCTTGCCGTCGAGGATAGCGACAGTCTGGCCGGCTGTGACGTGGTCATTTTCCTTGACCAGTATCTGACTGATACGGGCTGTAATTTTCGGCGATACTTCAACGGAATTAACCGGCTTGATCGTACCTGTCGCCGAGACTGTAGACTTCAAGTTCATGCGGACGACTTTTGCCGTTTCTACTGCCGCGGCCTGAGCTTCGGCCTGCTTGGTCTGATAGTATTGGTAGCCGCCGAACGCGCAGGCTGCGATGACGACGGCGGCGACAGCCATTTTTACCTTCTTGTTGATATTCATAGTAAATCTCCCCTGCGAATTCATTTTCTTGCTTATACAAAGTATATCATGACAGTAAAGAAAATAAGAGGCAAAATGATGATTTTAGTCGAAACTGTAACAATTCGCCTAAAATTGTAGGGAAATTGCTATAAAAGAAGGGGAATTTGCCAAGAAACGGCAGCTGCAAAGGGGACGCTGCTTTTAGATTTGCATTGACAACGTATATCAATATAAACCTGTTATTCTAAGACGTAAAAAACGAAGCGATGCGCCTGTTGGATAAGAAACACGTCGCACTGAGGTAGGACGGCGTCGGTGCTGTAAATTATGGTTCCGGCAAGGGCGAGTAATAGATGTGAATGATTTTCCAGCCGTTGTTTTCACGAATTAAGACCTGCGGTTCTCGTCCCTCATATGGACGGCGAAGCCGTCTTCGCGGGCTGTGGCATAACAATCCCATTCGAATTCAAGGACGGTCGTGTCGCCGTACTGGGCGCAGCGCAGGTGCTTGGGGACTAACTCGCGCTTAGAAAAGAGGGCGTCCATCGTGCCCAGGTAAAAATGCTGCGCGACCTCGGAAAAGGAATGGTCGCAGCCTGACGGGTGAATAAAGAATATGGCGCCGTCCTGCTTCCAAAGGGATTTGTACAAGTCGATATGGCAGGTATTCACAGAACGGGCATAGGTTTGGACGAATGTTTCCGTATCTTGCGTAAACGCAGAGTCTTACATGACGATTCCTCCTGACAGCCAGCATTGTCGTTACGGGAATATAGTACTAGATGAAGCGGCTGTTGGGAATGAATCAGAGATAGCAGTCTGAATGGACAAATGGCTCGTGATTATAGATAAAAGATACCGATTAATATTCTATAAAAGAATTAATAATTAGCAAAAATAATTCTAAAAAAGCATTGACTAAGAGCCCGATTTGATTTATAGTATGGTCAGCAGGCGAGATGAAACGGTGATGCCTGCAGGGAGGGATGCTATGATGAAGCGATTTTCTTTTGACCAGATGATCAATGTCATGGTACCGCTGCCGTTCAGCGGAGAAGCAAACGGCGAAGGCATTTACTGCCGCGGCGAAGATTTAGCCGCCTCTATCGGAGCGCAGCCTGTGCGCGACGGAGAACCGGTTCGCCAGATGGAAAGCCGTCAATTTGATTTGACCGGCGTCTTTTGCCAGTACTGCTTTAACTAATTATGCTGCTTGTCCATACCATTTTTATCACATAAATCTTTCTATACTCTCTTTCGCGCCCTCGCCTCGTGCGGGGGCGTCTCCTTTTACGGAATCCCCGGCGGCTGCCGGCCATAGGCCTGCTGTCCGCCGGGGTTCTTTTTTAGTCGTCTATGTTGATGTGTTTGATTTTGAAGATAACCGGCTGCGTTTTGTCGCTGCAGCAGGTAATTCTTATCTTCTCGTCATTAACCCGCTGCGTATGATAGAGCCGCCCTGCAAGGCTGCGCAGGCGCAGGGGCTGACGCAGTCCCACGCTTCGGAACAAAATTTGCCGTCCAGCATGTGCCAGAAATCGTCGCGCTCGCCGTTTCGTTCTAACACAAAGGTGTCGCCGGCCTTAAGCAGGGGCAGGGAGGGGAGTTTCGGTACAGGCTATGGCGGCAAGGAACACGAAGGGGCAGTATCTCCGTATTGACAAACGGGCCGGAGTATACTATACTTGCATTTAGTTGAAATTTCAATCAAAAAAAAACAAAAAGGAGGCTCGCCGATGGAATCGCTGGAATGCGACTTGCTGCGCCATATTGGGACGCTGAGCCGGTGCATCCATTCGATTATGGATGAGAAATTCAAAGCCTACGGATTTCAGAGGGGACAATTTATTTTCTTTACCCGCATCTGCGAAACGCCGGGCCTGACGCTGACCGACCTGACGCTGCAGTGCGCCGTCGACAAGGCGACGACGACCAAGGCCGTCGATAAGCTGGCCGCCGCAGGCTATGTGGAAAAACGGCGCGACATCCGGGACGGCCGGGCGTGGAACGTATACCCTGCGGAAAAGGGACTGGCTATATACGACGAGTTTATTGCCGAAGAAAACCGGCAGGCCGCGGCCTGTCTGGCCGGACTGAGCGATGAAGACAAGGCGGCGGCCCTGCGGCTGGCCGCCGTCATGAGCCGGAACGCTGCCGACGAGTGGAGCCGGATGAAACGATAGGAAGGGAGACGAATGGAATGATTACATTTCGCATGGCAACGACAGCAGATATACAGGGAAGCATGGCTTTGATAAATCAGGCCAAGGCCTTTTTAAAGAGCAAGGGCGTCGACCAGTGGCAGGACGGCTATCCGGAAGAACAGGATATTGCCGGCGATATTGCCGCGGAAAAGGGCTATGTCCTGACCGACGGCGATGATATGATCGCCTATTGCTGCATCGATTTCAGCGGCGAACCGGCCTACGACGGCTTAAAAGGCCAATGGCTGGCCGACGGGCCCTACGTCGTCATTCACCGCATGGCCGTTAGCGACGCCTATAAGGGGCAGGGCCTGGCGAAGCGCCTCTTCATGGAAGCGGAAACGATGGCCAAGGCTAGAGACGTGCACTCCGTCCGCGTCGATACGGACGAAGACAACGCCATCATGCGGGACATCATCGCCGCCATGGGATTTACGTACTGCGGGACGATCTGGTTTGCCAACAGTACGAAGATCGCTTTTCAAAAGTTAATATAGAAGCAGGAAACGAGAAACAGCTGCGGCGGCGTCATGGGACGATGTCTGCGGCTGTTTTTCTTACGAATGGTTGGCTTTGTACTGCTCGCCCCAGGCCGACAGAGCCTCTAAAATGGGGCGCAGGCTTTGGCCCAGGTCGGTCAGGCTGTACTCGACGCGGGGCGGCACTTCGGCGTAGACCTGGCGATGGACGAGGCCTTTGGCTTCCATGTCGCGGAGCTGGGCCGTCAGGACCTTCTGCGAGACGGAGCCGATGGATTTTTTCAGCTCGCCGAAGCGCTTTGTCCCCGGCAGGAGGTCGCGCAGAATCAAGACCTTCCATTTATCGCCGATGAGCATGAGCGTCGTTTCGACGGGACAGGCCGGCAGCGGTTTCATCGTGTCCATCACAATCCCTCCTTTTCCAATAGTTTCCTTTTGGTAACTACGGCACAATAAAGTGCTTACTTTACAATATATCCTGATGGAATTATTATAATCTTGCCGAAAGGAATTTGCAATTCCATGGATAGATAGGATAGAGGAGGTCCTTTACTATGAAAGAAGTCGTTACGTTTTTACAGGAAAATCCCGTTCAGTATTTGGCGACAGTCGGCCGCGACGGCAAGGCCAAATGCCGGCCCTTTATGTTTGCTGGAGAATTGGACGGCAAGCTGTGGTTCTGCACGAACAGCACCAAGGACGTGTACAAGGACATGCAGGCCCATCCCTATGTGGAGCTGTCCGTTTCCAGCCCGTCGTACGCCTGGATTCGCCTGAGCGGCAAGGCCGTATTTGAAAACAACATGGCGGCGAAGGAAATGTGCATGGCAAATCCCATCGTCAAGGGCCAGTACGGCGACGCGTCCAATCCGATTTTCGAAGTCTTTTATTTAGCCGAAGCCCGTGCAGTCATCGCCGATTTTTCCGGCAATCCGCCTCAGGAATATTCTCTGTAAGAGATGGCGGCATGAGGTATCTATGCCTTATAAAATATAATACTTTGTTATAATATAACCGGCTCGCAGCAGGAGATTCTGTCCTTCCTTCGGGCCGGTTTTGTCTGGGAAAAATGGGTGCAGTTATACAATAGAACTCTCCAAATAGGGTATAATAGAACTATCTTTATACTCAGGAGGGATAGATGATGAAGACGATAGGATTTATAGGCGTAGGGATCATGGGGAAGCCCATGGCCCGGAACTTGATGAAGCGGGGATTTTCCTTGAGGGTATTTGCCCGGACGGAAGCAAAGGCGGCGGAACTCGTCGCCGAAGGGGCGGCGTTCTGCCCGACCATCGGCCAGTGCGTGCAGGGCTGCGACGCCGTCATTACGATGGTCGGCTTTCCCAAGGACGTAGAGGAGGTATATTTCGGCGCAGGTAATATTTTTGACAGCGCCGCGCCGGGGACGTATCTCATCGACATGACGACGACGAGCCCGACTTTGGCCGAAAGGATATATGCCGAGGGGAAGCAGCGGGGATTTCATGTCCTCGACGCACCTGTCACCGGCGGCGATACGGGTGCCATTAACGGTACCTTGTCTATCTTAGCCGGCGGCGACGAAGACGATTTCAAGGCCTGCCTGCCCTTGT
Organism: uncultured Megasphaera sp.; assembly: GCA_900554215.1. Classification (GTDB taxonomy): domain Bacteria; phylum Bacillota; class Negativicutes; order Veillonellales; family Megasphaeraceae; genus Megasphaera. The sequence goes on from USGG01000001.1 coordinate 66,044, forward strand.
TTGAAGCTATGGGCACGAATATCAATTATCAGGGGAAGGCTGGCAGCGGCCAGCACGCCAAGATGGCCAATCAGATCATGATTGCCGGCGCCTTGTCGGGCGTGTGCGAAGCCCTGGCCTACGCGAAGGCCAAGGGCCTCGACTTGGACGTGTTCCTGCGCTCCGTCGCGACGGGAGCTGCCGGCAGCGCCCAGCTCAACGCCTTCGGCAAAAAAATCGTCTGCGGCGACTACCGTCCGGGATTTTACATCAAGCACTTCATCAAGGATATGACCCTGGCAAAGAGCGAAGCCGAAGGGGAAGGCCTTCATCTGGATATGCTGCGCCAGGTCCTGGCGAATTACGAAGCCCTGACGGCAGAAGACGGGGCGAACGGCGAGCTGGGAACGCAGGGCTTAATCAAGTATTATCAGAAATAAAGGGGGATTGGCTGTGACCTATACGATACGAAAGGGAACTGCGGCCGACGTGCCGGCTGTTGCGGCGGTGTACGACGCACTGCTGCAGTATGAGGGAGAGCACGGCACGACGACGGGCTGGCAGGAAGGCGTGTATCCGACGGCTGTCGTCGCGGAAGGAGCGGCCGCTCAGGGGACGCTGTTTGTATTGGAAGACGGCGGAGCCGTCGGCGCGGCGATGATACTCAACCATGTACAGGCGCCGGAATACGCCGCTGCCGACTGGCAGTACGGCGCGCTGCCGGAACAGGTACTGGTCCTTCATACGCTGTGCATCTCGCCGAGAGTGGCTCGCCGTGGGTATGGACGGGCCATGGTGCAGTATGCCGAAGATTGGGCTGTCCGCACGGGCTGCGCCGTCGTGCGCCTCGATACGTGGATGCATAATAGGCCGGCCCGCAGCTTGTATGAGGCTTTGGGATACCGTCTGGCCGGGTCGTCGCCGGCCAAGCTGAACGGCCTGATTCCGCTGGAGCTGGTCTTTTATGAAAAGGCGGTCGGCAGGACATGATAGAGATAGGCGGTACGTCCCTGTCCTTGCTGCTGTGCGGCGTCGGCGGCATATTTGTCGGGTTCATCGATTCCATTGCCGGCGGCGGAGGACTTATTTCTCTGCCCATGCTGCTGGCCATGGGGCTGCCGCCCAACTTGGCCATCGGTACGAATAAATTGGCTGCAGCCTGCGGCAATATCGTCAGCTCGATTCAATTTGTGCGAGCTGGCAAGACAAATCTTGCCCTGGCTTGGAGCATGGTTCCTCTGGCTCTGATTGGGTCGGCGGCCGGCAGTGCCTTCATGATATATCTGCCCGAAGAGGTGCTGCGTCCTCTGCTTCTCGCCGTGCTGACGGCGACAGCGGCCGCCGTGTTCTTTAAGCGCGACTTGGGGCAGAGCGGTACGTCGGAGCCGGCCCGCGTATTTTCCGTCAAGATATTGGCAGCCTCCTTTGCCATCGGAGCTTACGATGGCTTTGCCGGACCTGGCGCCGGGACGTTCATGGTCATCGTGTTTGCTATGACAGGCTTTGATTTCGTCGTCACTGCCGGCAACGCCAAGATTTTGGCTGTAGGGACAAACTGCACATCCTTGCTGATGTTCATTATATGGGATCAAATTTTATATGAATACGCCATTGTTCTGGCTGCGGGACTGATGATCGGCGCCTATTTCGGCTCCCGTACGGCTATACGGCGCGGAGCACCTTTTATCCGCATCGTTATGATGGCCGTGACGATCGCGTTGATCGGCAAGCTGATTCTGGAATACGGCCGCTTGTATTTGCTGCAGCCCTGAATCATCATACATGACGTTTTTTCATCGTATATCTGAAAAAATTAACTTCACAAGGGGAAAAACCTGTAGTATGTTAAGTTATAGAGGGATATGAGATGACGCTGCAATCGAAGCGGCCTCAGACGGTGAAGGAGCGTGGTTCATATGGTACGATTGGCAAAGCGAATGGAAACGATGGAAGGCTCGGCAAGGATTGTGCGCCATTTATTCAGCGCCATGACCGATCCGGAGATGATTTCCTTCGGCGGCGGCGCACCGGCTATGGAGGCCCTGCCTGTCGATATCGTGCGGGAGATTGCAAACGACGTGCTGACGAGGGATAAGCGCGGCCTGGAAGCGCTGCAGTACAATAATCCCATCGGCTTGAAGGATTTGCGCGACGTCGTGGCCCGCCTCCTGCTGGAGCCGAAGGGCGTCCATGCCGGGGCGGACGACATCATGATCGTTAACGGCGGCTTAGAAACGATGAACCTTCTATGTCAGGTCGTCATTGACCCGGGCGACGTCATCCTCGTCGAATCGCCGTCCTTTGTCCACTGCATCGAGATTTTTGAAATGTTCCAGGCTAAATGCGTCGCTGTGGAAACGGACGAAGACGGCATCGTGCCCGAGGACGCAGAGCGGAAGATGAAAGAATACCATCCTAAGATGGTCTATGTCATTCCGACCTTCCACAACCCGACGGGCAAGACGCTGACGAGAGAACGGCGGCAGCGGCTGGCTGAGCTGGGCAGCCAGTACGACGTTCTCATCCTGGAGGACGACCCGTACCGGGATCTGCGCTACAGCGGCGAAGAGCTGCCGCCTATCAAGGTCTTTGACAAGACGGGCCATACAGTCCTGGCCAACAGCTTTTCCAAGATTTTCTCGACAGGGTCGCGCCTGGGCTACGTCGTGGCGGCCCCGCCGATCATGGAGCGGCTCCTCGACGCCAAGACGGCGACGAACTCTCATACGTCGGCCCTGGCTCAGGTACTGTGCGCCGAGTTCTTCAAGCGGGGCTACTTCGGCGAGCACTTGAAGAAGATTCGGGCGATTTACCGGGAGCGGCGCGACGTCATGATCGACAGCATCGACACCTACCTGCCGAAGGGGACGAAGCGCGTCTTCCCTGATGGAGGCCTGTTTACCTGGGTAGAGCTTCCCGGCGATATCAATACGACGGAACTGCTCAAGGAAGCGGTGGCCTATAAGGTAGCCTTCATCGCCGGCGAAGGATTTTTCGTCGAAGGCGGCGGCAAGGGGCGCAACTGCATGCGCATCAGCTTCGGAAACGTGCCGCCGGAAAAAATCCGTATCGGCATGGAACGATTAGGACTGCTTATTGCGTCTAAAATGAAATAGGCCATTATAATACCCCCTGCTGCGGCGAATTTGCCGAAGCAGGGGGTATGTGCGCATTATGTGCGGCGTATGTGCAGCACGACGATTTCCGGTCTGGGGCCGGTGCGGAACGGCATGCCCCAGAATCCGTAGCCGCTGGTGACGACGGCAAGCATATGACCGAAGCGGCGAGCGCCGTAGCACAGGGTATACATGCGGCGAGTGACGATATTTTCCGGAAAGAACTGGCCGCCGTGGGTATGGCCGGCCAAGTACAGGTCGTACCCTTGCCGGGCCGCCGGGACCATGCGCAGCGGCTCGTGGTCGACGGCGATGTTGAAGGCCGGGGCATCGACGGCGGGCATGGCGTGGTTCGGATAGTGGATATAGTCGCGCATGCCCGTCAGGACGATGTTTCGGCCTATAGGACACTGCTCGTCGGCGAGAAAATGAACGGCCGGCAGAAGGCGTGCCAGCTCGCCAACGTCGCTGTCGAAATAGTCGTGATTGCCGTAGACTGCGTAGACGCCTAAGGGCGCGCGCAGGCCGTTTATGTACGTATAGCTTCCGTCGCGGCGGACGAAGTCCAAATGAGCGTCAATGAGGTCGCCGCCGAATATAATGGCCTCGGCTCTGAGCGACTGGATGCGGCGCACCATGCCCTTGACGAACCAATGGCTCAGCAGGGGGCTCAAATGGGTGTCCGATAAGAAGGCGATGGTCGTGTCGGCTTCCACCTTATTTGTCTCGACGGAGACATGGCGGTATACCGGCACGAGAGCCCGGTACGAACCGACGACGAGGCAGCCGAGGACGCAGGCACATATGTACGCCGACAAGCTAGAACCGACGGCCTGCCAGTCGAAGCCAACAGCAGCGCAGAGCAGCCAGGCCAGACCGTACACGACGGCTCCCATAAAGGAATATATAGTAAAGATCAGCCAATAGCCGCCGGCCCAGGCGAAGACCTTGGCCAGCCAGATCGGCACGGCGTGAATGGCGTTGTGAGCTAAGGAAAAGAAAAAGGGCGCGATACAGAATAGGAGAAATGCCGGCAACGTGTTCAGCCAGGGCACAGACGCGCAGTACATGTGCCAGGCGGCGACGCTGCCGACGAGTGATAGAACGCCGATTTTCCAGAAAAAGACGGTGCGGTTGAACATAAGACGATCCTCCTGTCTGATGGCATCGCCCTTATAATACCCTTTTCCGCCCTTTCTTTCAACGTCGTGGCCGCTCCAAGGGCTTATACCCAGCCCATGAGCTGAAGGAAATTCCAGAACAGCTTGGCCCCGTAGAAGGCGATGACGGCGCCGCAGATGACGTTGACGATTCGCAGGGCCTTGGCGTTGAATTTATGGCTGTACAGGGAAATGAAGAAGGTCAGGCCGAAAAACCAGAGAAAGGACGCTGATACGACGCCGGCCATAAAGGGCGTGGCCTGGCTCATGGACAAGGTGACGTGGAAGGCGCCGAGCATCATCGTGCCGTCCAGGATAGCCTGCGGGTTAAACCAGGTGACGACGCAGGCCTTGGAAATCGTCTTGCCGAGAGGCATGTGCTGGCCCGACTGAGCTATTTCGTCCTGGCGGGAGCGGATGAGGTTGACGCCGATGGACATGACGATGAAGCTGCCGATGCAGAGGATGAGGGCCTGGAGCCATTCGTAGCGGTCCATGAGGGCGCCGACGCCGTAAAAGCACGAAATCGACAGGGTGGCGTCGAAGAATAAGACGATGAGAGCCGTGAGCAGGGCCCGGCGGCGCGACGACGTGAGCGCAGCGTTGATGACGAACAGATTTTGCATGCCGATGGGAGCTACATAGGCCAATCCCATGGTCAGCCCTTGTAAAAAGAACTGCATATATATTCCTCCTTAAGCCGGCCGAATCAGCGGCGGCATATAGTATTTCGCAGCAGTTATAGTGTATAATAACAGCATCGTTATCGTATCTGCTATTAGTATATCAAACCGGCTGCGCCTTTCAATGAGCCAAACCGGCAAAATTGAAGTGAGCCAAAAGGAGGACATCATGTATCGTATCCAGCCAGTACAGATCGACTGGAAGCCAGACAAATCCAGCCCGGATGCCGTCTACGCCCAAATCGTCCGCTTCGTCTGCCAGAAGGTAGAAACGGGAGAATGGCCTATCGGCACGCGTCTGCCGTCCCACCGGGAGCTGGCCCGCCTGTTCGGCGTCAACCGCGGCACCATCGGGAAGGCCCTGGACATGCTGAATTCATACGGCTTGATTAAAGGCAACAGGGGCAACGGCACGGTTATTGCCAGCAACACCTGGTCGGTGCTGCTGCCTTATCAGGCCGACTGGGGCAGCTACGTGTCGGCAGGCTATTTTCAGGCCAATAAGACCGTCGTCCAAGAGATCAATCGATTGGAATTTTCGCCGCAGATGGTGCGCCTCGGCACGGGCGAGCTCGACCCGCGCCTCTTTCCGGCCGAGATGATGAAGGAAGCCCTGGCGCGCGTCGCATCGTCGACGGAGTCCCTGGGGTATCCGGAGCCGCTGGGGCTGGAACGCCTGCGCAAGGCCGTGTCGCGCCATCTGGAGAAAATCGGAATCATCGCCCCGCCGTCGTCTATCCTCATCACGTCGGGAGCCCTGCAGGCTTTGCAGCTCATTTCGGCCAGCCTCCTTGAAGGCGGCTCCGTTGTGTATACAGAACGGCCGACGTATTTAAACTCCCTCCGCGTCTTTCAGTCGGCAGGGCTGCGCCTGACCGGCGTGGCCATGGACGCCCAGGGAATCAGCATGGCGTCGCTGCAGAACGTCGTGCCCCTGTCGTCGGCAAAACCCGAAGCCGTACTGTACACCATTCCGACGAATCACAATCCGACGGGCCGCACGATGACGGCGGACCGCCGCTACGCCCTCTTGAAATTCTGCGCCAACCGCCGCCTGCCGATCATCGAAGACGGCGCGTATCAAGATTTGTCCTTTGACGCGGCCCCGCCGCCGCTGAAAGCCATCGACAAGATCGGTACAGTCATCTACTTGGGCAGCGCTTCGAAATCCCTGGCCCCGGGCCTGCGAATCGGCTGGCTCGTCGGCCCCGAACCCGTCGTTCAGCGCTTAGGCGACGTGAAGATGCAGGTCGATTACGGCGCGAGCTCCCTGTCGCAGCTGGTCATGGCCGAATTTCTCGAAAGCGGCATGTACGACGAGTACAACGTCTTCCTGCGAAACGAACTGCGCCGCCGCCGCGATGCGGCTCTCGACGTGCTGAACAAGCGTTTCCGCAGCATTGCTTCGTGGCAGGTTCCCGACGGCGGCTTCTACATTTGGCTGACCCTGAAAGAGACGATTCACATGGAATTCATCTTCCGGGCCGCCGCGAAGGCGGGCATCCTCGTCAACCCCGGCGACATCTACGATTTCCGCCGCAACAACTCCCTGCGCCTGTCCTACTCCTATACGACGCCGGAAGAATTCAGGGACGCGGCCCTGAAGCTGGCTGACATCATTGAAACGACACGACAAAGTTAAACGACATTTATTAGGTGCCTTGTTATATTGTCATTGCTCAAGCAAATGGAGATGAGCGGATGTCAAAGGAGGAAAGCAAATGAAATCATGGATGAGAATTTTTTTTGGCATTACGCTGACTTTATTTTTATTGGGAGGCGTACCGCAATATGCGGCGGCAGACACATGGGATGAAGACAATGCGCTGCGAACAGCTTCGGCAGCTCAGGTCATTCAGGGCGACTGGTATAATCTGCAGGGAGAACGAGTTTTGCAGGTAGATAAACAGTCCGTTAATACGTGTCCTATTATCAACATAACCAAGACAGTATGGATGGTAGGGCATTTTGAGATGACTATTCTTGAGAAAGATGGAGAGAGAAAACTCAATATCGGTGATCGGTATATCAGGAATGGATGCATTTATTATCAGGGTATGCCGCTGCGGAAAGATAACAAAGCGAGACATTTTGAAACTGTCGGCGGAGTAGGATTGATGATGTCGGTAAAAGAAGTAATCGACGTATTAGGAGTTCCTGATACGGTGACTGGGGCGTCCTATAAAGGTTTTACTTGGCGTTATCATGAGAAAGGGCTTAAAATTACTTTTAATCCGGCGGCGGTTAGTATTGTTACAGCCATTACATTATTAAAAGATAGCCCATTGCGTTTTGAAACGAGCGGATTAAATTGTAAGAGTTCTCTCAAAGATTTTTCTTTTAAATATGGAATAGGAAATATTATCATTGGCCCGGACGGGACGTTTGGAAGTATCATGTATCCTATTCATGACGTGAAAACCGATAAAGCGACAGAAGAAGGCCTTGTATTTAAGGGAAAAGCCGATGCTATTGAGGAAATTGAATTATTTGCTTTATAATGGCAAGGCTTTCCTTTTACAGAGAGCAATAAAAAATCCCTTATATAGGCGGAATTTTAGCCATATAAGGGATTTTTATTATAACTAGATTGTATTATAAAAACGGCGTGCCGTAGCAGAACATGAAATAGGCATTGCCGATGGAGATAAAAGAACCGACGAAAGGTGAACGTTTGGCCGGATCCGGAATTTGGCGATTGATATAGTCGGATAATTCCGGACAGTTGACGGCGATGCTTCGTGTGTCCGTATTGTAATGGTATGTCGCTTCATAGACTGCCGTCGTGTCGGCATCGGCGTTATGAATGATTATTTCCCCTTTGATGCTATAGTGTGGCGGGTCTTGTTGGATGACCACTGGCGAAAGTGTATTTATGTATACGGACATGGGTGAATCGGCCGTTTCTATTATTTTTACGTAGTTAGATTGCGTTAAATTTATGGCGAAACTTGTATGGTGTATTGGATATAATAGACTTATTGCCAAGCATATAATAGTAAAACAACGTTTTATCATAATGAATCATTCCCTTTCTATCTTTGATATATCGCTTTTTATAAGGAGAATGGCTGCATAAGGCGGCATTCAAAATCAAGTTGTTGTCGATGAGATCAACATATATTCAGCCAGGATTTGCAGCCCCGTTTCTATCGTGTCGAGTTCCAGCCATTCGCGGGTCGTGTGTTCGTCGTGGCTGCGGCAGACGCCGAAGGACAGGGCTGGGACGCCTAGGCTGAGGGGGATGTTGGCGTCGGTGCTGCCGGCGATGAAGGACGTATCGAGGCTGTGTGTCTTACGGATGGCGGCGATGCGCCGGCATTGGGCCGAGATGTCTGCGCCGCTGCTGCAGGGCCGTTCGCCGAGGAGGGTCGTCGTAAGGGTCAGGCTGTCCCGCCGGGCGTCGGAGACGAGGCGCAGGAAGGCTTCGTCCAGACGGAGGAGCTCGTCGCGGGATTCAGATCGCAGGTCGACGGTGAATTCGGCATTGGCGGCGATGGAGTTAATCGTCGTGCCGCCGCAGAGGGTGCCGACATTATATGTCGTTTTCGGCGCAGACGGGACGGGCAGGGCGTAGAGTTTGCTAATAATCGACGCAGCTGCAGCGATGGCGCTGGTGTGGCCGAAGTGCATCCAGCTGTGGCCGCCTTGGGCTTCGATGGAGACGCAGTAGCGGCGCGACCCGACGGGAATGGCGACGACGTCGTCGAAGGTACAGTCGACGGCGAGGACTTCCGTAATGCGCCCCTTCCAGTCGGCCATGATGCGGCGCATGCCCTTGAGATTGCCCATGCCTTCTTCGCCGACGTTGAAGGCAAAGAGGGCTCCCTGCGGCAGGGTGAGATTCAAATCGCGCAGCATGGTGAGGAGAAACAGTAGCCCTGCGACGCCGGCGCTGTTGTCGCCGCACGACGGTGCAGCGAGGATATTGCCGTCTATGCGGGGCGTTAGATCCACAGGGCCTTTGAATACGGTGTCCATATGGGCACTGTACAGCGGAAAGGCTGTCCGCCCCTCGATTTGGCAGGGGCAGAGGACGTTGCCTGCCTCGTCGACGTAGGCCTGCCCTTGGCCCAGAGAATGCAGGTATGCCAGCACCCAGGCGGCCTTTTCTCCCTCCTGTCCCGTCGGCGAGGGAATGGTGATAATCTGGCGCAGCAATTCTGTGAATTGACGTTGACGGCTGCGAATATAGGCATTGATTGGTTCTAATATAGAGGAATGCATGAATTTCATCTCCTTGCCATGCCAATGGGCTGCCCTGTTTAGCTCAATATCATGGGGCAGCCAAAGAAAAACATCAGGAACGGCTTCACGTACCTGATGTTTTTTTTATACGATTACTCTGCTGCCGGCGCAGGCTGGGCGGCGGCAATGGCCTGGATGGTTTCTATTGGCAGGTTCATGATGCGGGCGATCAGTTCATGGGACAGGCCTTCCTGGAGCATCGTCGTTACGGTTTGTTCCGTAAAACGTTTCCGTTCCTCCAGCCGTCCTTCTTCCCGCCCTTCGGCCCTGCCTTCCTTTCGCCCTTCGGCCCGTCCTTCTTCCCGTCCCTCGGCTAAGCCCTCGGCCCGGCCTTCTTCGAGGCCCTTCTGCCAGCCTTCAGTCCGGCTTTTTTCGATATTATGCATCATAGAAATATAGTCGCGCCGCGCTTTTTCCTGAATTTCGTATTTTCGGCGCAGCTTTTCGTCCTGGGTGAAATACATTTCACATTTCATCGCTTCTTCAATGGCCGGTTCGCTCATAGCCAGCACCTCCCGTTCTTCGTCGCTGCATTGATGGGAAAAATACGCAATCCAGCGTTCTGATTTCCGCAGCTTGCGGATATCGCCGATGCGAATTTTTTCCAACTCGATAAAGTGCATTTCTAAATCGCCGATGAGGATGTCCTTTGTTTCATCGTTGCAAATATGATATGAATGATGGCATGTCGTATACTGGGCAAAGGCGTTAAAATCCATCAGGTTGATGGAAATCGCCGGCATGAGTTTATCATACGGCTCACCTTCGCGGAGCTCGCTGCTATACATTTTAGCCCAATAGTAGAGGGAACGGCGGGCCATATCCGGGTCCTTGCAGATCTGTACTTCTATATTGACCTGCGTTCCGTCGCTCATTTTTGCCCGGATATCTAGGACAGATACCTTTCCATCCTGTATCATGGGCGTCATTTCCTTATCTAAGAAATCTAAATCCGTAAACAGGGTGTCATCCGTCCTGTTCAAAATTCCGTTGATAAAGCTCAACGTCAGGAATTTCTTTTTCGAATCGCCGAGCAAATATTTGAAAAATACGTCGTTTAGCCGGTTTAATTGCTGTGCCATAGTCGCCTCCTTTTGGTTTTTCTTACTTGTATTGTACCACGGTTTGCCTTGCTGCCATAGGGAGGCGGCTTCTGGAGTATGCTCTGGCGGCATAGAAAAAACTCGCCGCGGAAAGATGGGCCGCAGCGAGTTGATGAGGAGGCCATTAGCCTAATATTTTTTTCAGGTCGTTTTCAGGTGTGGAAATTGGCGTGATATTGTAATTTTCTACCAGGAAGTTCAGTACGTTAGGAGATACGAAGGCCGGCAGCGTGGGGCCGAGGTAGATGTTTTTGAGACCCAGATACAGGAGGGTGAGGAGGATGCAGACAGCCTTTTGTTCATACCAGGACAGGACGAGGGTGAGGGGCAGGTCGTTGACGCCGCAGCCAAAGGCTTCCGACAAGGCCAATGCCACTTTGATGGCGCTGTAGGCGTCGTTGCACTGGCCCATATCCATGATGCGAGGCAGGCCGCCGATGGAGCCGAGATCGAGATCGTTAAAGCGGTATTTGCCGCAGGCCAGGGTCAGGATGACCGTGTCAGCCGGCGTCTGCTTGACGAAATCCGTGTAGTAATTGCGGCCCGGGCGCGCGCCGTCACAGCCGCCGACGAGGAAAAAGTGCTTGATCGCGCCGGCTTTGACGGCGTCGATAACTTTGTCTGCGACGGAGAGTACTGCGCCGTGGCCGAAGCCGGTCATGACGGTCTTGCCGCCGTTGATGCCCGTAAAGTGCTGTTCTTCACTGTAGCCGCCCAGTGCCAGGGCCTTTTCGATGACTGGCGTGAAGTCCTTGTCCTCGCCGATGTGAACGAGGCCGGGATAGGAGACAACTTCTGTCGTAAAGACGCGATCGCTGTACGATTTGCGAGGCGGCATGAGGCAGTTCGTCGTGAATAAGACCGGGCCGGGAACGTTGTCAAACTCCTTCTGCTGATTCTGCCAGGCTGTGCCGAAATTGCCCTTCAAATGACTGTATTTTTTGAGCAGCGGATAGCCATGAGCCGGCAGCATTTCCCCATGGGTGTAGATGTTGATGCCCTTTCCTTCGGTCTGCTTCAAGAGAAGTTCCAGATCCTTCAGGTCGTGACCTGTTACGATAATGAAGGGGCCTTTTTCGATAGTCAAGGGAACCGTCGTCGGCGTCGGCGTGCCGTAGGCCGTCGTGTTGGCTTCATCGAGAAGAGCCATGCAAGTCAAATTGATCTTGCCTGTTTCCATGACAATGGGCAGGAGCTCATCCATGCCCCAGTCTTCGCCGAGAGCGGCTAGGCCTTTTACGAAGAAGGCGTCTACCTCTTCACTGCTGCGGCCCAGCATAAGGGCGTGGTAGGCATAGGCTGCCATGCCGCGCAGCCCAAAGAGGATGAGAGATTTCAGGGAGCGGATATCTTCATCAGCTTCCCAAATCTGGCGGACATCGTAGTCGGCAGCCTGTCCGCCGAGAGCTGTTTTTTCAGCCCGTACTCTATCTATCATGATTTGAATTGTATCTACGTTGAAATTGACATTGGTAATCGTCGTAAACAATGCTTCCAGTACGAGGCGTCGCGTCTGTGCCGACAGGGGCGCTGTCCGGCATACTTGTGCCAGGCCGATGAGGGCTCCTGTCAGTTCGTCCTGCAAGTCTGCTGCAGCAGCAGATTTTCCGCATACGCCGGCACAGCCCGTACAGCCTGTGCCGCCCATTGTTTGTTCACATTGAAAACAGAACATTTTATTTTCCATAGTAAAAACCTCCTTTGGAACTATACTAATTCGGTCGATATACATAGTATACCTGCAAAGGAGGGTTGTGTCTGTTGTAAATACAACGCTTTTATCAATTTTATAGTTTTTTTGTATAAATTAGCCGGTCAGTCGGCATGAATGCGATCCAGCATGGATTGGATGAATGACAGCATCTGCCGTCGTTCGTCCGGCGATAGGCCCGATAAGACGGCGCTGCGATGATTTCCGGCCGCCTGGGCCGCCAAGGGATATAACTCACGGCCCTTTTCCGTGAGAGAAATGCGCTTTTCCCGCTTATCCTGACTGCTCGTCCGCATGATGAGGCCTTTTTGCTCCATCTTGCTCAGGGTTTTGGAAATGGCCGCTCCTTCTATTTCCAGGGCTGCGGCGATGTCCGACTGGGGAAAGGAGTCGTGCTTGGCGACGAAGTTGAGAACGGCCCATTCAGAGCTGTACAGGCCGAAGGGCTTCATAACTTCGTTGACGCCTTTCGTAAAGGCTCGGACTGTAACGTGGAGCTGGCGTATTAATGCGTCGTCTAATTGTGTATCAGCCATGAGTTGAATCCTCCCTATATATTATCGGCGGACAGATGCCGACGGCTTAAAGAAATGCTGGCCTAAAAAGACGATTAAGAACAATACCATCGCGGCCAGGACATAGTAAAACATGTTGACGTAGCCGATGATGCCGGCTACGCTGCCGAGTATGATAATCCCGCCGCTAGTACCGACATCCAGCATGTTGTAATAGGTGGCGCTGGCGCTGCTGCGGCGTTCCGGCGCGACGGAATTAAACAGCCAGGTCATGAGGGACGGCATGATCAAACCGGCGCCGGTACCATAGAACACGGCGGCAGTCATGAGGGCTGTAAAGGACGCGGCGCATATGATGATGACCAGCCCAATGATGTAGGCGAGAATGCCCGGCAGCAATACCCAAAACGGGCCTTTGCTGTCGTATACTCGGCCGCCGAAGGTTCGAGTTAAAAATACGAAAATCGTGCCGACGACAAAGAAAAGGCCTGCGTTGGGAATATGGACTTCCTGGGCAAGTAATGCGATAAAGGTATTGACGCAGCCGTAAGCTAATCCGAAGAGCATCGTAAAGAAGGAGGGAAAGCCTGTTCCTGCTTCAAAAAAGCGGCTTCGCCAGGGAATTTTTGTCTTTGGCGCACGGCGGGAACGGCGGATAGCACTGGCTGATTCGCTGCAGAAAACAGTGCAGCCTGCGGCTAACGCTGCTGCGATAGTAGAAAAGGCAAAGAGAAAATCGGAGCTGAAGTCTGTGAGAAGCATGACGCCCAGTGCCGGAGCGATGCCCATGGAAATCGTGTTGCCCAGCCCGAAATATCCCACTCCTTCGCCCCGCCGCGACGAAGGAATGATATCGACGGCCAGGGCGGCGGCAAAGGTCGTACCCAAACCGAAGCCTAACCCCTGCACGATGCGGGCTGCTATCAGCATATGAATGGATGTAAACAGAGCGTAGGCGATAGTTGAAACCAATGAGAAAAATAAGCCGAAATACAGGCATTTTTTCTTGCCGAATAACTTGACAAAATCATCGGTAAAAAAGCGGATGAAAATCGCCGAGACCCCGAAAATGCCGGAAATTAACCCGATTTCTGCGCCCGATGCGCCTAATGAGGCTACATACAGCGGCAGAGTCGGCAGCAAGCTGTGGAAGCTGGCAAACAACAGCCCGTTTGCGATAATGATAGCAAAAAAACGTCTTGTCCATAACGGAGCTTTCGTCATGAAATCAAATCCTTTCTAAAAAATAGATAACTAGTTAAGTATTGGAAAATAAAAAAATCAGATAATTAACTAGTTAAATATCTGATGAACGAATATACTATAACTCCGCATATGGGATTTGTCAAGTCAGCAGACGGAAGGGGCATTCATCTTACGGGCCAGGCGTGATTTTCTATAATCCTATCATCGCAATGAAACGATGGTATAATTCTTTTCGTGGGCAGCTCCTGATAGACTCGTGTACCGGTACCGGAAACCGGAAATTCATTCTCTGACCGGATAGATATATTCCCTCTGCTTCTTATGTTATAATATACATAACATAAAGAAAATAAATAGGAGGCTGTACTATGGCAGACACAGTATATGCAGTATTTAAAACAAATCATGGTGAATTTACGGTAGAATTATTTCCCGATAAAGCGCCTATTACGGTAGCAAATTTCCGCAAGCTGGCCGAATCGGGCTTTTACGACGGCACTATTTTCCATCGCATTATTCCTCAGTTCATGATTCAGGGCGGCGATCCTGAAGGTACGGGATATGGCGGTTCAGACGAAATGATTCCCGATGAATTCGACCCGTCCCTGACCTTTGCCGAACCGGGCGTTTTGGCCATGGCTAACGCCGGCCCCAACACGGGCAGCTCCCAGTTCTTTGTCACCGTCGTGCCGACGCCGTGGCTTCAGAATCACCATTCCATTTTCGGCAAGGTCGTCAAAAACTACGACGTCGTCGAAGCGCTCAGCCAGGTGCCGACGAACCGTTTCGACCGTCCTCTCGACGACGTTGTCTTAGAAACCGTCGCCATTACGGATACGCTCTAAGTTTTTCCATGCCCTATTATACCTACATGGTGCGCTGCGCCGACGGCACGCTGTACACCGGCTGGACCTTAGACGTAGATAAGCGCGTCGCCGTTCACAACGCGGGCCGCGGCGCCAAGTATACTCGTTCCCGTCGTCCCGTCCGCCTCGTGTGGAGCCGGGCCTTCCCGACGAAGCACGACGCGATGCATTGGGAATGGCAGATCAAGCAGATGCCGCGGGCAGAAAAAGAAGCCCTCTGCCAGTCCCCGTCAAAGGAGATGGTATAACATGATACATTGGAAAAAAGCCTTGACGGCAGGCTTCCTAAGCCTGTCCTTGTTCGCCGTCCCTGTCGGCACGGCCATGGCCGCATCCTGGTGGCAGACCCTGGCTTACGGGGCCGCTGCCATGACCTTGGCGAAGCAGCAGCTGACGAAAATGGACGACGGCGCGAAACAGCAGATGCTGGCCAATACGCAGGCCAAGACGGGCGTCGTTGCCGGCGAAGCCTACGGCGACCGCCTCGAAGGCATTCAGCGCAATATTGTAGCCACTGGCATGATCGAGCGCCAATATGACGTATACGCTAATCCGTCGGAGGATCTGAATGCCTTTGAAACCATCGGCGGCGTCATTTCTGTCAACAAGGGCATGATGGATGCTCTGAACGACGATGAGCTGGCCTTTACGCTGTGCCATGAGATGCAGCACGGTGAAAAACGCCATGCCGTTAACGGCATTCTGAAGAGCATCGGCATTGCGACTCTTGTCGATGTGGCCCTCGGCGGAGACCTCAATGTCCTCGACGTCCTTCTTGGCAGCGTTGCTGTCAACTACATCGACAACGAAGTCGTTATCATGGATCAGGAAAAAGAAGCCGATGCCCACGGGTTCGACGTGTTTAAAAATACCCAGTACAATGTCGGAGGCGCGGCTTCGTCTATGCAGCTCGTCTACGAGCAGTACGGCGAATTGTATCAGGAAGGCTTCAAACGCATTATCAATCCGAACAACCATCCGCAGATGACCAGCCGTATTGAAAAGCTGGCCTTCCGCATGAGTTACTGGTCTGGCAACCATGTGCAGGTTGGCGGCGACGTCGTGTACGTCAATGCCCAGCCTGTTATACAGCCCGTTCCGACCGAGGCGTATTCGGCGCGGCGCCGAGCCTTTTTGGCGGCGGGCAATCTGGCGCGGGTGACGCATAACGAATACGGCGAGGCGATCGATGAGGACGAAGTACAGGCCGTGCCGCTGAACCAACAGGATGAAAAGGGAAAGAAGGCCAATGCGAAAGAACCCATTTATCCGCCGGCGTGGAACGTGGCTCAGCAAGGTTCTGATATTTACGTCAACGGTCTGCGCATCATGACTTGTGCGCCCGGTGATGACGGAGCGGCCATTACCCGGTCTCTGGAACAGGCGCTGAAAGCCGAACCGGCCATGGTATCGGAAAAAGAAATCAAGAAGCTCAATAAAGAGTGGAAAAAACAGTACGAAGCAGATAAAAAAGCCAAAGAAGAAGCGGAAAAGGCGGCGGCAGATGCCCAGCAGCCGGCTGAAGCTTCGTAGGCTCGATGCGATACGCGCCGCTGACGGGACAGTTTTCCTGCCCGACGGCGGCGCGTCGTTATGCTGTCTCGTATTTTGAGAAAGGAGGGGAAGGCAATGCGCTGTACTGCTGTTTGCTGCGCTGTCCTGACAGCGATTACCCTGGGCGCAGGCCTGGGGGCCGTCGCGTATCAGTCGTCAGAATCTCAGGATCTGGTCGCCCCGCCGATGGAACAGGCGCGGCATATTTTAATAGACCCTGCGGAAACGGAGTATCGGCGGCAGCCCATTGCGCTGCGTCAGTATACGGCGGCGTCTCCGGCGTCATCCCGACCTATTCTGCGCTGGAGCCGCGTCGACGGCGCTGTCATGTACGACGTCCAGCTTTTGAAACGCCGCAGGGGCGGCCCGTCACAGCGATATGAGCCGGTTATGGCTGCGCAGCGCGTCTATAATACGGCTTGTGAGGTCAAGCTTCCTGACGACTGCCGCGAGCCTGTCCTGTATTGGCGTGTCAAGCCTCTGAATTTGCGCGGACAGGACATCGGTCCTTTTTCCGAGCTGGAACCGCTGCCCATAGACTGGCAGAAGCAGGAGGTACTAAAGCCCGTGCCCCTGTCGGTATACAATCAGGGACGGGGACAAACACTGCTCTATCCCGTATACGATTGGATAGCCATACCCGATGCCGGCCAGTATGAAGTAGAAATTCTTGACGCGCCGCCGGAAAATCCTAACGGTACGGAGCCTTCCATCCACCGCATTGCTGCGTATAGGACGCCTATTGCGCATCAATACGACCATGAAGCGCGCCTATCTGAGAAGCCTTTTTATTGGCGCGTCCGGGCTATCGGCAGCGACGGCAGTCCGCTGGGGGTATATTCCGATGCGTCGTCGTATACAACCGACCCGAGCCAGCCCTGCGAGGCCGCTGTATACGGAGACAGCATCAGCCACGGCGGCGGCAGCGTATCCTATTCGCCTGCCGATTGGGAATTCAGCTACGGCCACTACCTTGATTTTCCTGTAGTCAATCTGTCTTTCAGCGGCGATACGAGCCGAACGGCCGTCGAGCGGTTTGACAAGGATGTCGTGCCCTTCCATCCGCCATACTTGCTGATCCTCATGGGGACGAACAGCCTTCGCGCCGGTGTTGAGCCGGCTGAAGTCATTGCCGATATGAAGCGTGTCAAGGAGAAATGTCTGGCATACGGCATTCGCCCCGTCTTTCTCACCTTGCCGCCCCTCCGTCCGGACAATATCCGCGCGGCTTTTGGGCAGGATACGGTACGGAGCTGGCGCGAAGCCATTGCCGCTGTCAACGCCTATGTGAAGACGCAGGTTCATGTGGACATTACGCCAGGCATGGAAGACGAACGGGGCGAGCTGCGGGAAGACCTGGCCGTCGACGGACTTCACCTCGACCCGCCGGGCAAACGCCTCATGGCTGAAGCCATTAATGCTGCCTGGCCGGATATTACGGCTCTTCCCGATGACGCCTGGCAGACCGAGTCATAGCAAAGCGAAAAAAATACCCGTCTCGACGCCAGCCGGCTCAGACGGGTATTTGTATCGTTTGACTGCATAAAGCGAACATATAGGCGAAATATCATTGCCGATGCATCAGGTTCTCTTGTATACTATTGCCTAAGAGGCGCTGCGCCATCACGGCAGGCGGTGAAAAAAGCCCCCGAATCGAAACGAAACGGGGGTGATGCCCATGAACGACACGAATGTAACGTTGTTGCTATTCATCGTTTTGGCCATGTTGTTGAAAGATACGACAAAGAAGTAACCGCCACCTTAGTTTTCCCAGACTAGAAACGGCTGTTTATTTGTACGTAATCTATCTATCCGGGGCTATACCGTTTGCTGGCACAGCGCCTCGTTTTTTCAGCTTTAGTATACCTACTGGGTACGTGGCTGTCAAGAGCATACCCGCTGGGCCCGATGCTGTCAAGGTGCGGCCTACTCCCTGCCGCTAGGGCTGGTCTCCCGTACCTTCCGTCCTGTCCGGCGCGCCGTCATCGGGCCGATGGGCTTCGCCCCAGCGGCACATCGCTTCCATGATCGGGTAAAGGGACCATCCTTTGTCCGACAGGCTGTATTCGACCTTGGGAGGAATCTGAGGGTATTCCTTTCGGATAATCAGACCGTCATGCTCCATACCCTTCAGTTGCTCGCTCAAGGTCTTGTACGTAATGGTCCCGATTTTGCGTTTCAGCTCGTTGAATCGGATGGACTCGTATTCGACGAGAAAATATAAGATGACCAGCCGCCATTTGCCGCCGATCAGGGACAGGGTATAGCCGAAGGGGACGTCGGATAAGGCCCGCACCGTTCCTTCGTAGGGTTTCATGCTCATAGGGTACTTCCTTTCACCATAGTATGCGTCAAAAAAGTGCGTACTGTACAATGTTTCTTTTCTTTTTTATCATAAAAGAAGAAAGGCATGTACGTCAACCCGGTCCTGCCGGAGAAGGGAGAAGTGCAATGAAAAAAGTAAAAATCACGATACTCAAGACGACGTTGGACAAGGAGCTGGCTGCCCAGTATGGCGCTCCCGGCTTGACGGCCTGTCCCATGATGAAGGAAGGGCAGATTTTTTATGCTGACTACGCTAAGCCGGAAGGCTTTTGTGACGAAGCGTGGAAAGCGATTTACCAGTATGTCTTCGCCTTGGCCCATGGCGACGGCAAGACCTTGTTTTACTACGGCGACTGGATAGCCAAGCCCAACGTGGCCATTTGCAGCTGCAACGACGGCCTGCGGCCAGTCATCATGAAGCTTGAAGGGACGGAAGAAGAGGGAGAAATCAACTACGTTCCTGTCCGGTAACGGGTTGTGCAGAAATATTCTTAATCTGCATGTATAAGACTTTGTTATATTATATAGATATACTATACCGACGGCCTGCGTTCTGAGTATCCTGTAATCGACAGGAACGCAGGCCGTCATTTTTGGGGAAGAAACGGAGAGGATAAGGTGGTGTTTGTTCTCCCTTTGGTCCTTTGAGATAAGACGAACGACAGCATACAGCTGCTCGAATCCGGCCGCTTTGGCATAGGATCGGGCGGCTTTTATCGTATCTTTTCTTCGCTATCAGACGATGACGCAGCGGCAGCATCCGGCGTAAAGATGCCATTTTTCGTCGCTGCCGGCAAAGGATGTAACGCGTACGTAACGCCCCAGACTAGAAAAGACAAGACCAGAGGAGACAAGAGGGAGATAAGAGAAGAGAGGCGCGGCGTTACAGTGTCGCTGTTGAACGGACGGAATAGAGGAAACAAAATATTTCCATGATAAGACATAAAACGACAGGGCCTTTTTCCTTACTATTATAGAACGCAGCCCCCCAAGAGCTGACGAACGGGAGGACCGGACATGAAACAACTTCGCTGGATGAAAACAAAAGTCGGATTGTTTGGAGATCCGAAAGTCATGGCCATGCTCGGACAACGGCACGGCGACACGTGCTTCGTTATCTGGTTTTTGCTCAAGGACATTGCCGGTACGGTCAACTGCGACGGCTATACCTGTCTGTCGGAACAGGTACCCCTGACCTGCGAATACATTGCCCGTGTGCTTCGCCGCCGCCGCGACGTCGTAGAAAAATCTCTCGATTTTTTAGAGCAAATAGACCTCGTCCGCCGCGACGAAGCAGGCCGCATTCGCCTTGTCGACTGGGAAGAATTGCAGGATTTTGACAAAGACGAGCGCCGTCGCCAGCAGACGCGCTGCCGCGTGGCCCGATTCCGGCAGAAACAAGGTGAAAGAGCAAGTACGGCAGACGCCGGCTCTGCAGCAGTCCCGGAGGCGACGGCAGAGGGCGAAGCGGCGGCATATTATGTTCACGTTTTTGGCGGCATTCATCCGGCAGTGCGCCTGGCCTTAGATGCGCTGGAGCGCGAATGGGGCGGCGATGCTGTCTGCCGGGCCGTCGATATCGCCAGGGAGCAGGGCGCAGAGGGAAACAACCTCAATTATATCCGCTCGATTCTCGTCAACAGCGGCGGTCAGCCTCGGCGGAAGGGAAAGGGAGATTGCCATGGGTATGCAAGTGTTGATGAATACGTTAGTATCATGCTTCGGAAAGCGGATGAATATGAATCCGCAGTTCGTGCACGTTCTGCGGAAAAGCCTGCCTGCAGAACTGACGGCAGAGCAGGGGGCGGAGCTGGGCGCCCGCCTGGCGCAGACCTGTAAATTTGCGCCGACCATTGCGGAAATTCTGGCCGAATGGCGGGCTATGCGCCGCGATATGCTGCTGCGTGAAAGCCAGCCGCCGACGCCGCCGGTCCGCAAAAATCCCGCTGTTGTCCGCCGGCTGCGCGCCGCCTGCGAGTTGCTGCGTCAGGGCAGCCCGCTGCCGAAGCAGGATATCGGGCCGGAACTGCGCAGCTTTGCCCGGCAGCGGTTTCCCGACATCAGCGATGACGTCATACGGAAAAACTGGCTGGAAATCATGAATTGTATGGGCTATGCGGAAGAACAAAAACGGACGGCTTCTCCCTATCAGATGGTCATGGAGCTGGAGCCGGACGGGACGATTAGCCTGAGCATGAAGACCTTGGGACACGCAGGATGACAACGAAAGCCTGCCGCAAGACCTGGG
Source organism: uncultured Megasphaera sp. (assembly GCA_900554215.1). GTDB lineage: Bacteria > Bacillota > Negativicutes > Veillonellales > Megasphaeraceae > Megasphaera. The sequence continues at coordinate 86,758 of USGG01000001.1, forward strand.
CCGCATATAATACACATTTTATATATCATAGGGCGCAGGATGCGGCAGGGACGGCGCGCACTGCTAAAGGAAAGTCCTTTTCGATTCTTTGAGGACCCATGCTCTCTCGGACAGCAGGAATCCCTCTGTCTGCCCGTCCCGTGCAGGAGACGCCGACGCGACAGATTCAGAATGCCATGGCGGCCGACATGGCGGTTGTACAAAGGAGGCGTTTGTATGCATCGGATTGTGCAGTGTTTGAGAAACCTCGACAAACAAACCATTGTGTTTTTTATTCGTTTGATTCAACTTTTCGTTAGGAGGAAATACAGCGATGAAAATTTACCTCAACGCCGGCCACGACCGGCTCCTTGATTCCGGCGCGGTCAACGAAGCCCTGGGACTGCGCGAATGCGATCTAGCCTATGAGCTGGCGCAGAACGTCAAAGGGTATTTGGAACGAAACGGCGTCGCCGTCCTATTTGGACAGCAGGATAACCTGTACGCCGTCTGCGGCGAAGCCAACGACGCCGAGGCCGACGCCTTCGTGTCCCTTCATTTTAACGCCTTTAATAAGCGCGCCGCCGGTACGGAAACACTCATCTCCCATACGGCGGAGAGCCTGCTCCTGGGCCATGCGATTCAGTCCAATGTCAAAGCCGTCCTCAACCTGCCCGACCGCGGGCTGAAAGAACGGCCGGGACTGTTCGTTCTGCGCAACACGATCATGCCCGCCGTCGTCGTCGAGGTCTGCTTTATCGACAACGACTACGACGTCCGCCAGTATCAGTGCCGCGCCGACGCCGTAGCGCGGGCCATCGCCACCGAGATTCTGCAGTGGCCGGCTATGGCAAGGCAGGCGGCGTAACGCGTATGCTGAAAGGGACGCGGCCCCTTTAGACTGAAATGTTACTTTTTTCTTTCTGCGTGGCCAGAAGCGCGCATACTTTCTTTCTGAGCGGTCAGAAAGAAAGTATGCAAAGAAAGAACCGCCGCCCAGGTACTACCGAGTCTTGCTGTACATGGCGCAGGCGCACGGCAAAATCGCTTCGCTCGGATGCCGTTTTTTCCGCCTGCGCCATATACAGCAGCCGACTGACGTCGGCACGACTCGTCCGTAATGGGCGGGGCAATCAGCTGAAGACGACAAGTATCTTTTGATGACGATTTTACAAGCTTTCAGCATAAGACAATGATCTCTTTTGGATAGCCCATTGCATAGGCGTATTACGCTTGTTAAAACTAAATGCATTATTCAGCGATGCGTTGGAGCTGTTTCTTATGAGAAAGCTGCACGTCCCATAGACAAGCATAGGCTGTGCGGCAGCATAGGAAAAAAGGGCGCGGCGTTTTTACGCCCGTTACGGACGGGCCGTGCCGCCGCAGGCGGATGCGAAGAGCCTTACAGGCGGAGTAAGCGGTATCCGAGCGAAGCGATTTTACCGCGCCGCCTGTAAGGCTTGCAGCAAGGCACGGGAGTTCCGGGCCGGCCTCTTTCTTTTTTTGATTACTTTTTTCTTTCTGGCCGCGCAGAAAGAAAAAAAGTAATATACCATCCCTTGCGTTGGGACATAACGCAACCTATATTAACGCTTTCCTGTCTTTGCGCCAACAAAGGCAGAAAACATATTCACATTCAAAAGGAGGAATTTATTATGGCAGAACGTACTGCAATTTCCAGCAAGCTGAAACTCACCGTTTCCTATCAGGATCACGAAGGGACGCAGAAGAAGCGGCAAATGACCTTCGCCCACCTTAAGCCCTCGGCCGAGCCCGAAAACATTGCGGCGGCCGCAGCGGCGATTGGCACCTTGCAAGACGACCCGATTACGTCGATTCGCGAAGTCATTGAAAACGAAATTACGGCTTAAGCAGCTGCATTTTGAAAGGAGATCTATATCATGATTCAGACCAAAACCAGAACCTTACAGCTTGAATTCGCTGACGCTGCCGGAAACAGCGTCGTCTATTCCCTCAAAAATCCCAAAGAGAGCCTCGACAAGAGCACCGTCGACGCCGCCGTCGGCACGCTGCTGGAAAAGAAAATTTTCGCGACAGCAGACGGCGAGCTGACAGCCTTGAAGGGCAGCCGCATCATTACCCGTCAGGTCGAGACTCTTGACGAGTAAGGTATAATGAGAAGTAAAACGCAAAATGCCTTGGGCGTATGCTCAAGGTGTTTTGCCCTATAAGGAGGCATATTGTATGACCATTCCTGTACGGCAATGCATCCGCCAAGTTCAGATGGGCGACGTCGATGCTATTGCAGACATTTGCCAGCTGTACAATCCTTTTATCCAATCCATGGCCCGTAAATACAGCTATGTGTACGGCAGCATTCACGACGCCCGCTCGGTCGCGACTACCGCTCTCATCGAATGCATCTATTCCTATGACCTGGCGGACAACGTGGATGTTCCCTTGGCCATCGTCCGGTGCGTGAAAAAACAGCTCGGTGACGACGCCTACCGCTACAAACAAGAACAATCCCTGTTTGAAAAGAACGTCTTCTGTCCCGAAGGCGGCATGACCGATTTGCCCGACTATCTGGAAGATCAGAACGCCGTCTGTCCCATGGGCCGGGTCATCGAACTGGAAGAAAAAGAAGAGCTTCAGCGGGCCTTGGATACCCTCGATGAGAAAGAACGCCGCCTCGTCTGCCTGCGTCATAAAGAAGCCTGGACCTTCCGCTCTATCAGCGAGGAACACGGTATCCCTATCCCTTCTATTCAGACCGTCATCAACCGCGGCGTGCGCAAGCTCCGCAGCCATTACGGCCTCGACGGCGACGCGCCGAAGAAAATTCCGAAAAAGCAAAGGGGAAAGAAATAGGAGGATGGCTGTTGCTTTTTCTTTCGGTTCGGCCAGAAAGAAAAAGCAGCCAAAAAGAAAGAGGCCGGCCCGGAAATCCCCCGTCTTACGACATCGGCTGAGGCCGTGCGGTAAAATCGCTGCGTTCGGATACGGCTACGCTGACCTCAACCGATGTCGCATCCGGCGAAGCCGGAACTGCTGCGTCCGTAACGGGCTGTGCTTGCAAAGGTAGTGAGCGACTACGCTTGCCATGACAGACATGATGAAGGATGATAAAGCGTTCATGCGATTCCCTCCCTTCCGTTGCCAGGAATGGAGTAGAGCAACGCGTTCAGTATATCATGCCATGACTAAAGATTTCTTAACCTGGCATGAGAGAACTATGAGAAAAAGGGAGAATGACTGTGCAGTCGGTGACTATATGAGCACTACATGAAACCTTGAATCCATACGACAGACCGAATCCAGTGCGGATTCGGTCTTTTTTTGCGCGAAAAAAATAGCTGAAAAATCGCATAAAATGGCCGTTTCCTCTTGACAGGGGGAGGGGGGTATGAAGTATACTAACAAAGGGGATATGTATAAAGCGAAGTAGGACTAGCGCGCATACAGACGTAGTTTAGTTATAACAAAATGTGTTTATAAATTATACATGGCCGTATAGGATGGCATCCGATAAAAGATATTTCACTGTTTGACTGGGAGGATGAGGTCGTACAGCCATGGACGAGGAGGAAATCATATATAAGTTGGAAAAAGCGACGGTCAATTTGAATTACAAGAATGGAAGCTCTATTACCGGCGATATTCTGGCGGCATATGGCGGCGAAGTCAATATCAGCAATGGGGCTGTTCAAACGAGAGCCGCTGGCGAAGAAGCTGTCGTTGACGGCATCAATATTCACGGCAACCTCCTTGCTGGTAATACCGGCGTGTTAAATGTCAACCTTGGCAACGGCGGCCGTCTGGAAGGCCGCGCCGATGACTATGGCGATGCCGGTTCTGTCGAAAACAGCGGTCACGGCACGGCGAATGGAGAGGGAGAGACGTTCTTCAACCCGGCCTTCAGCAGCGAGATTCTTACGGGCGGCGAAGTAAACCTTACCATGGGCGAAGGCTCGAAATGGACGGTTACGGGCCAGAGCTGGGTTACGAGTGTGGATACGGGAAATAATGAACACGTCGAGATCGATCTGGTATCGGCAAAATCGGATTTGAACGCAAACGTCCAGGCCTTGACGATCGGCGAAATGAAGGGCAATGCTATGTTTACGATGAAGCTCGACGGTGATAGAAGTGCCAGCGATATGCTGTATATGAAAAAAGCAAACGGTGAGTATTTCATCAACCTGGAAAATGCCGTGACGGTAGAGGATATGTATCAGGATGGGTTTGACGGTCTGCGCTTTGCAACGGTCGGCAAGGATTCGCATGCAACCTTCAGCGCCGGTACATACGACAACGGTGTGTATAACGTCGAATATGAAGTCGGCACGGACGACTATAATGGAAACACGGAAAACGATGCGTATAACAGCACGGGCGGCGATGGTCAAATGACCGAGGCAAAGCCGGGAAATGATTTGGTAGATAATCTCTTTAAAGACGAACCTCAAGAAGCCGCTGCCTACGGTATCATGACCTTAGCGGCTGTGGATTCGCCGGAATCTCCTGATTCGACGGAAGATATGGGAACGGATACGGGCATGAACGGCACGACGGTAGACGATACGACGAACTTTAAGCTCATCGGCGTAAAGAGCCGTGAATTGTCCGATGCGGGTAAGACCGTCGTGGCCATGTCCCAGGTCAACTACGCCAACGCCATCTATATGGACCGCCTGAACAAGCGCATGGGCGAAGCCCGCTACATCGACGGCGACGAAGGCCTGTGGGTACGCATCCGCCACGACCGCATCGGCAAGTCCGACGCCTTCCGCAGCAAGAACACCATGATGGAATTAGGCTATGACAAGCGCGTCGATGACCGGGAAGACGGCGAACACCGCCGCGGCTTCGCTATCGACTACATGCGCGGCACAACGGATTACCATAACGTAGCGGGAGAGGGCGACGTACGGCGCGGCGGCGTATGGTTCTACGATACGTGGCTTGGCAACAAGGGCCATTATTCCGATTACGTTCTCAAGATTGGCCGCCTGTCCAATGATTTTGAAATTTACGCCCGCTCGAACGAAGATTTTTCATTAGGCGATTACAGC
>USGG01000002.1 GCA_900554215.1 uncultured Megasphaera sp.
CAGCCCCAGCAGCAAGGGCAGGAGGACCATCTGGGCGATGGAAATCATCATGGCCGTAAAGGACACTTCGATCCACGAGCCGGCCAGAAGCCAGGTCAGGGTAGGCGTGACGACCGGCGCCAGGAGGGTCGTCGCCATGGTCATGGAAACGGACAGGGCTACGTCGCCCTTGGCCAGGTAGGAAATGACGTTGGACGCCGTGCCGCCCGGACAGGTTCCCACTAGGACGACGCCGATAGCCAGCTCCGGCGGCAGGGCAAAGAGCCAGACCAGAAACCAGGCCGCCAGGGGCATGATGAGAAACTGGGCCACGACGCCCAGCAGGACCTCCCAGGGCCGCTGCAGAACCCGCTTAAAATCCTGAAAGGTGAGAGTCATGCCCATGCCGAACATGACGACACCCAGCAGCCAGCCCACGTAGGGGCCGACCCAGGTCAGGGTCTGAGGCCGCACGGCCCCGACGACGCCTATGAGAAGGACGAAGAGAGCCATGTTGTTCACTAAAAAGCCGCAACATTTTTTCAAGGTATCAACCTCCTAATAAAATAGTTGGGGCAAAAGAAAAACGCCTTCCGGCGTAGACCGAAAGGCGCACATACACAAGTGCTGCAACCAGCGCGCAGAGACACGAACGCAGCCATCCCCTGCATGCCTGATTATGATGAGTGACCCTTTCTGTCTCGGTCCGTTACGATCCAAGCAGATGCACGTACATCGCGCAAATATAATTATCCGAAAAAGTATAACTCACAAAGGTGATGTCATCTTTTGCCTTGCCCGTATCTTACCACATCGGGCTGAAAGAAACAAGAGCAAAATTTCACAAACTTTTCCCCAAAGCGAAAAGAGCAACGCCTCTTCGCTGGCCATACCGCAGCGGCATATACAACAATACGTGTTGCATCATCAAAAAAACGAATTGACAAGATTGTCCCCATGCTGTTAAAATAAACTATTATTTGCCGCAGCAAGTTGACATGTATTACCACTACCGGCGGTAAAATAGTCCTTACCTGTATGCATATATATCGTATAAATTAAACGCCGGCGCGCGATGATTCCGCGGGCCGTTCTCACTGCCAGGGCAGGGGACGGGCCATTTTCGCCGCCGTCAGAGTTCACAAAAGAGGAGACTCCATATGCTTATTGAAATCGCAAAAGCCGTATTGTTCGGCATCGTCCAGGGCATTACGGAATGGCTGCCCATCAGCAGCACGGGCCATATGATCCTGCTGAACGAGTTCGTGACGATGAACATGTCGGAAAAATTCATGGAAATGTTTTTCGTCGTCGTCCAGCTCGGCGCCATATTGGCAGTGCTCGTCCTGTTCGGCGACAAGCTCCTGCCCTTTTCCCTCCGCGGCGGCTTCCGCCTCAAGGCTGAAGCCCTGGCCCTATGGCCGAAGATCGTCGCAGCCAGCATTCCCGCCGGCGTCGTCGGCCTGCTGTGGGGCAACGAGCTGAACTCCCTGTTTTTTACCTATCCCGTAGTCATCGTCATGCTGGCCTTGTTCGGCGTCCTGTTTATCGTCGTGGAAAACAGGAACAAGGGAAAAGAGCCGGTTATCAAAACAACGGCTGACCTGACCTACAAGGCCGCCCTGTGGATCGGCTTTTTCCAGCTCATCGCCGCCGTATTTCCCGGGACGTCCCGTTCGGGCTCGACGATTATCGGCGCCCTTATGATCGGCGTATCCCGCGTCGCCGCGGCGGAATTCACCTTCCTGCTGGCCGTGCCGATTATGATAGGGGCCAGCGCCGTCAAGCTGCTGGACTTCGGCCTCCATTTTACGGCTACAGAGGGAGCCGTCCTCCTGACCGGCATGATCGTAGCCTTCATCGTATCCGTGCTGGCCATCCGCTTCCTCATGTCCTTCATCAAGACCAACGACTTCAAGGTCTTCGGCTGGTACCGGATTATCCTGGCCGCCGTAGCCTCCTTATATTTCTTTATACTCCAATAACGAGCCCGGGCTCCTGCAAGTATTTCCGCAGGGGCCCGGTTTTATTTGCCGCGAAAATAGATTTATTTATTCAAGTATCGGCTGGCCTTTTTAGACAAACGTTTAACTTTTTTATAAAAAATATTAAATATTGATACAAAGGGCCCAGGCTATGTAAAAATTACTGGAAAACTGCGGATATTTTCTTCTTTTTTCAATAAATTACCTTGTATTTTTCTCTGATTTGGAATACAATAATAACATCTTATGTTACTGTTGTTGCGCTGTACGGAACTACGGTTGCGATAAACAGCTTTGATAAAGGGGATGAATGGAAGATGTCTATTCAGTTGTGTATTGTCATTTTATATATCGTCTTATTATTTGCTATTTCATTTTACGTCAAGCGGCGGGCCAGCAAAAACCCGACGGAATACTTGTTTGCCGGACGGCGGTTCTCTACGGGCCTCGTCGCCGTCAGCATTACGGGCATGGCCGTCGGCGCCGCGTCTACAGTCGGCGTGGCTGAAAGCGCCACGACCATCGGCCTGGCCGCCGGCTGGTATAACGCCGCCTGGGCCATCGGCGCCGTCATCATGGGCTTCGTCGCCGCCGGCAAGTACAGGGCCCTGAATTGCACGACCATTCCCGAGCTCTTTGAACGCAGCTACGACAAAAAAGCGCGGGTCATCAGCGTCATCGGCTTATCTCTCATCATGATCTGCATTACGTCTCTGCAGTACGTCGCCGGCGGGTCTATCCTGCACGCCCTCATGCCTGATATCTTTTCCATGCGCGCCGGCATGATTACCAGCGCCGCCGTCTTCATCGGCATTACGGCTATCGGCGGCCTCTGGTCGTCGGGCCTGTCCAATATCCTGAGCGTTACGGTCATTTACCTCGGCATTATCTATTCTATGGTACGCATCCTCATCCGCGACGGCGGCATCAGCGGCATCAACGCCGCCTTGCCCCAGGCTGATTTCGGCTGGTTTACTCCCATGGGGGGCCTGTCCTTCGCCGTCCTCATCGGCTGGATCATCGTCATGACGACCCAGGCCATTACGGCCCAGGGCCCCGTACAGATCGCCTGCGGCGCGAAAGACGTCAACGCCGCCCGCAAAGGCTATATCTTAGGCGGCCTCCTGATCTTCCCTGTCGGCTTCCTCTGCGCCGTACTGGGGCTGGCGGCCAAAGCCCAGTTCCCCGAACTGAACCCGACCATGGCCCTGCCGCAGATCATCATGAGCCTCGACCCCTTCTCGTCGGGCATGACCCTGGCAGCGCTCTGGGCAGCCGACGTATCGACGGCCTGCACGATTCTCCTCGGAGCCGGCACCCTCGTCGCCCAGGATATTTTCAAGCGCTTCTTCAAGCCCGATATTTCCCAGGCCAATTACGTCAAGGCCAACCGGCTGATTATCCTGATTATCGGCTTAGGCACGCTGTGGCTGGCCTTTAACGCCGTCGGCATCGTCAAGGTCATGCTCATCGGCCTGAGCCTGACGACGGCCTTCACGCTGGTCTTCCTGTGCACCATGTTCTGCCCGTCCCTGTGCCGCAAAAACACGGCCTTCTGGACGACCCTCGTCGGCATCGCCGGACTCGTGGCCTGGCAGCTGTTCCCGGAAGTCCGCGTGCTGCCGCACGTCATCTACTTCGAATGGCTCATCTGCATTATCACGCTCCTCATCGTCCGCGTCGTCGACAAGACGCCGATTACGCTGCCTACAGTCAAGGCAGAATACGCCGAAGAACCGGAGCAGGTACAGCAAGTGCTCCATTCGGGCTCAGTAAAAACAGCAAACTAACGGCATACGATTCATACAAGCAGTCAGGCCTGCGGGTCCGGCTGCTTTTTTACTGCCGGAGCCGTCCTGAATCTTGACCGGTGAAAAAATATACGATATAGTAAACGTACGGGTGAGCACCTACCGACAGTCAGGCTGAAAAGTCTGGCTGTTTTTCTATATCAGAGGGGAGTCGGAACTATGACCCTGTATTCCAAAGATCATCCTGCCGCCGTCCTGCTCGTCTTCAGCCTGCCCTTAATCCTGAGCGGGATGCTGCAGCAGCTGTACAGCTGGGCCGACGCCTATATCGTCGGCCACGTCGTCGGCGAAGAGGCCCTGGCCGCCGTCGGCATGACGACGGCTATCAGCAATTTGTTTACCATGTCCATGACGGGCTTTACCCTGGGCCTGTCCATCTTAGCCGCCCAGAAATACGGCAAAAAAGAGTACGAGACGCTGCCCCGCATCTTGTCGGCCTTTCTCGTCCTCCTCGTCCCGGCCTGCGCCCTCTGCGCCGCTGCCGGCTATATCTGGGAGGAAGACCTTCTCGACGCCCTCCGCACGCCGGCAGACATCGCAGAGTTTACGGGCCAATACCTGCGCGTCATCCTGCTCGGCATGCCCTTTCTGGCCGTCTACAATCTCTATTCGGCCCTGCTGCGGGCCATCGGCGACAGCCGGACGCCCTTTTTCGCCATCGTCTTGTCGTCTGTCGTCAACGTCGTCCTCGACATCGTCTTCGTCGCCGTCTGCCGCTGGGGCGTAGGCGGGGCGGCCTGGGCTACGAGCCTGTCGCAGATCGCTATGGCCATTTTCATCGTCTGGTACGCAGAAACGAAGCGGCCCTTGCTGCATCTGTCCCTGAAAGAAAAGCTCGTACAGCCCCATATCGTCGCCCAGGGATGGCGGTTCGCCCTGCCGCCGGCCGTACAGAGCAGCGTCATGGCCTTGGGAAACATAGCCCTCCAGCAGTTTATGAACGGCTTCGGCTCCGCTACCGTAGCCGCCGTTACGACGGCTTACCGCATCGACCTCATCATGCTTCTTCCCATCATCAACCTCGGCTCGGCCGTCTCGACGATGGTCGCCCAGAGCAAGGGGGCCGGCAATTTAGCCAAGGCCCAATCGTTCTGCCGGTACGGCGTCGTCCTGAACGCCATCATCTCCTTCCTGCTCATGATCGTCATGGCGGCCTTCGGCGGCCGGCTCGTAGCGATGTTCGGCGTCGGAGCCGAAGCGTCGTTCATCGGCAGCGAATTCTTCCGGCAAATCGCCGTCTATTACCTGTGCTTCGGCATCGCCTCGGCCCTCCGCGGCGCCGTAGAGGGGATGGGGCTGGTCCTGTATTCCAGCATCGTCGGCATCGCGTCCCTGCTGGCCCGAATTGCCTTATCCTACGCCCTGGCTCCGTATCTCGGCAACATGGCCATTGCCCACGCCGAAGGGCTGCAGTGGATCGTCATGCTGGCATGCTACGTCCCGTACTTCTTATGGCAAAAAAAACGGGCCGCCTCGCCGTAATATACGCGAGTCAGCCCGTTTGCACAGGTACTATTATTTTAACGCTTCTTCAGCCGTAGCCGGCAAATCGGGAGCGTCCGTATTGAACCATTGCTTATACAGCTTCTGGAATTCGCCCGTTTCCTTCAGCTTCGCCAGGGCCGCGTTGACTTCCTTCTGCAGCTCTGCGTTGTTCTTATTGAGGGCGAAGGCTAAGTATTCCGATTTCGTATCGGGAATGTCGATGATTTCGTACTTGCCCTTGCCGTCCTGCGCCAGGAAGTAATCGGCTACAGGCTTATCCAGGATGCCGGCCTGGGCGCCGCCGACCTGCAAGTCCATGATGAGCTCGGAGTTGTGGTCGAACTGCTTGATATTCAGGCCCTTCTGTTCGGCGTAGCCTGCTCCGGTCGTGCCCATCTGTACGGCGACGGTCTTGTCCTGCAAGTCGTCAACAGACGTGATGCCGCTGCCGTTGGGAACTAAGATGACCAGCTTCGATTCGTAGAAGGGAGCGGCGAAAAGGACGTTCTTAGCCCGTTCCTGGGTCATGGTCATGCCGGCGGCGGCAATATCCATATCGCCTTGCTGGATGACCGGAATGATGCCGGAGAAGGGAAGGTTATTGATTTGGACTTCCCGGCCCATTTCCTTGCCGACGGCCTTAATCAAATCCATTTCAAAGCCCTTGTAATCTTCCGGATTCGCTTCGTCCTTAAACTCGAAGGGCACAAAGGTAGCGTTCGTAGCGACGCGGAGCGGCTCCTTCTTTTCAGCAGCCGCCTTATCCTGGCCGCCGCAGCCGGCGATCATCGACGCAACCATCATGCCGGCCAAGGCTGTAACAACGTATTTTGTAAATTTCATATCGTTCATCCCCTTAGTAATCTCAAATACATATGAATTAATTAAGCAAAATTATACAACATTTATTAGTAAAAATGCAATACATAACATAAAAAAAGTAATTCCCAAATCGCATACTTGGGAATTACCTTTTTATTATCTGCAAGTTATTTCCTCAAATCAAGGGAGCGTACCTTTTCGCGCAGGGGAAGCACCAGAGGCGGGCTGACAGATAATTCGTCGACGCCCATGCGCAGGAACGCTTCGGTCAGCGTCAGATCCGCGCCGAGCTCGCCGCAGATACCGACCCAGATGCCGGCCTTATGGCCGTTTTCGACGGTCTGCTGAATGAGGCGGAGCACCGCCGGATGGTGAGCGTCGAAGAAGGCGTCCAGCTTCGTCTGCTGGCGGTCAATCGCCAGGGTGTACTGCGTCAGGTCGTTGGAGCCGATGCTGAAGAAGTCTACTTCCTTCGCCAGCTCGTCGCTCATGATAGCCGCCGCCGGCGTTTCTACCATGATGCCGACTTCCATGTCCTTATCGTAGGCGACGCCTTCGGCGTCCAGCTCGGCCCGGACGCCGGCCAGGATAGCCTTGCACTGCTTCACTTCGTCTACGGAGATGATCATGGGGAACATGATGGCAATCTTGCCGAAGGCCGAAGCCCGCAGCAGGGCCCGCAGCTGCGTCTTGAACAGTTCCGGACGGGTCAGGCAGATGCGGATGGCCCGCATGCCCATAGCCGGGTTTTCTTCCTTATCCAGCTGGAAGTAGTCGACCTGCTTGTCCGCGCCGATATCGAGGGTACGGATGACGACGGTCTTGCCGCCCAGCGCTTCGGCCGTCTTCTTATAGGCTTCAAACTGCTGGTCTTCCGTCGGATAGTCGCTGTTTTCCAGATAGAGGAATTCGCTGCGGAACAAGCCGATGCCTTCGGCGTCATTGTCGAGGACCTGGGGAATATTGCCGGGGTTGCCGATGTTGGCGAAGATCTTGACGCGGCGGCCGTCTTTCGTTTCCGACGCCGCGCCCCGCACTTCTTCCAGACGGCGCTTCCGGTCCGCTTCTTCGCGCTGTTTTGCTTCCATGGCCTGCAGCGTTTCTTCATCGGGATTGATGTATACCGTGCCGGTCAGGCCGTCTATAATGGCCATCATGCCGTCTACATCCGTATGCAGGGGCGTATCCGTGCTGACGACGGCGGCGATGCCCAGGGTGCGGGCCAAAATCGCCGTGTGGGAATTCGTGCTGCCTGCCGACGTCACGAAGCCCAGGATCTTGTCCGTGTCGAGCTGCAGCGTTTCGCTGGGAGCCAGGTCGTCGGCGGCGATGATGACGTGGTCGTATTTGCTGAAATCGACGCCCGGTCCGCCGCACAGCTGCTGTTCCACGCGGCGCGATATGTCGAGGACATCGGCGGCGCGGGCCTGCATGTAGGCGTCGTCCATAGAGCGGAACATTTCGGCAAACTGCTGGGCCGTCCGGTCGACGGCCGCTTCGGCGTTGAGCATTTCATCGCGGATCTGCCCTTCGATAGAGTCGATATAATCGTCGTCTTCCAGCATCATCTGGTGTACTTCAAACACGGCGGCCTGTTCTTCGCCTACTTTTTCCAGGGCTTTTTCATATAAGTCCTTCAGCTGTTCAATGGCTACCTTGCGAGCATCCTGAAAGCGGGCTACTTCGGCTTCGGCATCCTGAATCGGACGCTGGGCCGTCGAAATCGTGTTGCGGTGGAACAGCGCCAGCGGCCCGATCGTAATGCCGGGAAAGACGCTTTTCCCTTTTAACGTCAGCATGGATACATCCCCCTTATGTCGTAGATATTAGAAGTTTTCCTTGAGGAAAGTTTCAACCATCGCGGCGGCTGCTTCTTCGTCGGCGCCTTCTGCCTGGACCGTAACGGTTTCGCCCTGTTTAACGCCGAGAGCCATAATGGTAAAAATCTTTTTCAAATCGCCCTTGCGGGAGCCCTTGAGCATCGTAATAGCCGATTCATACTTTTTGGCTTCCTTGACCAGCAGTCCGGCCGGACGAGCGTGGATACCCATAGGATCGGTGACAGTAAACGTAAATTCTTTCATGTGTAGTTCCTCCTTCGCAGGCGCGTGCGCCCAATATATTATGTGAAAATATATTACATACTATAAGTGTATCTGATTTTACAGCCGAATGCAATTAATCAGCCGACTGTTTTTTACGAACAATTCCCATCAGCACGGCCGCGACGACGACGCCTGCCGCCAGAGCCGCGACGTACATGAGCGGATTGGTCACGACGCCGAAGACGAAGATGCCGCCGTGAGGAGCCGGAACGGCGCAGTGAAAGAGCATGGACAGGGCCCCGGCAACGGCCGCGCCGACGGCGCAGGGCGGAATGATGTGCACCGGGTCGGATGCGGCAAAGGGGATAGCCCCTTCCGTAATGAAAGACAATCCCATGATGAAGTTCGTCACCGTAGACTGCCGTTCCTTCGCCGTGAATTTCTGCTTGAACAGCAGCATAGCCAGGGCAATGGCGATGGGAGGCACCATGCCGCCGATCATGACCGAAGCCATGATGCCCGAAGAAATGGCTTCGCCGGAGGCGCTCATGAGGGAGGCCGTGCCGAAGACGTAGGCCGCTTTATTGATGGGGCCGCCGAAGTCGATGGACATCATGCCGCCCAGGATAAAGCCGAGGACGATGCGGCTCGTCGTAGTCATGCTGTTCAGGACGTCGAAGAGCCACGTGTTGAACAGTGCCGTCGGCGGGTTGATGATATAGGTCATGATAACCCCGATGAGAACGAGTCCCAGGACAGGATAAATCAGGATGGGCTTCGTGCCGTCCAGGGCCTGGGGCAGGTTGGAAAATACCTTCTTGAGCAGGATGATGAGGTACCCGGCGATGAACCCGGCAAAGAGGGCCCCGAAAAAGCCCGAGCCGCCTGTCGTAGCCAAAAAGCCGCCGACGATGCCCGGCATGAGGGCAGGCCGTTCGCCGATGCTCATGGCGATGTAGCCGGCCAGGATAGGCATCATCATGCTGAAGGCCAGACCGCCGATGTTTTTCAGGAAGGCCGCCAGAGGTGTACCCGTGCCGAACTGGGCCGTGCCGGCGTGCTCCATGTCGAAGAGGAAGGCCAGGGCGATGAGAATGCCGCCGCCGATGACGAAGGGCAGCATGTGGGATACGCCGTTCATGAGGTGCTTATAGATTTGACGGCCGGCGCTTTCCTTTTCCGCCGCATCCAGCGATACGGCCTCGGACGACGAGCTTTCGCCGTGGAAAATGGGGGCCTTGCCGTCGAGGACGGTCTGGATCAGTTCTTCCGGAATCTTGATGCCGTTGGCGACCTTCGTAAAGACGACGGGCTTGCCGGCAAAGCGCTGCGTCGGCACGTCCTTGTCGCAGGCGACGATGACGCCGACGGCCCGCTCGATATCCTCGGCAGTCAGATGGTTTTTGACGCCGCCGGAGCCGTTCGTTTCGATTTTAATGTCGACGCCCATAGCGGCTCCCTTGCTTTCCAGAGCTTCCGCCGCCATGTAGGTGTGGGCGATGCCCGTCGGGCAGGCCGTGACGCCGATGACGAAGGGCCGGTCCGACGGAGCGGGGGAAGCCGGTTCGTCAGCCGGAGCCGCTTCTGCCTCGGCAGCTTCTTCTTCCGCTTCCGCCGCCAGCTGGGCCGTTTCCGTCTCGTCGATGACGGCCAGGTATTCGTCGGCCGTCTTGGCGTTCATCAGCCGTTCCCGGAATTCGTCGTCCATGAGCATGCGGCTCAGGCGGCTCAGCACTTCCAGGTGGACGTTGGCTCCGCCGGCCGGGGCGGCGATGAGGAAGAACAGGAAGGCCGGCTCGTCGTCCAGGCTGTCATATTCTACGCCCGAACGGACGATCATCGACGCCAGCCCCGGAGCGGACACGGCGTCCGTCTTGGCGTGGGGGATGGCGATGCCTTCGCCGATGCCCGTGCTGCCTTCGGCTTCGCGGGCCAGCACGGCCTTGCGGTATCCTTCCAGGTCCGTCACGTTGCCGCCTTTATTCATCAGGGATACGAGATGGTCGATCGCCGCGCCCTTGTCGGCGACGACGGCTTGTAAGTCGATACTTTCTTTTTTCAATAAATCTACAATCCGCATGAATTTACAATCTCCTTTTACCTACAAACCTGCGTTACGGCAGTTGGCCGTATACTTCTTTAATGTCATCTTCCGTCGCCAGCCAATCGTGGAAAGCCGAAGCGCTGCCGGCGCTGATGCCCATCTTGAGGGCCTCCTGCAGGTCGCCGCCCGACGATTCGAAGCCGGCTAAGAACCCGGCTACCATGCTGTCGCCGGCGCCGACGGAATTGACCAGCTTGCCCTTAGGCGACTGCATGCGGTATACCCGGCCGTCTTCGCCGAGGAGCAGGGCGCCGTCGCCGCCGAGGGATACGAGGACGTTGCGCGCGCCCATATCCTGAAGCTTTCTCGCGCATTCGGCGATTTCTTCGTCCGTCTTGAGGACGGTATCGAACAATTCGCCCAGCTCGAAGTTATTCGGCTTGACTAAAAAGGGCTTATATTTCATGACGTTTTTCAGCAAATCACCCGTCGCGTCAACGACGACCCGTACGGAGCGGCCTTCAAGGCGGCGCAGGATCCGTTCGTATATGTCGTCGGGAAGGGCGGCCGGGATGCTACCGGCCAATACGAGGGTATCGCCGTCGGCCATCCCGTCGATCTGGGCCATCAGGGCCTGCAGCTTGTCGTCGGGGATAACCGGCCCCATGCCGTTGACCGCCGTTTCGTCAGCTGCGCTGATCTTCAGGTTGATGCGCGAATAGCCTTCATCCAGCACGATGAAATCGCAGTCGCTGCCGCATTCCAGGGCCAGCCGTTCTATTTCCCGTCCCGTAAAGCCGGCGATGAAGCCGAGCATTTTCGCCGGAATGTGAAGATTTCCCAGTACCAGTGCTACGTTGACGCCTTTGCCGCCGGGATAAATCGTTTCTGCTTCGGCCCGGTTGATGTCGCCGGCCTTAAATTCCTTCATCTGCACTACATAATCCAGCGAAGGATTGAACGTAACCGTATAAATCAAAGGATATGCACCTCCGTCAAAGATTCATAAGAACTATAGTCCATGTCTTCTTCGCCCTTGGCCGTGACGATTGTGACCTGGGACAGGTCTGCAAAGGTGATGTTCGCAGACTGGCCGAATTTGCTGACGTCGGCCAATACGTACGCCTGCCGGCACTGCCGCACGGCCGCGCCCTTGCAGGCCGCTTCCTCCACGTCGGGCGTCGTGCAGCCCTCCTGAGGCGTCAGGCCGTTCGTGCCGAAAAAGCCCTTCGTAAAGTGGTAGCGGCTCAGCATGTCCCGCATTTCGCTGCCGATAACCGATTCGGTCTTTCCCTTGACCAGGCCGGGCAGGACGTACACCTTCACGCCGCTGCGGGCCAGCTTCTGGGCCGTTGGGAGGCCGTTGGTCACAAAGGACGCCTCGGAGCCGACGAGAAAATCGGCCATCTGCTCGACTGTCGAGCCGCCGTCGAGATATACGAAGTCGCCCGGACGGACCAGAGAGGCGGCAAACTGGGCGATGCGCCGTTTTTCCCCAATATGCAGGGAGTATTTGTCCTGCAAATCTTCCATGGCGGCGTCATAGGCTCCTTCCTTCAAGGACGTCGCCCCGCCGTGAACGCGCCGCAGCAGCCCTTCTTCGTCTAAGGCTGCCAAATCCCGCCGGACCGTCGATTCGGAAATATCCAGATAATTAACCAGCTCCTGAACCGACACGGCGCCGTGCATGTTGACGATCCGCATGATTTCAGCTTGTCTTTCTTCGGTCAGCATGACCCTCATCCTTTCTGTTCAGTTCCTTTACACCTGCATTATACAATCAATTTCTTTCTTTTTCAATCATTTTCTATCACAATTGCGTATTTTCAATCATTAACAGTCAATTATGCGCACGAATCATATATTGTGATTTATATCACAGAAGAAGCAACAGGGTGGACGCAAATACAGAAGCCAGGGGCCGCAAATTATGATATAATAGCCTGTAAGAGCATTAATTCTACTATACTAGGAGTGATTGTCATGAATAAAAAAGCCGAAAGCTTCCAAGCATATTTAAAAGAAAAAAATCTGGCCGCCTTTACAGTCGACGAAATCAAGGACGACCCGTTCCACACCGTCGTCTTCCGCTCGCAGCTCAATATCGACGGCAATAACCTGCCGACCATCGTCATCGCCGACGACAGCATCTACGGCATCATCCGCATCTTAGTCGCCCCGAAGGTCCCCGAAGGAAGCGAAGGCCTCGCCAAGCTGCTCAACACGTACAACCAGACGTACAAGGCCTTTAAGTATTACGTAGACAACAAGGGCTCCCTGATCCTGGATATTTCCATCGTCAGCGCCGACGAATCGCTGAACGGTGACCTCGTCTACGCCTTGTTCCAGACGGTCATCGAGCACCTGAACGAATCGTACAAGGACATTATGAAGGAAATCTGGAAATAATAATTTGACGTCCCCTGCTGGTAAAGCAGGGGATTTTTTCGATTATACCGGCATTACATTAAAACCATACGAATCTCCTATGAATAAATTAAATACTTTTTCTTGACATGCTGCATGTAAAGTAATACGCTACTATAGTAAAGTATTACTTTATCTCAATAGGGGAATGATAATGTATACCTTTACAGCATAATTACATAGGAGGGGATCCGTATGAAACACACCGCTGCCGCCGTCGCTTACAGCGACGATACGCGCGGCTCTTTTCTCAAATGGTTGGAACGGGCAGGCAACAAGCTGCCCAATCCAGCTATTCTTTTTTTGATTTTCTTCATGGTGCTGGCCCTTTGCTCTTACGTCCTGCAGCTAGCCGGCATAACGGCCGTCAATCTCAAGACCAACGAAATCATCCATATCCGCAGCCTCATCAGCGCCGAAGGCTTGGACTGGCTCCTGACAAACCTCATCAAAAACTATATCAATTTCCCGCCTCTGGGCATGATCATCGTCCTGACCTTCGGCCTGGGCGTGGCGTCGGAAACGGGGCTGCTCCAGACGCTCATCCATCACTCCATGCACAACATCCCGCGGAAGTACGTGACACTGGCCGTCGTCTTCATCAGCCTTATGAGCCACATCGCCTCCGACGCGGCCATCGTCATCATGCCGCCCTTAGCGGCCATGCTGTTTTATTCCATGGGACGCCATCCCTTAGTCGGCTTCGCCTGTTCCCTGGCCGCCATCTATTCGGGATTTACGGCCAATATCCTCATCGTCACGACGGATGTCCTCTTGTCGGGCATTACGACCCAGGCCATCCGCACCATCGACGCGACGATGACCGTCACGCCTATCGACAACTGGTATTTCATGTCCTTCGCCGTCTTTTACCTGACGGCTGTGACGACCTTCATTACGGAGAAATTCGTCGAGCCGCGCCTGGGCGTATATGACCCGGCCCACGCCCAGGAAAACCTGACCATTCCCGACGTGTCGCCGGAGGAAAAAAAGGCCCTGCGCCACACCCTCATCGCCGCCGTCCTGTACTTAGCCGTCGTCTTCCTCATGGCCTTTCCCGACAACGGCCTGCTCCGCAATCCCCAGACCCATTCGCTCCTGGGATCGCCTCTGCTGCGCGGCGTCATCCCGCTGCTGTGCGGCTTTCTCCTGACCGTCGGCCTGACCTACGGCGTGTCGATCCGTAAAATCCAAAACGCCGACGACATGATACGCTGCATGACCAATGCCGTCAAAGGCCTGTCGGGCTTTTTGGTCATGGCCTTTTTCATCGCCCAGTTCATCGCGGCCTTCGCCTGGACCAATATGTCGACGATGATCGCCATGAAGGGGGCTCTGTTCCTGAAAGACGTCGGCATGACGGGACTGCCGGCCCTCATCTGCTTCATGCTCTTCGGCCAGCTCCTGGGCCTCTTTACATCCAGCGGCTCCGCCGTATGGGCCCTGCTGTCGACGGTCTTCGTTCCTATGTTTATGCTCCTGGGCTATCACCCGGCCTTCATCCAGGCCGCCTTCCGGGCCGGAGACGGCGCGCTGAACACCGTAGCCCTGGTCAACCCGTTCCTGCCCCTGTTTTTGGAAATCATCCGCCGCTACAAAAAAGACAGCGGCATCGGCACCTACCTGTCACTCATGATGCCTTACGCCATGGCCTTCCTGGTCATGTGGTACGCCCTGTTCATCTTCTGGTATCTCACAGGCTGGCCCGTCGGCCCGGGTATTCCTCAGCGGTTATAATTGAATTATTTAACAGATAACAAAAAAATCAGGATCTTCCACTATTATTAGGGAAGACCCTGATTTTTTATTGATGAAATTTATTTGACAGAC
Source organism: uncultured Megasphaera sp. (assembly GCA_900554215.1). Taxonomy (GTDB): domain Bacteria; phylum Bacillota; class Negativicutes; order Veillonellales; family Megasphaeraceae; genus Megasphaera. The sequence continues at coordinate 14,429 of USGG01000002.1, forward strand.
GCTTTTCTCACCGACCAATAGGCGTCCTGACCGGCAATGCCGTGGCGCGTCTTGTATTTCAAGACGGCCATGACCAGCAGGGACGTGACGAAGAGGGCCGAGAAGACCTGCAGGGTAATGGAGTAGCTGTTCGTCGTTTCCTTGATCCACGACAGGAGCAGGGGACCGGCCACGCCGGCGGCGCCCCAGGCCGTGAGGATGCGGCCGTGGATAGCACTCAGGGCCTTGGTGCCGAACAGGTCGCTGAGGTAGGCCGGCATGCAGGAGAAGCCGCCGCCGTAGCAGGTAATGATGAGCAGCACGATGATTTGAAAGCTGAAGGCGTTCGTTTCCGTCGACAGCTTGAAGAAGGCCAGGGCCTCGATGAAGAAAAAGAGGACGTACGTATTGGCCCGGCCGATATAATCCGATACGGTCGCCCAGGCGATGCGGCCGGCGCCGTTCAAAAAGCCGATGAGGCCGACCATGGACGCGGCAGCCATGGGCGACATGCCGACGACTTCCTGGGCCATCGGCGAGGCGACGGCCAGGAGGGCGATGCCGCAGGTGATATTGACGAAAAAGAGCCACCAAATCGTATAGAGCTGCCAGGTCTTCATGGCCTCTTTCAGGGAAAACTGCGGCATGGCATCGGCATAGACCGGGCCGGATGGCTTCGCCAGCTCTGTATCGGGACAGGGTATTTCGTCGTCCTTCGGCGGCGCTAAGTACAGGGACGAGGCTGTCATGACGACGAGATACACTGCGCCCAAGATGAGGAAGTTCGTCGCCAGGCCAAAATTAGCGACGAGAAGCTGCATCGCCGGACCGGCGATCATGCTGGCAAAGCCGAAGCCCATGATGGCCAAACCCGTGGCAAAGCCGCGGTTGTCGGGAAACCATTTGACCAGGGTCGAGACGGGCGTAATATATCCCGTCCCCAAGCCGATGCCGCCGATAACGCCGTAAAACAGATACAGCATAGGCAGGCTGCGGAATTCCATGGCCGCCGCCGTGCCGAACATAGCCGAAACGAAAAATAAGGTCGAAAGGAGGCCCGACTTACGGGGGCCGGCCTTTTGGACGAAGCTTCCCAGGCATCCGGCAGACAAACCTAAAAACAAGATAGCCAGCGAAAAGGTCCACGTCGTCTGCTGGAGCGTAAAGCCCATCGATTCCATAATGGGTTTGGTCAAGACGCTCCAGGCGTAGACGCTGCCGATGCAGATATGAATTCCCATGGCGGACAGGGCAATGAGCCAGCGATTTCTCTTCATGATATCGTCTCCTTTGACTTGTCCCGCCGCGGCAATACAAAAAGCCGGCCGGCTGGACAAAGAATAGATGTACTCTTGCCCAGACGGTCGGCGTGTATGTCACCGTGCAGTCCACGTGGTTATTCCACTTCATTCCGTCAGTCCTGCACTGTATAGGTACGTTGTTATGATATGATTATACGGATTTAGAGCATACCTGTCAAGAATTATGCAGATTTTTTCACAGCTGCCGCAGCCATGTCGGCCGTATCGGCGTCCGTTCCGTAAGCTGTTTCCTGCGCGGCTTGACCCTTAGCCTTGGCGTCCGCCGCAGCCTTGGCCTGCTCCATCTGCTGCCGGCCCAATTCGGTCAGCGTCTGACCTGCCGGGGCCTTGCGGATGATGTAGACGTTTTCCAGGGGCTTCAATACGGAAAAGCCGTATTTCATCAGGGCCTGGGCATCGCCGTAGCGGTCTTCCGAATTCATGATAGCCGCGATGACCGTCCGCCCGTTCTGAGTCGCCGAAACGACGAGGCACGGCCCGCCGGCATTCGTCGTGCCGGTTTTAATGCCGTTTGCTCCGGGGAACCCGCTAGTCAGGAATTCGTTCGTCGAAACGCAATGCTTATAGCTGCCGTCGACGTAGGGCATGTCAAAGGTACTGCGCTTGACGATATCCCGGAAGGCCGGCAGCTTCATGCCGTAAGCCCCAATTTTGGCCAGATCCCGGGCCGTCGAATAGTGATTGGCGTCGGGAAGGCCGTGGGGATTGACGAAATGCGTATGGGTCGCACCGAGAGCCGCCGCCTTCGCGTTCATTTTTGCGACGAAGGCATCTTCCGTCGGCTCAACCGTTTCCGCAATGGCCACGGCGGCATCGCAGCCCGACACGAGCATCATGCCCGTCAGGGCGCTGCGCAGCGTAATCTGGTCGCCCTGCTGCAGGCCGAGGACAGAGGCATCGCTTTCGACGCTCAGGGCCTTATCGGTAATGCGAATCGTCTTATCCATGATGCCTTGTCCGTTTTCCAAGGCGACGATACAGGTCATCATCTTCGTCGTACTGCCGGGATATCCTCTCAGGTCAGGCTGTTTGGCGTACAGCTCGTCGCCCGTATCGGCGTCCATGACGTAGGCGGCCTGAGCCGCTACTGCCGGCGGTTCCGGATTTTCGGCGAAGGCTATGGAAGATAGGGCTACGCAGGCAGTCAGCGCAGCTAAGATTGTTTTCTTTAAAGACATGATACATGCCTCCCTTGAGCATAAACTTATAGATGATTACAACGGATTTTTAGCGGCCATTTTCGGCTTGCGCGGGTATTTGGCCGGACATTTCTTAGTCTTTTTGATATACAGGACGGCCCGCTTGTCATCCAGCCCCGGCAAATGGACGGGGCGGACTTCCGCCACCGCGCCGCCGAGGATGGACAGGGCCTTTTGGGCTTCGGCCAGCTCTTCCTCGTACTGGGCGCCTTTTAAGGAGATAAATATGCCTTGGCGAGCCGTATAGGGAAGGGCCCATTCGGCCAATATCTGCAGGCGGGCTACAGCCCGGCTGGTCACGATATCGAAGCGTTCCCTGTATTCCTCTTTGTGGGCCATTTCCTCGGCCCGGCCGTGCAGGAAGGAAGCCGGCAAGCCCAGCTCTGCCGTCACGCCCTGTAAAAACGTCAGCCGCTTCTGCAGGGAATCGAAAAAGGTCACCTTCAAATCGGGCCGGTAGATGAGCAGGGGCAGGCCGGGAAAGCCGGCTCCCGTGCCGAGATCCAGGACGGAGGCCCCTTCGGGAAACCACGCCGCGTCATAGCACGACAGGCTGTCTATCATATGCTTTACGGCTACGTCGGCCGGCTCCGTAAGGGCCGTCAGGTTCATGACCTTATTCGTCTCGACCAGGCGCTCTGCAAACAGGCAGAATCGGTCGATTTGCTCTGCCGTCAGGTCCAAACCGAATTTCTTCGCCGCCGCGATGAGTTCGTCTCTAAACATGGTTTTCCTCCCGCTGGCGTTGTTCCAGCACGATGAGCAGGGCCGTAATGTCTGCCGGCGATACGCCGGAAATGCGGCTGGCCTGCCCTAAGGAGCGGGGCCGTATGGCGTCCAGCTTCTGCCGCGCTTCGCCCGACAGGGTATCGATGTCGGCGTATACGATATCTTCCGGCATCAGCTTCTTTTCCAGGCGGTTCATCTTTTCCACCTGTTCCAGCTGGCGGTTGATATATCCCTCGTACTTGACCATGATCTCGATTTCCTCGCATACGTCGTCGGCCAGCTGCGGCAGGGGAAATACCTGGCTCAGCGTATGATAGGTCACTTCGTTGCGCCGCAGCAAATCGTAAGCCTTGAGGCCGGTACGGACGGGAGCCGTGCCGATAGAGGCCAGCTTTTCCTGATTTTCCTTCGTCGGCGTGACGGGCAAGGACTTCAGCGCTTCCAGTCCCGCTTCGACGGCTTCTTTTTTCTGCATAAAGGCGTCGTACCGTTCCTGCGTGACCAGGCCGACGTCGTAGCCCTTCTGGGTCAGGCGCAGGTCGGCGTTGTCCTGCCGCAGGATAAGGCGGTATTCCGAACGGCTGGTCATCATGCGGTACGGCTCGTTGGTGCCTTTCGTGACCAAATCGTCGATGAGGACGCCGATGTAGGCCTCCGAGCGGGTGAGGATAAAGGGCTCCTTGCCCTGTACCTTGCGGGCCGCGTTGATGCCGGCCATAAGCCCCTGAGCCGCCGCTTCCTCGTAGCCGCTGGTGCCGTTGGACTGGCCTGCTGAAAAGAGGCCGCTGACGGCCTTCGTTTCCAGCGACGGCGTCAGCTGCATCGGGTCCAGGCAGTCGTATTCGATGGCGTAGCCGGGACGCATGATCCGCACGTCCTCCAGGCCGGGAATGGTCCGCAGGAAGGCGTACTGCACGTCGACGGGAAGGCTGGTGCTCATGCCCTGGACGTACATTTCTTCAGTCATTTCCCCTTCGGGCTCGACGAAGAGCTGATGGCGCTTCTTATCGGCGAAGCGGACGATTTTCGATTCGATAGACGGGCAGTAGCGCGGGCCGACGCCCTGGATAACGCCGTTGCACATAGGCGCCCTGTCGAGGTTTTCCCGAATGATGCGGTGCGTTTCCTCGTTCGTAAAGGTCAGCCAGCAGCATTCCTTGTTGCGGTTCTTCCGTTCGGACAAAAAAGAAAAGGCATGGCCCTGCTCGTCGCCTTCCTGCTTCTGCATTTCCTCCGTCCGCAGGGTGCGGCGGTCGACGCGGGCCGGCGTGCCCGTCTTAAAGCGCATGAGCCTGATGCCCGCTGCCAGCAGGGAAGCAGACAGGTCTTCTGCCGACCGCTGTCCCATGGGGCCGCCGGAATAGACGCATTCGCCCGTAATGATCTTTCCCTTTAAATAGGTCCCCGTCGCCAAGATGACGCATTTCGCCTTGTACACTTCGCCCATTTCCGTGACGACTCCCGTAACGGCGCCGTTTTCCATCTGGATATCCGTAATCATGAGCTGCTTGACGTCCAGATTGTCCTGATTTTCCAGCACCTGGGTCATGGTCATCTGGTACATCTTCTTATCGGACTGGGCCCGCAGGGAATAGACGGCCGGCCCCTTGCCCGTGTTGAGCATGCGCATTTGGATGCATGTCTTATCCGTATTGATGCCCATTTCGCCGCCCAGCGCGTCAATTTCCCGCACGAGGTGGCTCTTGCCGGGGCCGCCTACGGCAGGGTTGCAGGGCATGAGAGCGATATTATCTAAATTAAGCGTCGCAACGAGGGTCCGTGCGCCTAACCGCGCGCTGGCCAGGGCCGCTTCGCAGCCTGCGTGGCCTGCGCCGACGACGATGACGTCGTATGTATCGACTACAAACATGATTTCACCTTTTTCTACTTACCTAAACAAAATCTGCTGAATATTTCTTCTATAATGTCGTCGTGAACCGTATCGCCCGTGATAGAGCCCAAAAGCTCCCAGGCTTCGCGGATATCGACGATAGCACAGTCGACGGGCATGCCCGCTTCTATCGTGTCCAGGGCCCGCTGCAGGGCTTCGCGGCTTTGCCGGACCAGCTCGATATGGCGCGTATTGGCCAGCAGGGCGCTCTGGGCCGCCGTCAGCCCCTGCTTCAGGGCCAGCGACAGCATGGCGTCCTTCAATTCTCCCATGCCGGCTCCCGTACTGGCTGAAATCGAAAGGAAGGGCAGCCCGTAGGACTGCAGTTCTTCCATTTCAAAGGCCGGCTGCAAGTCTTCCTTATTCAATACGATCAGAGCCTGCCTGCCTCTGGCCGTTTCCAAAATCTGCCGGTCTTCTTCCTGCAAAGGACGGGACTGGTCGACGACGACGAGGATAATATCGGCCCGGTCCATGTATTCCTTTGCCCGGCGCACGCCGATCTGTTCGACTGTATCGTCGGTGCTGCGGATGCCGGCCGTATCGACAAGGCAAATCGGTACGCCTTGTATGGTAATCCACTCCTCGATGACGTCGCGCGTCGTGCCTGGCACGTCGGTAACGATGGCCCGTTCCGTTTCCAAAAAGCGGTTGAGCAAACTCGATTTTCCGGCGTTCGGCGTGCCGGCGATGGCTGCCATGACGCCGTCCCGCATCATGCGGCCGCTTTTGGACTCGGCCAGCATATCGTCCAGACGCCGCTCCATGTCCCGGATAGCACCGGCAATATCAGGCACTTCTATGTCTTCCAGGTCTTCTTCGGGATAATCGACAGTCACTTCCAGCCGCGTAATGAAATCGGTCAGATGGAGCCGCATATCGCCTACGACCCGGGACAGGCGGCCTTCGAGCTGGCTGACGGCGCTGGTCAGGCCCTGGGCGCTCTTGGCCTGAATGACGTCCATGACGGCCTCAGCCTGAGCCAGGTCGAGGCGGCCGTTGACAAAGGCCCGCTGGGTAAATTCGCCGGGATTGGCCAGCCGCGCGCCGTGGCGCAGGACCAGCCCCAGGATTTCGCTCAGGGACTGGCGGCCGCCGTGGCATTGTATTTCCAGTACGTCCTCTGCTGTATACGAACGGGGGCCCTTCATGATGAGAAGAATGACTTCGTCCACCGCTTTGCCGTCGTCGTCTACGATCAGGCCGTACTGTATGGACCGATCGCGCCGCTGCGCTAAGGGAAGGGAGGATTTGCTCTGAAAAATTGCGTCGCCTACGTCGTAGGCCTTGCTTCCGCTGATTCGGATGACGCCGATGCCGCTTTCGCCCAGCGGCGTGGCAATGGCGGCTATCGTATCGGTTGTATCGTACACAGTGAACGCTCCTTTCAAAAAAACCGGCGCCGCGGCGCCGGTTTTTACTGTACCAGTGACTCGCCCGCTCATAGCTGCCGACTCACTGCCGTGTCATATTCAAGCTTATTTTTCGTAATAAATAACCACGTGGCGATACGGGTCCTGGCCTTCGCTTTCCGTCCGCACATGAGCTTCGTTCTGCAGCGCGACGTGGATTATTTTTCGTTCGTAGCCGTTCATCGGCTCGAGGACGACCTTTTCACCGCTGCGCTTAACCCGTCCGGCCAGCCGTACAGCCAGCTGCTTCAGCGTTTCTTCGCGGCGCTGACGGTAGTTTTCTACGTCCAGCATGATGAAATGGCGCGTTTCCTCGCCCTGATTCGTCGTCAAGTTCGTCAAATACTGAAGGGCGTCCAGCGTCTGACCATGCTTGCCGATGAGGATGCCCAGGTTCTTGCCGTGCAGGTGAAGGATGATTTTATCGGATTTGATCATCTTTTCGATCATCACTTCGATGCCCATGTTGCGCAGCACGTCCTGCAGGAAGGCCTTGGCCTTAGCGGCCGCTTCTTCAGCCGTAAAGGTTTCTGCCGCCGGTTCAGCTTCGCCGGCAGCCGGCTCTTCGACCGGTTCCTCCGGAACTTCCGCCGTCAGATCTTCAGCCGGCGCAGCTTCTGCTGCCTTGGGCGCTGCCGGAGGCGCGGCTTTCCGTTCTTCTTCTTCAATATCATAAATCGGAGCATTTTTTCTGGCCTTTTCCGTCAGGCGTACCTTGGCCGGCTTGCTGCCGAAGCCCAGAAAGCCGCTTTTCGGCTCGGCCAGTACTTCAATCGTCACTTCTTCTTCCATCAATCCGAGGCGGACTAGGCCGGAACGGACTGCGTCTTCTATCGTTTTTCCTGTCGCTTCAATGGTTCTCATGCTTTTGCACCCTTTCCCTTATTACGGAACATAATCACCTGCTGGGCCCACTGGAACACGTTGGAAAGGAACCAGTAAATAACCAGGCCGCTGGGGAAGCTCAAGCTGATCCAGCCGATAAACAGCGGCATGATGACGCGCATGATCTTCTGCTGCTTTTCCTGCGCTTCCGAAGCCGCCACCTGCGTACCCGACATCTGCTTCTGGATGACGTAAGTAGACGCGGCGGACAAAATCGGCATGATGTACGTCGGGTCAGCCTCGCCTAAGCTGGGCAGCCACAAAAAGCTTTCGTACGCCGGATCGTAAGGGTAGGAGCGAAGGGCATAAAAAATAGCGATGAGGAAAGGCATCTGAATCAGGATAGGCAGGCAGCCGGAAAGGGGATTGACGCCGGTCTGCTTGTACAGCTTCGCCATTTCTTCCTGAAGCTTTTTCTGATTGCCTTTGTATTTCTGCTGTAATTCTTTAATCTTCGGCTGCAGGGTCTGCATGCCTTCCATAGAACGAATCTGCTTGGCCGTAAGAGGCGAGAGGACCAGCTTAATTACCAGCGTCAGGATGATAATGGCCAACCCGTAGCTGGGATATCCGATGCTCTGCGTAAAGGCATAGCAATAATCCATAAACGTGGTCATGATGCCACTGAGAAAATCCATTATTCCACTAAAAAAATCCAATATTCTCAACTCCAGTCAAGGATAAAATACCAGCAGGCAGCCTCTGTTTCATCTGCCTGATACTTACGGCACAGGATCATATCCGCCTTTATGAAAGGGATGGCATTTTAAAATGCGCCTGACTGCTAAATAACTCCCCTTCACAGCGCCGTATTTCTGCAGCGCCTCGATGGCGTAAGCAGAACAAGTAGGGTAAAACCGGCAGCACGGCGGTTTTAATGGTGATATACAAAGCTGATAAAGCCGTATAAGAATGATGAAACATGTTTTCATGGCATCTCGTTCTTTCTCAATATCCCGGCCTGTCGGAACAGCTGCAGGATGCTGCGTTCCGCCTGGGCGTATCCGGCGTATTTCAGGCTGCTGCGTCCGATAAGCACTAGATCGACGCCGTTTGCCAGCTCGAACTGATGAAGGCGGTATACCTCTTTCATCAGGCGCCGGCAGCGGTTCCGTTCTACGGCACAGCCGATTTTTTTGCCCGTTACGAAGCCGATGCGGGCCGGCTGCTTAGGCGACCGCTTCAAGACGTACAAGACGGCCAGGCGGTTTACATAGGATTTTCCCCGTCGGTACACAACCTGATATTCCCGATTTTTGCACAGCCTTTTTTCTTTTTTTAACTCATACATACGTTATTGTCCCGAAAATGCCAGAAGAACAGAAAAATTCCTTAGCGGAACTTTTCTGTTCATCTTGTAATAATTACGCGGAGAGTCTCTTTCTGCCTTTCAAACGGCGTCTTTTCAAAACCATGCGGCCGCCTTTGGTTTTCATTCTTTCACGGAAGCCGTGCGTTCTTTTTCTCCACAGCGTATTCGGCTGATATGTCTGTTTCACGATAGGCACCTCCTTTGTCTCAATCAACAGTAGATGAACTTACACCATAACAGCATAATTATATTCAAAAAGGATAGGACTGTCAATCGTTTTTTCTGGAATACAGCTGATTCTTCCGCATTTCTCATAGCTCTGACGGGAGGGCTTATGCTGTTTGGATATGACGACACGGTTTGTCGACCTTCTTTGTTATACTATAACTAAACAGTGCGTTAGCTTCTGCAGAAATGTCTGCGTTGTGGACAGCATGACAAGTTATTAACATGTTGTTCACAATATGTGGATAAGTAGAAACAATTGCTGAACATAGATATACACTGCATCTTTTCTTTTAAGAGAACTAAGTTATGCACTGCATCCACAATATGTTCATGAACATATCCCCAACACAATCTAACGTATAGAACTTATCCAAGCTGGCATTCTTTCAGAAAAAGGAGGAGGTCATGAATTTTTTGACAAATTCGGCTGCTTCTATGTATTTTTCGAGAAATTTGTTGTACAATGTACTCAGATGATGTGGATAAAAAGTTTAGTTATCAACAGTTTGTTCACAATATGTGGATAAATCAAAATCAGGCCGGAAATTCGATATCTATCGCATTTCCGCTTTTTTCAGCCTTTAAATGCGCACTTATCCACATTGTGCTGCAATGCACATATCCACAATATTATGCGGGAAGGACTTTGCTATTATGGAATCAATGGATCTAGCTACATTATGGGCGGGAATGCTGGAACAGCTAAAAAAAGTTCTGCCAAAGCCGATTTACGAAACGTGGTTCGTTTCGTCCCTCATCCCGACGTCCTACGAAAACGACGTCCTCGTACTGGCGGCGGCACAGAAATTCGTCTGTAATTTCGTAAATAAGAATTATGCCGATCAGCTCAACGACGCCGCCCAAGCCGTTACGGGACGGCCAACGACGGTGAAATTGGAAGATATGAACGCCCCCGCCGCGGAGCCTTCGACGCCAGCGGAGCCGGAGGATTTATATAAGGATACTCTGTTTTCTGATGAAGACCTGCCGAAGCCGTCTCCTAAAAAAACGAAAGAACCGGAACCAAAGGCCGTCATGGTCAAGGAAGCGAACGAATCCATCTCGCCGCCGCCGGAAGAACCGACGACGGAAGATAACCTCATTCCCAACTATACCTTCGACAACTTCATCGTCGGCAACAGCAACCGCATTGCCTATTCCATTGCCGTCAGCGTATCGGAAGCGCCGGCCCGAAAATATAATCCCTTATATATATATGGCGGCAGCGGCCTGGGCAAGACCCACCTCATGCACGCCATCGGCCACCAGATTCTGAAAAATTTCCCCCACATGCGCCTGCGCTGCATTACGAGTGAAGATTTCGTCAACGATTTCATCCAGGCTATTCAGGACAAAAACACGGAAAACTTCCGCCAGCAGTACCGCAACATCGACGTCCTCCTCGTCGACGATATCCAGTTTTTGGGACAGGGCGACAAGGACAGCTCGAAGGAAGAGTTTTTCCATACCTTCAACAAACTCTATCAGGGCCAAAAGCAGATGGTATTTACCAGCGACCGGCCGCCCTTGGATATTAAAAGCCTGGAAGACCGCCTGCGCTCGCGCTTCCAGAGCGGCACGGTGACGGGCATCGAGCCGCCGGACCTGGAAACGCGGACGGCGATTCTGCGGACCTGGGCTCAGAAGGAAAAAATCAATATCGACAAGGACGCCATCAACTACATCGCCGCCAACGTCAGCGACAATATCCGCGACCTGTACGGCGCGTACAACAACGTCCTGTCTATGGCTTCCATCGAAAAAAACGACGTGACTTTGTCACTGACGCAGCGGGCCTTGAAATACCTGGTTGCGGAAAAGGAAGAAAAGAAGTACATCACCATCGACGAAATCACCAGTTCGGTCTGCCGGTTTTACAGCGTAAACTACAACGAGCTCATGGGCAAGAAGAGGACGAAAAATATTGCCCTGGCCCGGCAGGTAGCCATGTACTTATGCCGCGAGCTGACGGGGAATACGTATCCTCATATCGGCACGGCCTTCAGCGGCCGCGATCATACGACGGTCATGCACGCCTGCGAAAAAATCACCAAGATGATGAACGACAGCGACACCTTCAAGGAAATGATCGAGCGGCTGAAAGAGAAGATTTTAGACGTGGACAAGTAAGTGCATAGCGTGTAGATAGTTTGTGGACAGCGAAAATTTGCGGAAAAAAAGTGAATTTGTGGATAGGGAAGCATAAATTATACACAGGTTATACACAGCTGTGCATAGCTGAAAATTCAGAGTTTTCCCAAGTTTTCCACACTATCCACACCCTCTACTACTACGACTTCTACTCTTTTAACTTACTTCAATTAAAAAACTAAACGCAGAAAAGGGGATACGCCCATGAAACTTATCTTAAAAAAAGAAGATTTAAACAAAGGCCTTCAGACTGTACAAAAGGTCGCCCAGAATAAAAACAACAACCTGACTTCGGAAAACGGCCTGCTCATCAAGGCCATGAACGACGTAATCGAATTTCAAGCCAATGACTACGACATGGGAATCAAAACCATTGTTCCCGGCATCATCGAAGAAAAAGGCGAAGCTTTTATTGCTAACCCATACTTAATGGAGCTGACGCGCAAGCTTCCCAGCGACGAAATCGAAATCACCAAAAAAGACGCTGATACGCAGATGATCATTAAAGGCGGCAAACTGAAATTCGAATGCCTGACCATGAATCCCAACGACTTCAACGAAGTGGAAATTTTGGAAAACGGCTACTCCCACTTTACGACGACCAGCGTCGTATTAAAGGATCTCATCGACAATACGTCTTACGCCTGCGCGACGGACGTAGCCCGGCCCATCTTTATGGGTACCTATCTGGACGTTCAGGGCGATACCATTTCCATGGTCGCTACGGACACCCACAGGCTGGCGCTGAAGACGGCGCCCCTGGATAGTCCGATTGAAAATCCTCTCCAGGCCGTCATTCCCAGCCGGCTGCTCACGGAAATTTCCCGCCAGCTGCCGACGGACATTCCTGAAGCGGTGGAAATTACGGCGGTCCGCAGCTATTTAGCCATTAAGTTCGGCAACGTCTACATCCGCACCCGCCTGATCGAAGGGGAATTCCCCAACTACCGCCGCGTCATCCCGACGGACTTCCAGTGCAGCATCACCGTCGGCCGCAGCGAATTTACGGGAGCTGTCGAACGGGCCTCCATCGTCGCCAAAGACGCTCAGTATAACGTCATCAACTTCGTATTCGGCGACGGGGAAATTCATCTCATGAGCCAGAACCCCGACTACGGTACCATCGAAGACTACGTAGCCTGCCAGATGACCGGGGAGCCGTTGGAAATTTCCTTTAACGGCAAGTTTATTTTAGATATTTTAAAACACTGCCACGACGACGAAGTTGTGTTAAATACGCGGCAAAACAGCCCCATGCTGGTACAGGATAAAGGGAACGAAGCGAGCGTATTCGTCGTGACGCCGATGAGGACAAAATAATGGAAAAAGTAAAAATTGAAACGGAAATGATACAGCTGGACCAGTTTTTAAAGTGGGCCAGCATCTTGCAGAGCGGCGGCGAAATCCGCTTTTTGCTGGACGAACAGCGGATTTTCGTCAACGGCGAACTGTGCTCGGCAAAGCGGAAAAAGCTTCATGTCGGCGACATCGTAGAAATCAAGGGCATCGGGACGTATGAAATCGTTGGTGCATAAGTATGAATATACAGTCTGTACGGCTTCATCAATTCAGAAATTATACACAGGAAACGATAACCTTTCCCAAGTCTATTATCTTGTTGTACGGCCAGAATGGACAAGGTAAGACGAATTTGCTGGAAGCCCTGTACCTGGGAGGTATAGGGAAATCCTATAAGGGGATAGCCGACATGGACTTGATTCAATGGGACTGCGGCGAAGGCAGCGTCATCCTGGATTTTGTCCGCAGCGGCGTCGCCCAGCAGATCAAGGTTATCTTATCGAAGACGAGCAAAAAGGAATTATGGGTCAACGAGACGAAGGTCCCCCAGAAAGAATTGGTAGGGACGCTGAACGAAGTCTTGTTTTCACCGGAAGACCTGCAGCTGATCAAGGGCAGCCCGTCCTTGCGGCGGCGGTTTATGGATATGGAAATATCCCAGGTCAACCCGGCCTACTACCGCCTGCTGCTGCAGTATAACCGGGCCGTATCGCAGCGGAACCTGCTGTTGAAGCAGATGAAGTACGAAGGCGGGGCGTCGTTGGAGGAATGGGACCGGCAGATCGCATCCTTCGCCGCCGCAATCGTGCGGAGGCGCCTCGACGCCCTGCGGAAGATGAGCTTTCTGGCCGGTGTCATTCACCGCCGCCTGACGGGCGGCTCGGAGCTGCTGACGATGGATTACGTACAGCCCTACGGCGACGGGGCGGGAGGCATTACCGACGCTCAGCGGTACTACGACCTGCTGCAGGAGCACCGGCAGGACGACATATACCGCATGTCCACGTCGATAGGACCTCATCGGGACGACCTGGCCTTGGCCGTAGGCGGAGCCGATTTAAAAAAATACGGCTCCCAGGGGCAGCAGCGGACGGCCGTTCTGGCCCTCAAGCTGTCGGAGCTGGAATATATGAAGTCCGAGACGGGCGAGTATCCCGTCCTGCTGCTGGACGACGTGATGAGCGAGCTCGACGCCGGCCGCCGTCAGGCCCTGCTGGATTTTGTGCGCGGCCGGATACAGACCTTTATTACGACGACAGAGCCGCTGATTTTCGAATCCATGGCCGGCTGCTGTCATATCTGCATCGCGCAGGGAAAGGTAATATCCCATGGAGGAACGGAATCATAAGATGGAGAAGGCCGGCCTTTCCATTCCCAAAATATTGGAACGGAACCGGCTTCTCGTCCCCTATAAGCTGTATCAGGCGAAGCTGGACTGGAAGACCATCGTCGGCCCTCAAATTGCCAAATACTCCTATATTCAGGGCTTCGACGAGTCAGTCGTACAGGTAGCCGTGCTGAATTCCGTATGGATGAACCAGCTGTTCATGTACAAGAAAAAGATCATTGAGGCCATCAACGAGTATATCAAGGAACCCTTCGTCACGGATATCCGCTTCGTGCGGAGCGGCCGAAAGCCCCCAGCCGTTACGTACGCCAATACTGCCGGAGAAGAAGAGGAAGGCTTCGCTGTCCGCGTGGGAAACGCGCGGCTTTCAGAAGAAACGGTGCGTCGCATCCGGCAGGAGACGGCGGCCCTTCCCGAGGCCATCCAGGAAAAAATGGCCCAGCTGCGCTTCGCCCAGGCGAAACGGCAGACGGCGTACCAGGCAGCAGGAGTCCGGCAGTGCCCGTCGTGCGGGCGGTGGCTGGAAAAGGGCGAGGAGCTGTGCTTCCTCTGCCGGCTCCGGGCACGTCAGGAAAAGAAAAAAGCCGTCTATGCCACGGTTATGGACATGCCCTGGCTGACGCTGGACGAACTAAAGGCCTACGGCATGATCGGAGACGAGGGACGGCTGTACGAGGAATTGTACAACGAGGTGCGGCGCGAGTGCATTTATAAATACATGGAGCGCATTTACCACGGCTGCGACACGCCGGAAGACGATATGATGCTGGCCCTGCTGATTACGCGGCGGAACCCGACGGAGATGACCGACGCGTTTATTCGCAATTTAACGGAAAAATACAGGAGAAAAAGCGATGTATCTTCACATAGGCGGACAGAAAATGATTGATATACGCCGCATTGTCGCGATGTTCAAGGCCCATCCGCGAAAGATGAACAAGTCGAACCCGCTGCGGCAGTATTACCGCCCCCTCGTGCTGCTCGACGGCATGGACGAAGGGCAGATTCGCTGCTACATCGTAACGGAGGAATGCATTTACGCTTCGCCCATTACGCTGGAAACGATTATCGGGCGGTACAAGCGGCTGTTTTCGTCAAAGGGGCCCGTGCAGCGATTGTAAACTAGCTATCCCAGGGGGATTTGCTGTATAATAAGATGTTAAGTATGTTTGAAGAGGAGGAATTGCTGCATGCCGCAAGATAAAAAAGTAAATTATGGCGCGGAACAGATTCAGGTCCTGGAAGGCCTGGAAGCCGTTCGCAAGCGTCCTGGTATGTATATAGGGAGCACGTCTCTGCGCGGTCTCCATCATTTAGTATATGAAGTCGTCGACAACAGTATCGACGAAGCGCTGGCAGGATACTGCACGCACATTGAAGTGACGATTGAAGCTGACAACAGCATTACCGTCGTCGACAACGGCCGCGGCATTCCCGTAGCCATGCATAAGATCGGCAAGCCTGCCGTCGAAGTCGTACTGACGGTGCTCCACGCCGGCGGCAAATTCGGCGGCGACGGCTATCCCATTTCCGGCGGCCTGCACGGCGTCGGCATATCCGTCGTCAACGCCCTGAGCCTGTGGACGAAGGTCGAAGTCAAGCGCGACGGGTATTTGTGGAACATCTCCTTTGCCCGGGGCCTGACGGCGGAACCGCTGAAAAAAATTCGTCCCATGGAACGGGGCGAAGAAACGGGCACCAAGGTAAGCTTTAAGCCCGACGCGGACATTTTCCCCGACACGACCTATGATTTCGACACGCTGAAGACGCGTCTCCGCGAGCTGGCCTTCCTGAACAAGGGCCTGCATATTACCCTGACGGATAAGCGCGGCGAAGGGCGCAGCGAAGTCTACTGCTACGAAGGGGGCCTCACGTCCTTCGTGGAATTTCTGAATGAAAACAAGGAAGCCGTCAACCCGACGGTCATTACGCTGGAAGGCGAAAAGAACAAGGTCCTCGTGGACATCGCCATGCAGTACAACGACGGCTACAGTGAAAATATCCTGACATTCGTCAACGACATCTTTACGGAAGAAGGAGGCACCCACCTGAGCGGCTTCCGCTCCGGCCTGACCCGCACGATCAACGACTACGGCCGTACGGCAGGACTGCTGAAGGACAAGGAAGAAAACCTGTCCGGCGAAGACGTGCGCGAAGGCCTGACGGCTATCGTCAGCGTCAAGGTACGGGAACCGCAGTTCGAAGGGCAGACGAAGACGAAGCTGGGCAACAGCGAGGTCAAGGGGATCGTCGACAACATCGTGTCCGACGGATTGAAGGAGTTCTTCGAAGAGCATCCCGGCGAAGCCAAGTCTATTGTCAACAAGGCTATTTCCGCAGCCAGAGCTCGTCAGGCCGCCCGCCATGCCCGGGATTTGACGCGCCGTAAAAACGCCCTGGAAATCAGCAGCCTGCCGGGAAAATTGGCTGACTGCTCGGAAAAGAACGCAGCTATGACGGAAATCTATCTGGTCGAAGGGGATTCGGCCGGCGGCTCGGCAAAGCAGGGCCGGGACCGGAAATTCCAGGCTATCTTACCGCTCCGCGGCAAGATCATCAACGTCGAAAAGGCCCGTCTGGACAAGATCCTGGCCAACGAAGAAATCCGCTCCATGATTACGGCCTTCGGCACGGGCATCGGCGAAGAATTCGACATCAGCAAGCGGCGCTACGACAAGATCATCATCATGACCGATGCCGACGTCGACGGAGCCCATATCCGCACGCTTCTGCTGACGTTCTTCTACCGCTTTATGAAGCCTCTCATTACGGAAGGCCATATATACATCGCTCAGCCGCCCCTGTATCAGGTGCGCAAGGGAAAGCAGGTCTGGTATTACTACACGGACGAAGCGATGAACGCCAAGCTCGACGAGCTGGGCCGCGACAGCAGCGTCGTCGTTCAGCGCTATAAGGGCCTCGGCGAAATGAATCCGGAGCAGCTCTGGGAAACGACGATGGACCCCCAGAACCGCACGATGCTCCAGGTCCACCTGGAAGACGCCGTAGAAGCGGACCGCATTTTCTCCGTCCTCATGGGCGACAAGGTCGAACCGCGCCGTCAATTCATTCAGGAAAACGCCAAGAAGGTGCGGAATCTGGACTTATAGGAGGATGTGTCTATGCCGAACATATCGAAACGAATTTCCTTGTTTTCCGAATCGGCCATTGCCAGAATCTCCCACATGGCCGAAAGGTACGAGGCGATTAATTTATCGGAAGGCTTTCCCGATTTTCCCCCGCCGGAAGCCCTGCGGAACCGCCTGAAGGATATAGCCTCTCAGGGGCCGCACCAATACAGTATAGACAGCGGCGCCCAGAACCTGCGGCAGGCCCTGGCGAACTACCGCCGGACCTTCGCCGGCCAGACGCTGGACCCGGAACAGGAAGTCATCGTCACCTGCGGCGGCACGGAAGCCCTGATGACGACAATGATGGCCCTCGTCGACCCGGGCGATAAGGTCGTCGTATTTTCGCCCTTTTACGAAGCCTACGGCACGGACGTGCTGCTAGCCGGCGGCGAGCCCATTTACGTGCCTCTCCGCCAGCCGGACTTCACCTTCGACGCCGACGTGCTGGAAGACGCCTTCCGGCAGCGTCCGAAGGCGATCATCCTCTGCAATCCGTCCAATCCCTGCGGCAAGGTATTTTCTAAGGCCGAGCTGGAAATCATTGCCGGCCTGGTGCAGAAATACGACGCCTTCGCCATCGTCGACGAAGTATACGAGCACATCGTGTATAAGCCGACGGAATATACGTATTTTTCCAATTTGCCGGGCATGTACGAACGGACTATATCGTGCGGCTCCTTGTCCAAGACCTATTCGATTACGGGCTGGCGCGTCGGCTATCTCTTTGCGCCGCCTCATCTGGCTGCGGCGCTGCGGCAGCTCCACATGTTCATGACCATCAGCGCGCCGAGCCCCCTCCAGGAAGCGGCCGTGACCAGCTTCGGCTTCGACCGCTCCTATTACGAAGGGCTGCGGGAAGTATATACGAAGAAGCGCGACATCGTCATGAAGGGCCTCGACGCCATCGGCATTCCCCACAACGTGCCTCAGGGGGCCTTTTACATGATGATGGATATTTCGGAATACGGCTACGACGACGATACGGCCTTCTGCGAGGACTTGATCCGGAAACTGGGCGTAGCCCTCGTGCCCGGCTCGACCTTTTTCCACGAAGACGTACACAACCTCGTCCGCCTTCAATTTGCCGTCAAGGACGAAACGCTCTATGAAGCGCTGAACCGTCTGGAAGGTATTCATTGCATGAAACGGTAATTCTATGCTTCGTTAAAGGAGGGATTTTGTATGAAATGGCCTGCGTTAGTACTCAGCGTATTGTGCTGCTTAGGCAGCTTCTCCGCCTTTGCCGCCGCGCCGGCAGGGGCAGCCGTACAGATCGACCCGTCGGTCCGTATGGAAACATTGGACGACTATTACATTACGAAGGGCAGTACGTATGATAAGATTACAGCCCTTCTGCAAAATCTTCCTTCCGAGGCGTCGGGCCTTTCGGGAGACTATTATTTCCGAATTGAAAAGAAGCTGACTCACGACTATTTTTATCACGTCAAAGCCTACGATACGAATACGCACGTTCAGAAGGGAAATTACTTCTTCGCCAAGGATGAAAGCTGCGTATGGCGTCTCGACCCGACAGGCGACGCGGTGATGATTTACGGCAGCGCAGAAAATCTGCTGAAAAAGACGGAAATCGTCGTCTATCCCAAGAAAATCGCCTTGGGCAGCTACGGCATCATCCGGGTTCACGTGCCGGGCATGCTCCCCTACGACATCAAGCTGACCAGCTTGAACGCCAACGTGGCGCAAATCTCCAATAAAATGAATATCGTCCCCGTCAGCGCCGGCAAGACGGACATCGTCGTCGACTTGAAGATCGGCTCGGCGACGCGCACCTTTACGGAAACCGTCTCCATTATCGATACGGCCGACGACGGCCGCGACAGAGGCATGAGCCCCTCCGTCGGCATTGGTATCGGCGTAGGATGGGGCAGCGGCTGGCATCATGGCGGCGGCATCGGCATCGGTGTCGGGCCCTGGCGGTAAATCGTTATATCCTATGCATAGGTACAGAGCGGAATAGTCATCGCATTCCGCTCTGTTTTTTCAATACTATAAGAGGAGCTGCCGCGTGCAAAAGCGCGGCAGCTCCTCTATATAAGAAAAACAAGTTGGCGCATCTTCAGATGATAGTTCTCTAAAAGGGGGTATCCTGTCGTGATCGTATCAGGGAATGAGAAGGTATTCCGGAGATGCGCAGTAACGAAAGATTCAGGTGTTCAAAAAATCCTTTGTCAATTAGCGTTTGTCTGAGACCGTTTGGGCCGATGTCAATACGACGGACTGGCGCGCGTCATGATTTTGTATGCGACGTATGACAAGGCTGTCCTCCAGCGGGCCGCAACGAGTAATGAAAGCTGAGTGTTCAACATCAAAGCTGTCTCCCAGTATAGCATGGATAGCGTAATGCACCCAATTTCGTATAACAAAAAGACAATATTGAATACATTTCTATACGATTTCTATATAGTGGTAAAGAGAATGGAAATACATATGAGAATTTGAAACGATGCCTTTCTTGTGATATAACGAAAAGGAACCTGTCTAATACCATATCATATGATACGACGGCGTATGAAATCTATTGGTATATCGTATTTCAATGCGCCGTTTGGCAGAAAGGACGTGAATGCTATGAGAGTGGGAATTTTCCGCAACGTGAGAGGCGGCGCAGCCAGATTTGAGCCGTATGTACGCCTTGGATGCGACGATGACGATATAGAGTTAATCGGCCTGCCTTGCGAAGCGGCGTTGGATACGATAGAAAAGGTTAAGAAGGCGAAGTGCGAAGGCCTTATTTATTACAGCGATCATAAGGAAGATGAACCCTTTTATAAGGCTCTGGCCGAGAGCGGCGTCAAATACGTCGTGACATGCAGCGCCGGTTACGATCATCTCAATATAGAGGCGATGAAAAGGTACGGCATCAAAGGGGCCAATGTGCCGAGATATTCGCCCAACGCCATATCGGAACACACCGTAATGATCGTGCTGGCCCTTCTTCGCAAGCTGCGGACGCAGATACTGCGTATAGAACATGGCAATTTTACTACGACGGGATTGCAAGGGCGGGAACTTCGCAATATGGTCGTAGGCATCGTCGGCGCCGGCCGTATCGGATATACGACGATACAGTGTTTGAGCGGGTTTCATCCTAAAGCTATCCTGGCTTACGATATTTACGAGAACCATGACGTACGCCAGTATGCATCCTATGTGACGCTGGACGAATTATACGCTAAGGCCGACGTGATCATTTTCCATTGCGCGTACACGAAAGAGAATTACCATATGGTAAACGACGAGGCCATTCAGGCTATGAAAGACGGCGTCGTCCTTGTCAACAGCGCCCGAGGCCCTTTATTTGACACGCAGTCCGTACTGCGGGGCCTTCACAGCGGTAAGATTGGCGCGTTAGGAATCGACGTGATCGAAGGAGAAGGAGCGCTGCGAAAATCGTCGGGATCTCAAAAAGACGTCGCTTCCGATATTAGAAAACTGCTGTCTTACGAAAACGTCATATTTACGGCTCATACGGCTTTCTATACGGATCAGGCTGATTATAATTTATGCGAAACGACGATTCAGAATCTTCGCCAGTATGCCCAGACCGGATCGTGCGACAACGAATTGATACGTGAATAAAGTCGGCCTATGTCTGCGTACTTTGCAAGTCACGATGACGGCCGGGCAAGGTATCGGGCCGTTATTCGGCAGCATTTCAGCGGAATATTTCGGCATGAGGCCTTCCTTGTGTCCCATGCTGTGCTGCGCTTGTAGGAATGGGAAAAACACGATATAATATAAACTAAAAAATTATTTTTTGCGTATTAAAGGAGACGTGATTTGTTTTGGAAGTTTCCCTAGGGAAAGAGTGCATCGTCATATTATTGCTGATTTTTGGCAACGGCGTATTTTCGCTGCTGGAAATGTCCATCGTCAGCTGCCATCAGCCGCGGCTCGAGGCCATGGCCGAAGAGGGCAGCAAGTCGGCGAAAATCGTCCTGAAGCTGCGGGAAAACCCGAATAAGATGTTTTCGGCCGTACAGTTCGGCATCACCCTGATGGGCCTGCTGACGGGCGTATACGGCGGTACGGAAATGGCCGGCCCCATGTCGCAGTACGTGGCCATGATTCCCGGCCTGGAGCCTTATGCCTACAGCGTCAGCCTGACGACTATCGTCGCCGTCATTACCTATTTGACCATCATTTTAGGGGAAATCGTGCCGAAGCGCATCGCCATCAACAAGCCTGAAGCCATCGCCTGCTTTCTGGCCCGGCCGATGCTGTATTTCTGCACGGTCAGTACGCCCCTCATTTGGTTTCTGTCGGCTTCGACGGCCTTGGTGACGAAGGTCATCGGCATGGGCAAGCCGGAGGTGCAGCCCGTAACGGAAGAGGAAATCAAAATCCTTCTGGAGCAGGGCGCGGAATTGGGGGCCTTTGAAAAGGAAGAGCCCGAGCTGGTAGACCGCGTATTCCGCCTGGCCGATATGAACGTCAGCGATATTATGACCAACCGCACCCAGGTTGACTGGATTGACGTAGAAGATCCCGACGAGACGATTATGAATGAAATGATCGCTTTCAATCACATCCACCTGCCCGTAGGCAGGGGCTCGCTCGACGAATTTCTCGGCATGGTTTCGGTCAACATGGTCTTCCAAAAATATTACGACGCCGTCCATTCCGGGAAAACCGTGACCATGAAATCCCTCGTCGAATCGAGCGTCCAGAAGCCCGTCTTCGTGCCCGAATCGATGGATATCATGAAGGTCGTGCCGGTCTTCCGCGAGCACAGCGTCCACGAAGCGGCCGTCCTCGACGAATACGGCAACTTCAGCGGCCTGCTGACCCTCCACGACATCCTGGAAGAGCTCGTAGGCAGCATGCCGTCAGGCGAAAAGGAAAAGAAGGAAAATGACAACCGCATCATCCAGCGCGGCCCCAACGAATGGCTCATGGAGGGCCTGCTGACCATCGAAGAATTCAAGGATTTCTTCGAGTTGGAAGACGACCTTCCCGGCGAGGAAGACGACCTGTACAAGACCCTGGCCGGCTTTGTCACCTACGGCGTAGGCCGCATTCCTAAGGAGACAGATACATACGTCTGGAACGAATTTACCTTTGAAGTCATGGATATGGACAACCTCCGCGTCGACAAAATCCTCGTCACACGGCAGGAACCGGAAGAAAAAGAAGAAGATGCGGAAGAATAGCATACGCATATAAAACGAGAGGCAGGAGAATTGATCTCCTGCCTCTCTTGTCGTATCGTATGTTATCTTAATATCTCCGTCATATCTCGGCGATGACGACGGGGTTGCCGTGCGCCTTGATGAGGCGGATTAGGTCGTCTGCCTGCATCCAGACCGAGGCCCTGTTGTCGTTGGGATGGACGGCGATTTGGTTTCCCATAAAGTCTTTGTCGAAGACGACGACGACCGACTGTGTTTCGTCGTTCAGGGCGCCTAAGGGCGTGACGGCTCCTTTGGTCAGCTTCAGGTACTTCCACAGGTCGTCTTCAGAGGCGAAGCTCAGAGGGCGCGAGCCCAGCGTCTGCCGCAGTGCCTTGAGGTTGGCCGTCTTTTCCTGACGGATGACGACAAGGTAGTATGTCCTCTTCTTATCGTCGCGAAGAAACAGGTTTTTGGCTACGGCCTCGCCGTCGGGGAGGTGCAGGGCGGACATTTCGTCTATGGTGTAGACGGGAATGTGTTCTTTCACATGGTATTCTATATGGGCAGTTTGTAATACGGATAGTACGGTTTGGGCTTGTTCGGACAGCATAGGAGGGCCTCCCTTGTATAATATTTTATCATATACATAGATTTTACATAAAAAAGAAGGTATCTCAAAAAAAAAAGAATAATATTAAGAGATGAGGAAATTTGCTTCGTGAAGATGCCGTAGGCAGGAGGTGGGGGAATGGACAACGCCATTATTGCATTTTTTCATGATTACGGCGACATACTATTTCTGGCCCTCGGCCTGTATTCCATAGGAGGGGCCGTCAAGCAGTGGTCATGGTTTGTCAATAACAGCCGGGCCCGCAATGTTGCCGGACATACAGGCGGAACGACGGGAATGCGTATTTTTTATGTTGTCTTAGGATTGGGCTTTTGTATCGTCGGCCTTATATCGTTTATGACGGGCATATCGGTCTTGTATATCATACCGATGATCAAAGCCGATCCGCTGTCTGTGTTTGAATTATTATAAGGGAAAGGATGAAGCGTTATGAAGAACAAAAAATGGCTGGCGGCGGCACTGATTGCGGTCATGCTGACATCGGGATGCGGCTCGAAGGATACGAAATCTATCGTATGGCATTCCAGCGAATCGTCGAAAATCGTCAAACAGATTCAGTCCGATACGTCGCTGACGAAGGACCAGCAGGAATTTTTCCAATCCCTCGCTAAATCGCGAGATCAGAAGGCCTATGAAGGAAAGACCGTCGGCGAAATACTCGACGTGTACGCCAAGTGGAAGGCTCAGGTTGAAAAGGACCGGGAGCAGATGAACCAAACGCTGCAGGTATCCGTCGTCGATAAGGTGAGCCTCGACCAGAACGCCTCGGCCGGACGCATGCATCCTCAGATACAGTTCGATATTTCCATTGCCAACGTATCGCAAAACGATATTCAGACCTTCAAAGGGCGGTTCGTCGTTTCCGATGCGTCGGGCAATGAATTGTTCCGCGCCGATTATCTGGACACGATGCCCGTCATGGCCGGCGTGACGAGGACCGATACGATTTACACTGATATAAACGACACGAACGAAAAAGAAGTCAAAGCCTATGATTCTCCTCTCAGCGACCTCAAGGTCACCTGGGAGCCGACGGCGATGAAGTTTATGGACGGCACGCGCATCGGCGAAGATAAGAATGAACTGCGGTAGCGCGGCATAGAGGAAACGGCACGATACACAGGGATGGGGGATCTTCCCCTGCTGTGTTTCGTGTCGTTTTTTGTGTGTGATACAATAGAGATACGAATTACGAGATAAGGAGGCTGGCTATGCGGACCAGTTATGCGTTGAATCACTATATGGACGAAGCGGCGGCGAAGATAGGGAAGATTGCCCATGAGGCCCGTTCCCTGTCGGTCAACGGCACGCTGATGTTGCAGGATTATCCCTTTTGGCTGTATCATGCCATATTTGCCGATTATTCGACGATCTCTTTTTTGGCCAAGTGCATGTCCGATATCGATTATTTTGATTTGCGGCCCTTGTATTGTATTTTGCGGTCTTCCTTGGAGAAATACGCCGACCTGGCGAATTTATGCGCCAAGGGACGGACCTATGAATGGTATTTGTGGTATTTGAACTTCGAGTCCAACGCTATGGAAGCCTATACGGCCGGCGACAGCCGGGAAGGGGCGTCGCTGCGCCGGAAGGCCGACTCGTATAAGCGGCAGTTCATGGAGCGATGGGAGATTTCCCGCTGCAACCGCCTGACGCGGTATTACGTACTGGGGGACTTTAATCAGCTCATACAAGGCAGCGTCTCTACGGATATCGTCCAGTTCAACCGCAGTCTTTCGAAAATCGACTCGAAATGCAGCCAGATACTGCATAACAACGTGACCTTTGCGGCACGGCATAACCGGGAGGAAATCAAAGATATCCTGACGTATATACACTACATCATGTTGACGTCCCAATGGATGCTGCCGCGGTTTTACGCCTGGAATCTGCCGGAACTACAGGAAGGCTTGGCACGGCTGCAGCAGGCCATCGACTGTATTCACCAGGGGAAGGGGTTTATGGAGTAGGCTTATTCGGCCTTGGTGGAGCGCAGGAAGAGCTGCTCCAGCATGGCGTGGGGGTCCTTGCCGAGCTTGACGATGCTGTACAGGACCTGCGTAATGGGCAA
Organism: uncultured Megasphaera sp.; assembly: GCA_900554215.1. GTDB lineage: Bacteria > Bacillota > Negativicutes > Veillonellales > Megasphaeraceae > Megasphaera. Next base: position 39,152 of record USGG01000002.1, read on the forward strand.
TTCGACGCCGACTTGTCTGGAAAGGTCTACGAGAGCCTCTGTTGTATAAACGCCTTCAGCCAGCTTATGAAACGGTTTTCCTTGGATGAAATCTTCGCCGAAGCGGCGGTTGTTGCTGTGGGCCGAAAAGAGCGTCGCTTCGTAATCGCCTAAGTGGCTGAGGCCGTAGACGGTCATGGCATTGCCGCCCAGTTTTTTAATCAGGACGGACAGCTCGTGAGTGCCTCTGGCCATGAGTGCCCCTTTGAGGCTCGTAAGGCCTGCGCCGTCGAGCATGCCGGCGGCGATGCCCATGACGTTTTTGGCAGCTGCCCCGATTTCAATGCCCAAAAGGTCTTGTCCGTAGTAGAAGCGGATGAGGGGGCTGGTGAAGACGTCGACGAGGCGGCGCGTCAGGTCCATGTCGCGGGAGGCCATGACCATGCAGTTCGGCATGCCGGCGACGAAGTCCTGTACGTGGCCCGGGCCGACCCAGACGGCGGTCTGCACGTCGGGCCCCAGCTCTTCCTCCATGACTGTCGTGAGGCGCTTGCCGCTGCCGATTTCAAGGCCCTTCATGGCCAGGACGAAAGGCAGGGATGGGGAAAATTCCGTTTCCCGAAGCTGTCCGGCGAAGGCGCGGAGCTGCTGGGCGCTGATGGAAATGATGCAGACGTCGGCCTTATGCAGGGCGTCGGCCAAATCATCGGTCAGGGCGATAGACGAGGGCAAGGTCAGGTATTCGTTTTTTCCCGTGCAGCGAAGGGTTTCCAGATTGCGGGACGACGGGCGGCCCCATAAGGTGACGGTGTGGCCGATGCGGTCGGCGTACCAGGCGTGGAAAGCACCCCAGCGGCCGCAGCCTAAGACGGTAATATTCATGAGTGTCCTCCTGATAGATTTTTTTCCATTATACCATACTTACATAGGCGTTACAGCGTGAAGCGTGGTGTAAATGTTTTATGTTTACAGATTATAACGCATATACATAAAATATATTAGGAAAATCTGGCGATGATATTTACTAACTTACGAAAATGTAGTACGGTTATACAAAAGCATAAAAGCGTTTAACGCGAGCACGATGAAGTGTACACTGTTCATCGTGCTCGTTTTCGTTTAAGGGGGCGAAACATGTGGTTGTCACAGTAGGGTTTTTATATGCTAAAAGTCAGAAAGTATACAAGATGCAGTGCCTGACAGGAACGCAGGGCTTTGACAGCCGTGTTTCGTGGATACACATTATAGAAAACAAGGAATCCGCTTTGTTTTTACACGGCGGGGAACTGGTGTTTTGCACGGGAAGTATCTATAACGGCGAAGAGTGGCTGCTGGATTATATCAAGAAGTTACAGAAAAGCAGAGCTAGCGGATTGGTGATCAACATCGGCCCTTTTATACGCAGCGTTCCGAAATCCGTCGCGGCGTTTTGCGAACAACGCGGATTTCCCCTGTTCGTTATTCCGTGGAGCGTGCGGTTAGTTGATATTACCCGTTATTTATGCCAGTTTATCATTGAAGAGGAAACTAGAGAACAACAATTTCTCCAATATTTCCTGTTTATTCTCATGCATCCGGGCCAGTGCGGCAATGCTTGCCGAGCCCTGCGGACGTACGGCATAGATATCGATAAGGCCTTCCGTGTTTTCGTCGTCCGTCCGGCAGAACGCCGCCGTCTCGACGAGGCGGCGGCGCAGATGAGTGCTTGCGAGCCCGACGTCCACGTTTTGACGTACGGCGACGCTCTGGTATGCGTAGCGCCGGACGAAGGCGAATCAAGCGCATGGAGCAGGGCCTGGGAATGGCGTGAATACTTTCTGGGCCGAGACCTTTCCGTTACGGTTTGCGTCGGCTCGGCCGTACCTTCTGTCGAACGGTTGTCTGAAAGCTATACGCGGGCGTCAGCTATGACGGCTCTCGTTTCGGAAACGCGGCCCGTCGTACAATATGAGCGCGTCGGCGTGTATAAGCTGCTGCTGGACGGTCCTTCACCAGGCACGCTGCGGCAATTTTACGACGATACGATGAAAGGGCTGGACGAATACGACGCCGCTCATCATTCGTCGCTGGTGGAGACTCTGGAATATTACCTGTCTCATCGCTGCAGTATTAAGGATACGGCAGTTCACGAAGTGGTTCACCGCAATACGGTGCTGTATAAACTGAATAAGATAGAAACTATTACGGGGAAGAAACTAAACGAAGAAGAAGATAAGCTGGATATTCTCATCGCGCTGAAAATCAAGAAGCTGTTTTCCATACAGAAAGACGGATGAATCGGCGCGTGATAGTATACATCATCATTATAGGCAGGGGGAGTTTGGTATGTTTACGTATGAAATGCCGACGAAATTGTATTTCGGGAAAGGATGCGTTGCCCAATCCGTGGCAGATATGGCGGCGCTGGGCAAGAAAGCCCTGATCGTTACGGGACGCAGTTCGGCGAAGCGAAACGGATCGCAGGACGCTGTCGTCGCCGTACTGGAATCGGCAGGCCTCGGCTGGGTCCTGTTCGACGAAGTAGAAGCGAACCCATCTGTCGAAACCGTGCGGAACGGCGCGGAGATAGGGCGGAAGGAACAGGTTGACTTTGTCATCGGCATTGGCGGCGGTTCGCCTATGGACGCAGCTAAAGTGATCTCCTTATTATGCACGAATGATTTGGACGACGAGATGCTGTTTACAGGGCCGTACGGAGCGCCGCCCCTGCCTATTGTCACCGTTCCTACGACGTCTGGCACGGGCAGCGAAGTGACGAAAATCAGTATCCTGACCAATCATAAGGCCGGCACGAAGCAGGGCGTCAAATCGCCGATGCTGTATCCGAAGCTGTCTTTGGCCGATCCGTCCTTTACGATGGGCGTACCGGAACACGTGACGATCGACACGGCTATCGACGCCTTGTCTCATGCGATAGAAGGCTATATGGCGAAGGATGCGACGCCTGTCAGCGACGTATGGGCTGAAGAAGCCCTGCGCTTTTTCGGCCTTCATCTGACGCAGCTGCGCGGCACGCTGTCCTATGCCGTCCGCGAAGACCTCATGTATGCTTCGACCTTGGCGGGCATCATCATTTCCCAGGCTGGTACGACGCTGGTACACGGCATGGGATATTGCCTGACGTATTACAGGGGTTTTTCGCATGGCCGGGCCAACGGCCTGCTGCTGCCTCAGTACATGAAGCTCATGGAAGAATCCGTGGCCGATAAAGCCCAGCGCGTATGGGAATTGCTGGGATTCGCCGGCTCCGATGACTTCGAAGCATTTATGAAAGATCTCATGCCCGATACGGTCACGCTGTCTGAAGAAGAAATTGAGAAATTTACGACGATGGTCATGAAGACGGCTTCCGTCAAGGCGACGTCGTACGATGTGACGGCAGGCGTCGTAGCCCGTATATACGCTCATATATCTAAATGACGGCCTGACGGCGTTTGCCCGGCCGGGGTTATGGGAGGTGCGAAGGATTATGGCTATATGCGAAACCATAAACGCAGATGTATTGCAGTGTACTGAATCATTTTCGAGGCGTCCTATGTGGGCGCAGGTCGATTTGGATGCGGCGGCGTATAATATGCAGCATATTCGGCGTCTTGTCGGCGCCCATACGCTGATTATGGCCGTCGTCAAAGCCGATGCGTACGGATGCGGCGCCGTGGCGATGGCCCGCGTGTTTTTGCAGAACGGCGCGGACCAGCTGGCCGTGGCCTGTCTGGACGAAGCCGTCGAGCTGCGCCGCGCCGGTATTACGGCCCCTATCTTGGTGTTGGGACATACAGATGGGTGGCGCGCAGCGGAAGTCGTGGGCTATCATATCGATGTAGCCGTGTTTCATTACGACGACGCAAAGCTTTTTTCGCAGGAAGCCGAACGGACGCAGCAGACCGTGCGCTTCCATATTGCCGTAGACAGCGGCATGGGACGTATCGGCTACAAGCTGTCGGAACGAAGCGTTGAAGAGATAAAGCGCATCAAGGCCCTGCCCTGTGTGATGATGGAAGGGATATTTACGCATTTTGCCGTGGCCGACGACGCGGCAGACGACGCCTGCGCGTACACGAAGGAGCAATTCTTTCAGTTTACACAGATGTACCGCTGGCTGTGGGAAGAAGGCGTGTCATTCCGCCTCCGTCACTGCGACAACAGTGCCGGCGTCCTGGCGTATCCGGCGTTTTTCTGCAACATGGTGCGTCCCGGTATTATTCAGTACGGCTATAATCCCTTCGGTGCGGCGCGTCCTCCGAAGTTTGTACCGCATCCCGTCATGTCCCTGCGCTGCTGTATTACCCATGTGAAGCGCCTGGAAGAAGGCGAGACCGTAGGATACGGCCGCAGGTTCAGGGCGCGTCGTCCTACCTTGGTTGCCACCTTGCCGTTAGGCTATGCCGACGGATATTCCCGCCTCCTGTCCAACCGGGCCGACGTATTGGTACGGGGACGGCGCGTCCCTCAAATCGGCAATATATGCATGGATCAGTGCATGATAGACGTTACCGATATTCCTGACGTGCGCGTAGGCGACGAATGCGTGTTGTTTGGTCGTCAGGGAAACGAATATATTGGAGCGGACGAGCTGGCACGCATCATAGGGACGATACCTCATGAAGTGCTCTGCAATATCGGCCGCCGCGTCCCCCGCGTATATGTCGAAAAGGGTCGTTGCGTCGGCCGGACGGAATATTTATTTCAAACGCAGCACTTTTAGCTTTAATGAACTGCCGCGTTCATATTGCGCGAAAGAGATGCGAGACCCTTCGGTTCGAAAGAATGGGAACTGTTAGGTTTACTTTAGGATAAATATTTGTAAATCAAAAAATACAATGGAAAATATTTAATATATTCGATTATTGTGCATGTACACAACAAAGTTTATAGTTTTGTCATATTGTTTTATCGTATGGCCTATGACATAATAAACCCAAGAAAAAGCAACGGCGCTTTTCCATAAGAACGCCGCTGCTTTTTTAGTATTATAACGCCAGGGGGATGATTTCATGACAGGACAAGAAATACGCGATATGGATTTAAAATATAATCTGCATTCGTGGTCGAAGCAGAAGGGGCTGAAGCCCTTAGTCATTACGAAGGCGGAGGGCATCTATTTATGGGACAGCGACGGCAAGCGGTATATGGATATGTCGTCGGAGCTGGTCAATGCCAATGTCGGCCACGGCAATAAGGAAATCGTCGAAGCCATCAAGGAGCAGGCCGACAAGTATTGTTTCTTATCTCCGGGATTTGCCGTAGAGCCGAGAGCTATTTTGGCCAAAATGGTCATCGAACGGATGCCCGACAACATGGGGAAGGTATTTTTTACCAACGGCGGCGCCGACGCCAATGAAAACGCGATCAAGATGGCCCGTTTGTATACGGGGCGTTATAAAATCATGAGCCGGTACCGCAGCTATCACGGTTCGTCCTTCGGCGCCGGCAATATCAGCGGCGAGCCGCGGCGTTACGCTTTAGAGCCGGGGATTCCGGGATTCATCAAGTTTTTCGACCCCTACGTATACCGGGAAGCCATTTCCTTTGACAGCGAAGAAGCGGCGACGAAATTTTATCTCGCAAAGCTGCGGGAACAGGTCGTATATGAAAATCCATCGTCCATCGCGGCCATCGTCATGGAAACCATTACGGGCTCCAACGGCGTCATCATTCCGCCGAAGGGCTATCTGGAAGGCGTGCGCAGAATCTGCGACGAATTCGGCATCATGATGATTTGCGACGAAGTCATGGCCGGCTGGTGCCGGACGGGCAAGATGTTCGCCTTTGAACATTTCAACGTCAAGCCTGATATCGTGTCCTTTGCCAAGGGCATTACGTGCGGCTACGTGCAGCTGGGCGGCGTCGCCGTTTCCAAGGACATCGCCGCGTTTTTCGACGACCACGTCTTGTCCTGCGGCCTGACGTACAGCGGCCATCCGCTGGCCTGTGCCGCCGGCATCGCCTGCCTGAAGTACTACGATTCGGCCCATATCTTAGAGAACGTAAACGCCGTAGGCGCCGTGCTGGGCGAGCTGGAAGAAGGGCTGAAAGAAAAGCACGCCTGCGTTGGAGACGTCCGCTATATCGGGCTATGGTCGGCTATCGAGCTGGTAAAGGACAAGAATACGAAGGAACCCCTCGTGCCGTATGGGAAGGACGAACAAGGCGTGATGGCTTCTATCGTGCAGTCGTTGATCCGCAAGGGATTTTACACGTATTCACACGAAAATATGATTATCGTCGCGCCGCCCCTGATCATTACGAAGGAACAGCTTTTGGAAGCTATGGATATTCTGGACGGCGTACTCGGTGAGGTAGACGCCATGATATAGCGGGGGCTTCTCGCAGCGTGCATGGAGAGCGCACGTTTGATGGCCTGTCGGGGTTAGATATTTAAGCGGTGCAGAGATTTTCTAAAAATGTTTGTGCAGATGTCTAATTGCTTTTTGTATTTTTAAGTGTTAAACTTATTTCATTCCAAAAATAAAATATTTCAAATGACGACGGCGTTATTATTAAAACATAATTGCGCCGTCTTTCTTTTTTGGGAAATATCGTTGGGAAAGGGGGACATGGATATGATGGAAATCAAGGCGATCATTCGCCGGGAATGTCTGAATGCCTTAAAAGACGGGTTGGCTGAAAAGGGCCTGTACGGCCTGACCCATTGGCCCGTAGTGGGACGAGGGAAACAGCGGGGCGTCATCGTAAACGGCGTATCCTACGACGAGCTGCCGAAGGAAATGGTGTACATCGTCGTTCACGACGACCATAAGACGGAAGTGATTCAAACTATTATCTCCGCATGCCAGACCAAGCCGAAGGGAACTCCCGGAGACGGGCGGATATTCATCAACAGGCTGGACGAAGGATATACCATAAGCCAGCAGCTGCTCTGAACGGAGAGAAACACGGCATAGGAACGGAGGGAAATACATGATGGAAGGCACATTATGGCTGCAGTTCGTGCAGCAGCTCATTAACGGCATATCCTTAGGCAGCATTTACGCCCTTATCGCCTTGGGATATACGATGGTATACGGCATTATGAAATTGATTAACTTCGCTCACGGCGATATCTACATGATCGGCTCGTACGTCGGATTTTTTGCGATTACGGCCATGGGGCTGCCCTTTGTACCGGCGATTCTGGCGGCGATGGTCATGACGGGGATTTTGGGGATGGTCGTCGAACGGCTGGCGTATAAGCCCCTTCGCCATAGCCCGAAAATCGCCATATTGACGACGGCCATCGGCGTCAGCTTGTTTTTGGAATACACGACGATGCTCGTCTTGTCGCCGCAGCCGCGGACCTTTCCGCACGTACTGGACAACAGCGTGTACCACATCGGCGGCTTAGTCATTTCGTTTCAGCAAATCGTCATCTTCCTTATTTCGGTCGTGCTGATGCTGATTCTGACGTACGTCGTGAACTATACGAAAATGGGCAAGGCGATGCGGGCCGTTTCGTACGATCCCGACGCGGCCCAGCTCATGGGAATCAACGTAGACAAGACGATTTCCTTTACCTTCTGCATCGGGTCGAGCTTAGCCGGCGCGGCAGGCGTCCTCGTCGGGATTTACTATAATTCCATCGAGCCCCTCATGGGCATCATGCCGGGCATGAAGGCCTTCGTAGCGGCCGTCCTCGGCGGCATCGGCATCATTCCCGGCGCGATGACCGGTGGCATTATCCTAGGCGTCGTCGAAGCCATGGTCAGCGGATTTATTTCGTCTACCTTCCGCGACGCCGCGGCCTTTGCCATTTTGATTATTATCTTGCTCATCAAGCCGACGGGACTGTTCGGAAAGAATGAACGAGAAAAAGTGTAGGTGATGAATATGATAAACCGATTGCGAAAACAAGACGCTGTATTCTTACTCGCTGCCGTCGTCGTCTTTGCCGTCCTGCAGTTTTTGATGGCCGAACGAATCGTATCGTCGTTTTGGCGTCTGAATATCTCTTTGATTTGCCTGAACGTCATGCTGGCGTCCAGCTTGAACCTGATTAACGGCGTTACGGGACAGTTCTCCCTGGGGCACGCCGGATTTATGGCCGTCGGCGCTTACGTGTCGGCCGTATGCACCGTATTCCTGCACCTACCCTTCATCGTCAGCCTCATAGGCGGTGCGGCCGCTGCCGGCCTGCTGGGCTTTCTCGTCGGCGTGCCGACGCTGCGGCTGCAGGGCGATTATTTAGCTATCGCCACGCTGGGCATGGGGGAAATTATCCGTATCTGCATTTTGAATATACAGCAAGTAGGCGGCGCGTCGGGGATGTCGGGCATTCCGCGGGATACGACCTTTCCCTGGCTGTTTATCTGCATGGTCGTCACCTTGTTCGTCTTAAAGAATATCATCCACTCCAAGCAGGGGAGAGCCTGCCTGGCCGTACGGGAAAACGCCATTGCAGCCGAAGCCATGGGCATCAACACGACGGAATTCAAGGTATTTGCCTTTACGATTGCGTCGATGTTCGCCGGTTTGGCCGGCGCGCTGTTCTCTCATTACTTCGGCATCGCCCATCCGTCGAGCTTTACCTTTATGCGGTCTTTCGACATCATGACGATGGTCGTATTAGGCGGCCTGGGCAGCTTGTCCGGATCGGTCATCGGCGCCTTTATCCTGACCTTGATTGCCGCCGTAATGCAGAGCTATCCCGAATACCGCATGATCGTATACGCCTTGCTGCTCATCATACTCATGCTGTACCGTCCGAATGGGATTCTCGGCAATAAGGAGCTGGCCGAGCTGATGCTGTCCAAATGGAAGAAGGGGGGACGCGGCGATGGACCCGTTGCTGAAAACAAATAATGTATCCATATCCTTCGGCGGCATCAAGGCCGTCCAGGATTTTAACATCGTATTGAACCGGGGCGAGCTCGTCGGCCTCATCGGGCCGAACGGCGCAGGGAAGACGACGGCCTTCAACTTGCTGACCGGCGTATATCAGCCGACGACGGGGACCATTGAATTCGACGGCGTCGACGTCACGGGGATGAAGCCCTATAAAATTACGCAGCACGGCATTGCCCGCACGTTTCAGAACATCCGCCTGTTTGGAAACTTAACCGTATTGGATAATGTCAAAATTGCCTGCAATTACCTGGTCAACTACAGCCTGGCCGAAGCGATCCTGCGCGTCGGCCGGTACGGGAAGGAAGAAGAACGGATTGAACGCGAAGCGATCGAGCTGCTGCGGCTGTTTAAGCTCGACGATAAAAAGGACGAGCTGGCGTCCAACCTGCCCTACGGCTTGCAGCGGCATCTGGAAATTGCCCGGGCCCTGGCGGCCCGGCCGAAGCTGCTCCTGCTGGACGAACCGGCGGCGGGCATGAATCCGCAGGAAACGCTCGATCTCATGCACTTGATTGAAGAAATACGGAAGCGCTTCCAGCTGACGATTTTACTGATCGAACACGACATGTCCCTGGTCATGGGGATCTGCGAACGCTTGTACGTCCTGGAATTCGGCAAAATCTTAGCCCAGGGGATACCGCAGGAAATCAAGTCGAACGCCGACGTCATCCGGGCGTATTTAGGCGAGGAGGTGTGATCATGAGCCTGTTGGAATTAAAGGATATCAACGTCTATTACGGCGCGATTCACGCCCTGAAGGGAATCAGCCTGAACGTCGAAGAAGGACAGGTCGTCAGCCTCATCGGCGCGAATGGCGCCGGCAAGACGACGACGCTGCGGACGATTTCCGGGCTGCTGCGCTCCAAGACCGGGTCTATTTCTTTCATGGGAAAGGAGCTGCGGCACGAAAGCGCCGAATCCATCGTGCAGCTGGGGATTTCCCATTGTCCCGAAGGGCGGCGGGTCTTCGCCGATATGTCCGTCAAGGAAAACCTGGAAATGGGGGCCTTTACCCGTAAGGATAAGAAGGAAATTTCCCAGACCATGGACATGATTTACGACCATTTTCCCCGCCTGAAGGAACGGATGAACCAGATGGCCGGCACCCTTTCCGGCGGCGAGCAGCAGATGCTGGCTATGGGCCGGGCGCTAATGAGCAAGCCGAAGCTGCTCCTCCTGGACGAACCGTCTATGGGGCTGGCGCCGATCCTGGTCAAGGAAATATTCAATATGGTGCAGGAAATACACGGCATGGGGACGACGGTGCTGCTGGTCGAACAGAACGCCCGCATGGCCCTGGCCATTTCCGACTACGCCTATGTCCTGGAAACGGGCCATATCTCGCTGGAAGGCGAAGCTCAGTCACTGGCCGAAAGCGAAGAGGTGCGGAAGGTGTATTTGGGCGGCTGAGGCCCGTCACAGCGGATATACCATTACAGGTATGTTATATATACAGTTTAGGAGGGATACCTTATGACTATGAGTACATTGAAAAGATGCGTGCTGGCTGCCGTGGCCGTTGCGTCGATGGCTGTCATGCTGACGGGCTGCAGCGGCAGTTCGGGAGAATCAAGTGATACGATTAAAATCGGTGCAAACCTGGAATTGACAGGAAACAGCGCGTCGTACGGCACGTCGGCCAAGAACGGCATCGAAATGGCCGTCAAGGAAATCAACGACGCCGGCGGCCTGCTGGGAAAGAAAATTGAAGTCAGCTACGCCGACAACCGCAGCGAAGCGACGGAAGCGGCCAACGCCATGCAGAAGCTGTTGGACGACCAGGTCGATTTCATCGTCGGCCCGGACACGTCGAGCGGCGCCCTGGCCTGCGTCGCCACGGCAGATCAGGAAAAAATACCGATGATTTCGCCGTTCGGCACGAATCCGGACATTACGGTCGATCCGGCGACGCATAACGTACGGCCTTACGTATTCCGCGCTGCCTTTATCGATACCTTCCAGGGCAAGGCCATGGCTGATTTTGTAGCCGATACGCTGAAGGCGAAGAAAGTGGCTGTATACGTCGACAACTCCAGCGATTACTCGAAGGGGCTGCAGAAATTCTTTGAAGAAGAATTCGGTAAAAAAGGCGGCTCTATCGTAGCGACGGAAGCGTATTTGCAGAAGGATACAGACTTCAAGGCGGCCCTGACGAAGATCAAAGCGGCCAACCCCGACGTCATCTACGTTCCCGGATATTATCAGGAAGTCGGCATGATCATCAAGCAGGCCCGTGAAATGGGCATGACGCAGCCGATTGTCGGCGGCGACGGCTGGGACAGCACGAAGCTGGCGGAAATTGCCGGCGCGGCGAACCTGGTCGACTGCTACTTCAGCAACCACTATTCGTCTGACGATACGTCCGAAGTCGTCCAGAATTTCGTTTCCAATTATCAGAAGGCCTATGGCCAGAAGCCGGACGCTCCGGCAGCTGTGGCATACGACAGCATGATGATTTTGGCCCAGGCTATCAAGGACGCCAACAGCACCGATAAAGATACCGTGAAGGCGGCGCTGGAAAAGATCAGCGGATTCAACGCTGTCAGCGGCAAGATCAGCTTTAACGAGTTCCACGATCCCGTCAAATCGGCAGTTGTCCTGAGCTTTAAGGACGGCAAGCAGATCTTTGTTACCAAGGTAGAACCGTAAGGGCGATTCATTACTGATACCTCATCTAATCCATATAGATTCCTCTATCAAAGGGAGAAGACGAAGCGGAAGCTTTTTCTTCTCCCTTTCCCCTTTTCCGGGGTATGTGCTATACTTTGGGTAACATTACTGTGAGGTGCATCGTATGAGCGGACGTCGCATCATATTCTTGGACAACTTGAAAACCCTGGTCATTGCCCTGGTCGTCGTATTTCACGGCGCCATGTCCTATATGGCTTACGCGCCGGAATGGTGGTATGTGCTGGACGATGAGCGGTCCCTGGCGGCGACGGTATTCGTCGTCTGGGCCGACGTGTTTATCATGCCGGTCATGTTTTTTATTTCCGGCTATTTCGGCGCGGCGTCCCTGGCAGGAACGGGGAGCTTTTGGAAATCGAAATGGAAGCGCGTCGGCCTGCCGTGGCTGTTCGGCTCGGTCTTCATTGCCCCGTATATCGCTTACCTGTACATGCTCAGCCGGGCTGTGCCCATGACGTTTTACCAGTTTTATGCAGAATGGTTTTGGGGCGTTTTTTATCAGCAGGCCCAGTATTGGTACCTGGGATTTTTGATGGCCTTGTACGGCCTGCTGTACCTGAGCCGGCGTCTGTGTCCGGCGTGGCTGCGGCCAATGCCGGGCCGGTTTTCACTGAACGTCTTTTTCGGCTGCGCCGCCCTGTGCGCCGTTGCCATGGGGGCTATGCTGCGTTTTTACGACGATGCCGTGTGGATTCATCCCCTGTACGTCCTGTGCTTTCAGCCGACGCGGGCTCCCTTGTACCTCGTCGTGTTCGGGCTGGGAGCCTATGCCTGGCGCGGCAGATGGTTTTCCCAGGGGCAGTTCGCTTCGCCGGCGGCCTGGGGCTCAGTTTTTGCCGTCCTGTCCGTCGCGTATACGGCCTTTCGCTTCGACTATGGCTATGAGTGGCATGGACTAGCCTGTTATTCCGAAATCTTTGCCGTCCTGCACAGCCTGTTCTGCCTGACGGCCGTCATAGCGCTGACGGCCTTGTTCCAGCGGTTTGCCGATTCGTACGGGCCTTGGGGACGGCAGCTGTCGTCCTTGTCGTACGGCGTGTATTACATCCATCAGGTCGTCGTCATGCACGTCGTCTGGCTGCTGCGGCCCTGGGACGGCGGCGTCTATGCCAAATATGCCGTCATGTGCGTCTTGTCCCTCTGCATCTGCACGCTTTTGAGCCGGTATGTGCTCAGCCGCATACCGTCCTTTTCCTCATCGAAATCGAGATGACAGAACAGCCCCTCGGAAAGATTCCCAAGGGGCTGTTTTTTCATGTCTATGTTATTTTAAGTGGGCGATGACGGCGTTGCGGTATTCTTCCGTCGTAGCCTTGCCGCCGAGGTCCGGCGTGAGGCTTTGGTTTTCCGCCAGCACGGCGTCGACGGCTTTGCGGATATTGGCGGCGACGTCTGTTTCGCCGATGTATTCCAGCATCATGCAGGCCGACCAGAGGAAGGCCGTCGGGTTGGCGATGTGCTTGCCGGCAATGTCGGGGGCGCTGCCGTGGACGGCTTCGAACATGGCGAAGTCGTCGCCGACATTCATGGACGGCAGGAGGCCGAGGCCGCCGATGAGGCCGCTGGTCAGGTCCGATACGATGTCGCCGTACAGGTTGGGCATGACCATGACGTCAAATTTTTCCGGGTACATGACGAGCTGCATGCACGTGTTGTCGACAATTTTGTCGTCGCTTTCGATCTGCGGGTATTCCTTGGCGATTTCCCTGAAAATATCGAGGAACATGCCGTCGCTCATCTTGAGGATATTGGCCTTATGGACGCAGGTGACTTTCTTGCGGCCGTTGGCGACGGCGTAGTCGAAGGCGGCACGGATGATGCGTTCGCTGGCCTTGCGCGTAATGAGCTTGATGGCCTGGACCGTGTCGTCGTTCATCTTGTATTCGACGCCGATGTACAGGTCCTCCGTGTTTTCGCGGAAGGTGACGATGTCGACGTTGGGGAAGGGCGTCGGCACGGCGGCGTTCGATTTGGCCGGGCGGATGTTGGCGTACAAATCGTATTTGTTGCGCAGCGTGACGTTAAGGGAGCGGAAGCCCTTGCCGACAGGCGTCGTAATAGGCGATTTCAGCAGGACCCGCGTCTTTTCAAAGGAGGCGAAGGCGGCGTCGGGGATGAGGGCGCCGTTCTTTTCGTATTCGGCGGCGCCGACGTTGAAGATTTCATATTCCAGGGGAGCCTTGGCTGCTTTTAAGATGTCCAGGACGGCGTCGGTAATTTCCGGGCCGATGCCGTCGCCTTTAAATACGGTAATGGTTTTCATGTTATCTGTCCTCCATAGGTATATAATCCATTAAATCGCCGACATACTTCGCTGCCGGACGGACGATGCGGTTGTCGTACAGCTTGTGCTCGATGTTGTGGGCCAGCCAGCCGACCATACGGCTGATGACGAACAGAGGCGTGTACAAATCGCGGGGAATGCCCAGCATGTGGTAGGCGAAGCCGCTGTAGTAGTCGACGTTGCTGCACATGTTGGCGCCCTTTGCTTCGCTCAGGGTCTTCTTGGCAATGCGTTCGAAGCGCACGTAGAAATTGAAGATATCTTCCATGCCCTTTTCCTTGGCTAACTGGCCGCAATAGTGGCGCATGATTTCGGCACGGGGGTCCGACAGGGTATATACGGCGTGGCCGAAGCCGTATATCAGCTTATCCTGATGGCGGAACTGGCCGCGGAGGATGCGTTCGATGACGTCCTTGATCTGGGCATCTGTAGCCTTGATGCCGACGGCGTCCATGATATTTTCCATCATGAGGGATACGCGGACGTTGGCCCCGCCGTGGCGCGGGCCCTTCAGGGCGCCGATGGAGCTGGCCATGCTGGAATAGATGTCCGTATTGGTCGACGAGACGACGACGTTCGTAAAGGTCGAGTTCGTACCGCCGCCGTGGTCGGCGTGGAGGAACAGCAGGAGGTCGAGAAGCTGGGCTTCCCTCGGCGTAAAGGCGCTGTCGAGGCGGAGCATGGACAAAATGTTTTCTGCCGTCGAGTAATCCTTGCGCGGATAGTGGATGACCAGGCTCTGGCGGTTGTAATAGTGCACCTTGGACATGTAGGCGTAGACGGCGATGGACGGCAGCTTGCTCATGATGTTGAGGCCCTTGCGCAGGGTCTGGTATACGTCGGTATTGTCCGGGTCTTCGTCGTAGTTATACAAGGTGATAAGGGAGTGCTGCAGCTTGTTCATCAGGTTTTTTCCCGGCAGCCGCAGGAGGTTCATTTCCAAAAAGTCGTCAGGCAGGTCGTAATTTTCCTGGAGGACGTTGCAGAAGGCGTCCAGCTCTTCCCGCGTCGGCAAATAGCCGAACAGGAGGAGGAAGCAGGCTTCTTCGTACAAGTAGCCGTTGTAGCGTTCCTTTTTCGCCAAATCGCGGATATCTAAGCCGCGATAATAGAGGATGCCGTCGCAGTCTACCTTGTTTCCTTCGGCGTCGCGCTTATAGCCTACGACGTCGGCGATGCGGGTCAGGCCGACGAGGACGCCGGTGTGGTCTTCATTGCGCAGGCCGCGCTTTACGCCGTACTTGGAAAACCATTCGCGGGGAATCTGTGTATAATTTTGTGATTTTCCATAAAATTGGGCCAAAAAGATGTTATTGTCCATGTGATTCCTCTCTTTCCGGAAACGAACTGTGCATATCTTCGTTACTAATTATTCCAGAATATTTATAAAAATTCTTTGTAGAAATAGACGCAGCCATTTTTGCAAAGTATAAGTTATTATAGCATGATTACAGAAAAAAATAAATACGAATAATCGCGGATACCCCGTGGGTAAGGGTAGTCAGGGCCAGAATAATTATGATATAATATGGTGTATGTGAAGATAAAATTTTATATTATGAAATTTATTTACATAAATTTCGACATGAGAAATGTAATGCAGCATCGCACAGATGAAGAGGGGGATTGGACATGATTCAATTATATGAAGGCGGCGCGTACCTGGTTCACGGCTCGGAGCTCGTTCCTGAACAGGAAGCGGCGCGGGTAGAACAGCTTACGGGCAAGGCGCCTGATAAGGACGAAGCCCGCAAGGGGACGATTGCCTACTCGATTTTGCAGGCTCATAATACGTCCGGCTCGATGGACCATTTAAAGATAAAATTCGACGCCATGGCGTCCCACGATATCACCTTTGTCGGCATTATCCAGACGGCAAAGGCTTCGGGTATGGAAACGTTTCCGCTGCCTTACGTGCTGACGAACTGCCACAATTCGCTGTGCGCCGTCGGCGGCACGATCAACGAAGACGACCACGTATTCGGATTGTCGGCGGCTAAGAAATACGGCGGCATCTTCGTACCGCCTCACATCGCCGTCATCCATCAGTACATGCGGGAAAAGATGGCCGGCTGCGGCAAAATGATCATCGGCTCGGACAGCCACACGCGGTACGGCGCGCTGGGGACGATGGCCGTCGGCGAAGGCGGCGGCGAGCTGGTCAAGCAGCTCCTGCGCGATACGTATGACGTCGCCTATCCGGGCGTCGTAGCCGTATACCTGACGGGCAAGCCCAGTCCGGCTGTCGGTCCGCACGACATCGCCATTGCCATCGTCGGCGCCGTCTTTAAGAATGGATATGTGAAGAACAAGGTCATGGAATTCGTCGGCCCCGGCGTGGCGTCGATGAATACGGATTACCGCAACAGCGTCGACGTCATGACGACGGAAACGACGTGCCTGTCGTCAGTATGGCGCACCGACGACGATACGAAGGCCTACCTGACCCAGCACGGCCGGCCTCAGGATTACAAGGAACTCAATCCGGCCGACGTGGCTTACTACGACGGCGTCATTTACGTCGATTTGAGCAAGATCAAGCCGATGATCGCCATGCCCATGCATCCGAGCAACGCCTTTACCATCGACGAGCTCAACGCCAATCTGGCCGATATCCTTCATGAAACGGAAGAAAGCATCAACGGCCGCATGAGCAATCCCGACCTCCATTACAGTCTGATGGATAAGGTCGTTGACGGCAAATTCCACGTCCAGCAGGGCGTCATTGCCGGCTGCGCCGGCGGCAACTACGGCAACGTCATGGCTGCCGCTCATATTTTGAAAAACGCTTCCTGCGGCGACGGCGTCTTTACCCTCGACGTCTACCCGTCGTCCCAGCCCGTGTACATGGACTTGGTCCGCAAGGGCGCCGTAGCCGACCTTTTGGCTGCCGGGGCGATTTTCAAGACGGCCTTCTGCGGCCCCTGCTTCGGAGCAGGCGATACGCCGGCGAACAACGCCTTCAGCATCCGCCATACGACGCGCAACTTCCCGAACCGCGAAGGCTCGAAGCCGGGCAGCGGCCAGTTTTCTGCCGTAGCCCTCATGGACGCCCGTTCCATTGCGGCGACGGCGGCCAACGGCGGCGTTCTCACGTCGGCCGAAGGCTACATGGATGATTATACAGAACAGCCCTACGATTACGACAACTCGTCCTACGCGTCGCGCGTATACCAGGGCTTCGGCCAGGCCGACGACGAAGCGGCTCTCGTATACGGGCCGAATATCAAAGACTGGCCGGACATGGAAGGCCTGGCCGACAACATTCTGGTCAAGGTCTGCTCGAAGATCATGGACCCCGTGACGACGACAGACGAGCTGATTCCGTCGGGCGAAACGTCGTCGTACCGCTCCAATCCGCTGGGATTGGCCGAATTCACCTTGTCCCGCCGCGACCCGGAATACGTCGGCCGGGCCAAGGCCGTCGACGCGGCAGAACGGGCCCGCATAGCCGGACAATGCCCGGCCTCTGTCGACAAGGAGCTGAAAGACGTCTTTGCCAAGCTGAAAGAGACATTTGCCGACGCCGATATGGCGGCGACGGAAATCGGCAGCATGATTTACTGCGTCAAGCCCGGCGACGGCTCGGCCCGTGAACAGGCGGCCAGCTGCCAGCGCGTCCTCGGCGGCCTGGCCAATATCTGCCGAGAATACGCGACGAAGCGCTACCGCTCCAACGTCATCAACTGGGGCATGCTGCCCTTCCAGATGAAGGACGACCCGTCCTTTGAAGTCGGCGATTACATCTATATCCCCAACGTCAAGGCAGCCCTTGACGGCGACATGAAGGACATCAAGGCCTACGTCGTCGGCAAAGAACTTCAGGAAATTTCCCTGTACATCGCAGACATGACCGACGCGGAAAAAGAAATCGTCAAAGCCGGCAGCCTCATCAATTTCAACCGCAATAGACAAAAAGCGTAATTGCCGGAATATTCATTGACGGATGCGCCAGATATTGATATACTGAATGTGGAAAATGGTATTACTAAAAAATTTCCATCAGCGCAGTAAAAAGCGAAAATCCCCTAGTTGCCGCTAGGGGATTTTCTATTCCATTTCAGAGGCGGCTTAGACCTCAGGCTGACTACCGGTTACTCTCCATCCAGCCATCTACAAACATAGTGACATACTATGCCTGCCGCGAGGGAGATCATAAATGGTATTACCAATTCCATATCAGCGCACCTCCTTCCTTCTACCAGTATGGAGGCGGTAGCGCATGTATTATATTATGCCGTTATGAGATTGAAAAGCGGCGTATTTAGATAGGCTATGCTGTATAAGCATCATAAAGACAGCAGGCAGGGAACGGGATTCTCTGCCTGCTGTTTTTATATTTTACTATGCTGTATGTATTATTTTAAGACGACCTTGGCGACTTGTTCTGCTGCCAGCTTGTAGCCGTTTGGTTCTGCTTCGAGCATGTTGAGGTACATATAGGATAGCTGCGCGCCGACGTAGTTGCGGAAATGGTTGAAGGCTGCTCCTTCCAGGTCGGCCTGGTTCATGCCGTATTCCTGATAGGCGATTTTTTTTAGGAGCAGGACCGTCTTCTGAGCTGCCGGCGACGACAGTACCCAGTCGTGGTCGCCGAGGTGGACGATGTAGCCTTCCTGATGATGGGGATTGGGAATCGTCTGGCCGTCTTTGCCGACGAGGCCGTAGGCGACGGGATCCTTGCCGGCGATGATGGCGGCGGCTTTCAGCCAGCCGGCGACGTCGGCTTCTTCTTTCTTCGACGTCGGCGCGCCGTGGGCGCAGGCCTGGGCGACGACTTCTTCCGCCGGGAAGCCGCGGTAGATGACTTCTGCCAGCGCCAGGGCGTGATGCGCTCCCTGACCGGCAATGGGATATTCCGTCAGGGACGAGCCGTTGGCGTTCCACTGGAAGACGAAGGGCTTGGAAATGTCATGCAGGGCCTGGGCGGCGATGGCGATATCCTTGTTGACGGAGTAGTAAAAGACTTCTTCATAGGTCCGGCAGATATAATCCGTAATGTGCATGTTGCAGCTCGTATGGGTAGCCAATCCGCCCGGATAGGGATGGTGGCTGCCGTAGCCGCTGCCGGGAGCTGTCTTAAATTTCTGCACGGCGCCGTTAAAGGGCGGCAGTATGTGCTTTTCGTCGATTTTCGACGTGTCGATTAAGTTCTGGGCGGCCAATGCGGCATAGAGGCGGCTGCGGGATGCGGCGGACGAATATTCCTGCATAAAGGTCGGCGTCGGGTCGTTGAGGAGACGGACGACGGCCTGGCGGAGGCTTCCGTTTTCAATCGTATTGGATAATCGCAGAATATGGTCGAAGGATTTTTGCACCAGCGGCGAAGCGTTGGCGGCTGCGACGGCGTTTTTGGGAATGTCTTTAAATGCGACGGGCTTCAGCGTCCGCTTCGGATTGTCGAGTTCCCGGGCGAAGGAAAAGGACGGCATGGAAAACATGGCCGCTCCCAATGCGGCTCCGCCGGCGAGCTTTAAAAAGCTGCGGCGCGATACGGTATGTTCAGATGACGGCGTTGACATAGTGTGATTCCTCCTTAAAGGCCTTTTCAATTTACCGTTAGTATAGTTTCCTTTTGTATATATTTTGTGAACATACCGTAAAGGTATTGTATGGAATGAAGGGCCGGTGAAATTTTACAAAAAGAACAGGCCGATTTTACGAAAGGGCTATGAAACTTTGCTACAGTAAGGCCAAAGGAGGCGCAGTCTATGTTAGGATTAGGTTTTCCAGAATTGGCGTTGATTTTAGTGATCGGACTGGTCGTATTCGGGCCGGGAAAGCTGCCGTCTGTCGGCGGCGCACTGGGCAAGAGCCTGCGGGAGTTTAAAACGGCCGTTCGCGATGGAGAAGAAACTAAGAAGCCGGCATCTGCCGACGCTTTTCATGAGACAAAAGCGGGCGATGCATAATATCGGCCGTATGAGCGCAAATTCTTTATAACAACATTCCCTGTCGGCTGGCAGGGAATGTTTGTCATTTACTTACTTGCAAGTTTCTTTTTTTGCAGCGTTCTGATTCTGGAGGACATAATACAGTACGGCGCAGCACGCCAGCAGCACGGCCAGCGCCGCATACATGACGCGAAAACCGGCATAGGGGGGCAGTGCGCCTAAAACCAGAGGGCCTGCGCCGACGCTGAGATCCATGAAGACGAAAAACGTCGACGTCGCCAGGCCCATGCGGCCGCGAGGAGCTAAGCCGATAATGATGGCTTGAGAACAGGACATATACGTCCCATATCCCAGCCCCGTCAGCGCGGCGGCGCCCAGCAGCATCCAGCCGGACGTCGACAGGCTGATGAAGCACAGGCTCAGGGCAAAGAATATAAATGCCGGGTACATGACGAAATTCGCGCCGCGGCGGGCTGCCGGGACGAGGTGAGCCATGATCGTCCCCGTCGTAGACGACGACAGGCCGAAGCCGACGCCCTGGACGAAACGGGCTGCGTAGAGGAGATACAGGCTGTGGATTCCTATGTTCAGGAGAGAGGCTGCTAAAAAGAGGAACAGGCCGATATATAAGGAGCGTTTCAGGCCGATTCGTTCGATACATCCGCCCAGAAACAGGCGGGCAAATAAGGTTCCTAAAATAAAGATGCCGCAGGCCAATCCCGCTTCTGCCAGCGAAGCGTGAAGCGCCGTCGCCGCGTAGTCGGCTATAACGACCATCGTCATATAATACGATTGGTTTACGACGAAGCAAACGATGCAGTTCAGGATAAAATCTTTGGTCCAGATGGCCGAAGTATTCATGACGTGTTCTCCTTTTCTATTATTGTACAACTAGTTGTATATAGGAGCGAAAAAACGACATCATACGTTGTCGTTTATTTTCAGGAGTAAGGAAAGGAGCTGGTCTTTTTCCTCTTCCGACAATCCCTTTAAAAGCTGGCATCCTACGTTTGTGCCGAGATGTTTGAGGTCATGGCACGTCGTCCGGCCTTTTTCCGTGAGATACACTTGCTTGAAGCGGCCGTCTTCTTCTGAGACGACGACGTAGAGCAATTCTTTCCGCTTCATCCGTTCGACGAGATTCCGCGCCGCCTGATGGGTAATGCGCAGGTGCTCTTTTAAATCGATGATGGGACGGCCCGGGCAGTTGTCAAAATAAAGCAGCGCTTCTGATTGATTGGCCGTCAGATCGAAGGGGATCAAATCCTTGTCGCGGCCGTTGCTGATTTTATTGCCGATGCGCAGGATTTGGCGTTCGATGATGAAGTTTTTGTCTTTCATGAGGTATCCTTTCCCAATTATACAATGAGTTGTATAGTTTTATTTTATATACTTTTTTTAGTTTGTCAAATACCGGCGGCAGGGATAGGCGGCGTTATTCGAGGAAGAGCCGCGTCTGAGGCGGTATGCCCTTGGCCGGCGACGCGCCGTAATATTTTTTCCAGGCCCGGTAAAAGGTGGAATACTGCTTAAAGCCGCTGTCGTAGCATACCTCCGTCAGGGGGCGGTCTTGCTGCATGAGGGAGCGGGCCAGGAGAAGGCGTTTGATGGTAATATATTGTCCCAGGGAATAGCCCGTCTCTTCCTTGAAGAGGTGCATGAGGTAGTCCGGGCTGATGCAGAGCTGTTCGGCCAAAGCCGGTATGGACAGCTCGTCCTGCAGGTGCTCGTTGATATAGGTCAGGAGGCGCTGTATCTTTTCATTTTGCCGTCCCGTCTTGACGTAGCCGATGTGCCGCTCCTGAATAGATTGGGCCAAATAAATGAGAAACTCCAGAAACAGAGTTTCCTTCAACACGGCATGATGGGCGCAGGCTTCGGCGCAGCAGGCCTGGCGGAGGCGGCACGACGCGCCGTAGAGGCTGCCTGCTTCCTGAGGCTGGCGCAAAATAGGCGACGCCGTCTGGAACAGGGCCGACAGGTCGCAGCCGCGCTGCCTGTAGGACTCGATGTACGCCGGCGAAATATAGGCGATGATGCGCTCATACATATGGGTTCCGCCGACGACGGGACGGTGCATCTGCCCGGCCGGCACGACAACGATGTCGTATGGCTGGAGCCGGTACGATTTTCCTTCGATTTCATAGGTCACGTCTCCCTGAAAGAACAGCATGACCTTGTCGAATTCATGGTAATGGACGGGACAAGCCCAGTCTCTCTTGTCCGATACGTAAAACAGCTTCAGGGGCTCCGTCAGGTAGCCCGTTTTTTCATACACACGCGTTGCCTCCTATCGTTACAGCAGGATTTGCAATAAGTATAGCATGATTTTACTATACTTGCTATTTTCAGTTATTGTATAATAGCTATGGTAAAAGGTATGATAGATTTCCTATAAGGAGGATATACAGATGAAATTCGTTAAAATGCATGGATTAGGAAACGATTTCGTATTTTTTGAAGATAAGGAAGGATCGGACAAGGATTTTTCCGAACTGGCCGTGAAAGTGTGCGACCGCCATACGGGAGTCGGCGCCGACGGCATCATCGTCATCGTGCCCAGCGATAAGGCCGACGTGCGGATGCGCATTATCAACGCCGACGGCAGCGAGGCGGAAATGTGCGGCAACGGCATCCGCTGCTTCGCAAAATACGTCTACGACAACGGCATCATTACGAAGGATGAATTTTCCGTCGAAACCCTGGCCGGCATTATGAAGCCGAAGGTCACTGTCGGCGAAGACGGCAAGGTCAGCCTGGTAACCATCAACATGGGCAAGCCCTTTACGGACCGGGCCCAGATCCCCATGGAAGGGCCGGCCGGCCCCGTCGTCGACGAACCGATTGAAATCGACGGCAAGACCTACAAGATCACCAGCCTGCTCATGGGCGTGCCCCACACGATGACCTACGTCCGCGACGTAGACGCCGTTCCCCTTCATGAACTGGGGCCGAAGTTTGAAACGTACAAGGCCTTCCCGCGGAAGACTAACATGAACTTCGTCCAGGTCATCGACAACCATACCATTAAAGTCCATACGTGGGAACGGGGCGCTGGCGCGACACTGGCCTGCGGCACCGGCTCCTGCGCCTGCGCCGTCGGTTCGTATCTGAACGGCTTTACGGGACGGAGCGTCGACGTGCAGCTGTACCTCGGCACGCTCCACATCGAATACAGCGAAGAAGACGGCAACGTATACATGACCGGCCCGGCTGCCGTGACCTTTACGGGTGAATGGTTGGAATAAAGGTTTCGCTGAACGAAATACAGGGGAAAACACAGAAAGATGTGCAGTACAGGAAGAATATTCCTGATATTGCACATCTTTTTTACATAATGCAGGCCGAAGCTTTACAATGACGTGGGTATAATAATACCGTACTAGTGAGGAGGAGACCTGATGAAACAGATTTTAATTTCGTCTACCTTGTTATGGAATCTTTCGCTGCGCGACATGTTCCGCCAGGTCTATGAACTCGGCTTGGGCGGCTTGGAAATGTGGGCCCAGCACTTTTACTGCCAGCAGTATGACGAAGGCGAATACCGGCGGCTGTCGCAGAAATATCCCCTGCAGACTGTCGTTCACAGCTGCAGCTGGGATTTGAACCTGTCGTCCATGAACCGGGCCATACGGCAGGCGTCTGTAGAGGAAGTCATCGCGTCGATGGAATTTGCCAAGCGCGTCGGAGCCAGGGAAGTGACGGTTCACCCCGGCCATATGACGATGCCCTGCTGGCGTCGGGAAAGCGCTCTGCTCATGCACGAGTCCCTGCAGAAAATCGCCGACGCGTCGTACCGGCTGAACATGCCCGTCTCGCTGGAAATCATGGAAAAGACGAAGAAGGAATTTGTAACCGATATAGAATCGATGAAGGAAGTTACAGGCGACCTCTTTTCTTTCTTCACCTATACCCTGGACATCGCCCACTGCGAAAGCCCTGACGAAGGGCTGGATATCCTGCGGCGCGTCGACGCCGTGTCCAAGCTTCACATCAGCAACCGCATCGGCGGCTTATACCACACGCCCCTGTACGATGGGGATTTTGATTTCACAGAACTACTTCCTGCTCTGCGTTCTTACCATCTTCCCATGGTTTTGGAAGGCTACGACCCGCAGGGCGGTTTGGACGTATTTTACCGCAACGTCGAATTTTTACAAGAACATCTCATGCAGCTTCAATGCCGCATTTCTTAATATATCTTCTTCCCTTTGTTCAGGCCTTGCCCCGGCAAGGTCTTTTTATGTTTTTCGTCTACTCGTTCAAGATAGAAGAATAATAGTCCTCCGGGCCGTATTTGTTGTCGCCGTCGGAAGGGCGGAGGAGCCAGATAAACAAGACGAGGCCGCCGAGGAGGGGAATCAGGCTGATGAGCTGCCACCAGCCCGATTTGCCGATGTCGTGGAGGCGGCGGGCGTTCAAGGCGGCCGACACAAAAAATACGGTCAGGCCGGTGACGAGGTATAGGACGAGAAAGGCGTCGGCCAGGACGGCCCCGTTCAGAGCCGTGCGGGAAACGCCGGCGATGAAGAACAGGAAGATCGCGTAAAGTATGCTGAAGACGGCGTAGTAGCCCAGCCACAGCGCGGCGACGCCAAGCCAGAACTCCTTGCGGGACGAGCGGCCGGAAAAGGAAAACTTCCGTTTCCAGAGAATTACAGCGGCGTCTTTTAAAGTCATCTTGTGTATGGTCATGAATAGGCCTCCCTTGGTATGCCTGAACGGCGGGTATAATACTGGATTATTTATATCGTTTATTATACTGGATAGGGGAGGACAATGCTATAGATATGATAAAATAATATGATTAACACATAAATTAATATTATTTAAAAACACTATATCATGGACTTGCAGGAGATAGACTTCGTCTATTTTCCGTTATCAGCGTCGTTGTATCGCTATGTTTGCGTCGTAATACAGCATTATTACGGCTTGATAACACGCTATGACCATATACAGAATGGCTTAAGAAAGCCCTTTACGGGCGAGTCAGAGCCGTCGCGTTACGCGTAACGTCTTATATTATCTATCTAGTTCTTAGTTTATATAGACGTGACGTGATGTGTTTTATAAAAAAAAGTCAAAAAGTCAAAATAAAGTGTTGACAAGGGAGGAAAACGGGTATATAGTATAGCTGTAATCGGAAAGAGGTTACAGACAGACATGTAAAAGTCAAAAGAGCAATCAAGTAATTGCATCTCATTAGGTATTTTAGAAAGAAGGGTTTTATGATGAGAAGCTTATTCCCGATTGTAACAAATAACGATTTAGTATTTCCTGATAATTTTGTCAATCATTTCTTCGGCGATTTTATGAAGCCGTTCGACAGTTCCTACAGTGTTCCGAAAGTCGACGTAGAAGACAAAGAAAATGAATACGTCCTGACGACGGATTTGCCGGGCATGGCCAAGGAAGATATCAAGCTGACCTACGATAAGGATATCCTGACCATTTCGGCTCGCCATGAAGAAAAGAAAGATGAAACAGACGAAAAGAAAAACTATATCCGCAAAGAACGGACGAGTCAGTCCTTCTGCCGCCAGTTCCAGGTCAGCGGCGTTCAGAAAGACCATATTCAGGCATCCTTTGCCAACGGCGTATTGACCGTCACCTTACCGAAGGAAACGGCTAAGCAGGTCGAAGCGGCCAAGACGATTGAAATTCAGTAATACGATGGTTTAACCCCGTGACGCGCTTGTAAGTCAAACGAGATCCAACGAGGCGTATGAAAGAAGGGTTTTACGATGAAAAGTTTATTTCCGATTGTAACGAACAACGATGCATTATTTCCGATGAATTTTGCCGACCGCTTCTTCAGCGATTTCATGAAACCTTTCGAAGGCTCGTATAACATTCCGAGAGTCGATATTGAAGACAAGGGCAACGAATACGTATTGACGACGGATCTGCCCGGCGTCGCCAAAGAAGACATTTCCCTGACCTATGACGACGACGTGCTCACCTTGTCGGCCCGTCATGAAGAATCGAAGGACGAACAAGACGACCAGAAGAACTATATCTATAAAGAACGGTCGAGCAGCTCCTTCTGCCGCAGCTTCCCTGTCAGCGGCATTCGAAAGGACGGCATCCAGGCCTCCTTTGCCGACGGCGTATTGACTGTCACCTTGCCGAAGGAAGCGCCGCAGCCGGCCGAAGCAGTTCATATGATCGACATTCAGTAATCCATTTCCCATTCCTATAGAAGCATAACTCATATCCCCCTTTATCATCCGTCAGATTTTCTCCGCTGAAAGTCTGGCGGATTTTTTTTGTGGTATAATATAACAATATAAGTATTTCCTCTTTTCATTTTATAGCAAAGGTATGGAATCACATGAAATTTACGCAGGACATTCAAATAGGGTATTTCGTGAAGCGGCCGAACCGCTTTATCGCTTATATAGAAATCAACGGAACCGTAGAGGTCTGCCATATGCCTAATCCCGGACGCATGTGGGAGCTGCTGTTTCCCGGCGCCGCCGTATACGTGCGCCATGTCGGCAAGACGGAACGCAAGACGGCGTACGACGTCGTCGGAATCGAACGGGACGGCGTGCCTATCTTGCTGGATACGCAGTACAACAACGACATTGCGGCCAAGCTCATCCAGGAGCACCGCATTCCCGGCTGGGAAGAGTGGAGCCTGCTGCGGCGGGAAGTAACCGTAGGCGACAGCCGCTTCGATTTGCTGCTTCACAAGGGGAAGGAGCTGTTTTATTTAGAAGTCAAGTCGTGCACCTTGTTTGGGAAATCGGGGGCCATGTTTCCCGACGCTGTCACGGAACGGGGCCGGAAGCATATTGTGGAGCTGGCGGCCATGCACGACGACGGCTATCATACGGGCGTGCTGTTCCTCGTTCACTGGGACCGGGCCCGCTGGTTCCTGCCCGATTACCATACGGACACGGACTTTGCCGCCACGTTTATGGAATGCGCTCCGAAGCTGGATTGGAAGGCCTTCTCCCTGCGGTGGACGGCGGACTTTTCCCAGCCGGAGCCGGTACGGCTCTTGTCGTATCCCGAAGAGGTGCTGCGGCGGGAAAATCACGACTGCGGCGATTACATGATCGTCATGTACCTGCCCGAGGGCCGGGACATCGAGGTCGGCGCGAAGGGTGCTATTTCCTTTTTCCAGGGATATTACGTATACGTCGGCTCGGCTAAAAAGAATCTGGCGTCCCGCCTGGCCCGCCATACGAGAAAGCGAAAGCAGATGCATTGGCATATCGACTACCTGCGCCGATATGCCGGCGTGACGGCGGTCCTGCCCGTCCGGACGGCCGACGACCTGGAGCACGAGCTGGCCGCCGCCGTCGGAGCGATTTCCCATTGGCAGATACGGGACTTCGGCTGCACCGACTGCAGTTGTCCGTCTCATTTATTCGGCTTTCACGACAATCCCATCCACCGCCGCGATTTCATGCAGGTCGTCGAGAATTTCCGCATGAACCGACTGGAGTCCCTGATGAGGCTGTAAAGCCTGCTTTTAAATTCTTTGTGACAATTCTGTTGCGAATATATCACCTCAAAATATATTTATGGTATAATAAGGATGTTATTTAGAAACGAAGGAGGTCATTCGTTTATGGACAGACAAGAAGCGCTGCAGCTGCTGCGCAAATATAACGGCGAGCCGTTTCATATTATGCATGCCCTGACGGTAGAAGGCGTCATGCGCTGGTATGCCAGGGAACTCGGCTACGGCGACGAAGAAGATTTTTGGGGCTTAGTCGGCTTGCTGCACGATATTGATTTTGAAAAATATCCCGAACAGCACTGCAAAAAGGCGCCGGAGCTCTTAAAAGAAATCGACGCCGACGACAAATTTATTCATGCCGTCGTATGTCACGGCTATGGTCTCTGTTCCGACGTAGAGCCGGAGCATGAAATGGAAAAGGTATTGTTCGCGTCCGACGAATTGACCGGCCTTATTTGGGCCGCCGCCAAGATGCGGCCGTCTAAGAGCACTCAGGATATGGAAGTTAAGAGCCTGAAGAAAAAATTCAAGGACAAGAGCTTCGCTGCCGGCTGCTCCCGCGACGTCATCAAGGCAGGTGCAGAACGATTAGGATGGGAGCTTCCCGACTTGTTTGAAAAGACGATTTTAGCTATGCGCTCCTGCGAAGAATCAGTGCGCAGCGAATGCTTCGCGCTGACCGGCGTAAGAGAATAATAAAACAATAGTCATATAATGATTTGCGAGGAGGAATGAATCATGAAAAAAGCAATCGCGACGGCCCTGATGGCCGCTATGATGACAGTAGGAACAGTAGGCGCGTCCTTCGCCGCCGGCTTGGGCACCATCGACATGGCTGCCTTGCTGCAGAAGCATCCGAACTATCCGAAGGCCATGGCTCAGTGGCGCAGCGACGTAGAAAAAGCCCAGAAGGATTTTCAGGATCAGGTAAAGAAGGAAAAAGACCCGAAGGCCCAGCAGGAATTGGCGCAGAAATTCAACGTCCAGCTGAACAAGCAGCGTATTGAGCTGTTTACGCCGCTGGAAAAGGATATTCTGGAAAAAACGAAGGCTGTTAAGCAGGAAAAAGGCTTGGATTACGTCGTATTGAACGGCTCCGTCGTAGACGGGCAGGCACAGGATATTACGAACGACGTTGCCGCCAAATTGAAATAAGCATACGAGCAGGAAAATCGGCTGAAAGCGCTTCAGCCGATTTTTTTCGTTCTGTGTTCCGTAAAGGCAGGCAAAACGCGGCAATCCGGTAGAGGGAAGAATCTGCCGGATTGCCGCGTGTCATAATGTTAGATGGAGAGTTTATGGATTATCAATTATTTACGACGGAACAAGCCTCCGGAAATGACCAGTTTCTGGATTTCGTTTGTACCTTCGTAAATTTGGGTGATTTTTGCGTCGCGCATCATGCGTTCTACATGATATTCGTGCATGTAGCCATTGCCGCCGAGCATCTGTACGCATTCCGTCGTGACCTTCATGGCCACGTCGGTGCAGGTGAGCTTTGCTACGGCTGCGGCTGTCGTGAAGGGCTTGCCTTCTTCTTTCAGGCAGGCCGCCTTGTAGAGGACGAGCTTGGCTTTTTCGATATCGGCGTAGAGCTCGGCCATCTTGAATGCCAGGTACTGCTGCTTGAACAGGGGCTTGCCGAACTGTTCCCGTTCCTGGAGGTATTTGACGGCGATGTCGAAAGCCCCTTCGGCGATGCCGAGAGCCTGGGCACCGACGCCGATGCGGCCGCCGTCGAGGGTTTTCATGGCCAGTTTAAAGCCTTCGCCTGGTTTAGCGATCATGCGGTCTGCCGATACGCGGACGTTGGAGAGGACCATTTCGGAAACCTGGGCGGAACGGATGCCCATCTTATTTTCTACCTTGCCGACGTGGAAGCCTTCCATGCCCTTTTCGACGACGAAGGCGCACATGCTCTTCGTGCCGACAGACGGGTCGGTCAGGGCGTAGATGACGGTGTAGTCAGCCAGGGGGCCGTTGGTATTGAAAATCTTCGTGCCGTTGAGGATGTAGTCGTCGCCGTCCTTGGTGGCAATGGTCTTCTGTCCTGCCGCGTCGGAGCCGGCCGATGCTTCGGTGAGGCCGAAGGAGCCGATGGCTTTGCCGCTTGCGATAGGAGAGAGGAAGCGTTTTTTCTGTTCGTCCGTAGCGGAGGAATACATGACGCTGCCGCCGTATAAGGACGTATTGACGGAGAAACCGATACCGAAGGAGGAATCGACTTTGGAAACTTCTTCGACAGCTAAGATATACGGGAGGTAGCCTACGTCTGTGCCGCCGAATTCTTTCGGATAGCAGAGGCCGAACATTCCCATGGCGCCGAATTCCTTAAAGGCTTCTACGGGGAATACCTGCTGTTCATCCCGTTCGAGTACGCCGGGAGCTAAGCGCTGGGCCGTAAATTCGCGAACCTGATCGACGATTTGCTGCTGTTGTTCTGTCAAATTGAAATTCATAGTGCGTCCACTCCTTCTGATAACGGTATATATTTAAAATTAAAATATAAGCGGATTTGTTAGGTCCCTGGTTCGGGAGCTTTTACTGCGGAGATTTTTAGATGACGACGTTTTGGTTGGCCAAGATGCCGTTGAGGAATTTTTCATACTCCGTTTCTTTGCTTACTTTTGTGTTGACAGGAGTCAGGCTCTTAGAAGTAAATTTGCGGATGAGTTTGCATGTGTTTTTTTGTTCAAACGAAAACTTTGTCATAATGGAGTCACTCCTTTGGTAGATGAATTAAATTATACTTTGTAGAAATAATTCGTAATAAGAATTATTATGGTCACATAATATCACAGGAAAAACAGAAGGTCAAGAAATTTGACTAAATTGCATAGAAAATAATTTGTAATACGAAATATTAATAATAAAAAATACCGCTATCCATGAATCGTCCATGAGATAACGGTATTCGATATGACGCGTTACATGTCGTGCTGGTGGATGATGCGTTTGATATAGCCGATAAATTCCTCTCGTTCCTGCGGCGAAAAATCACGAAGGACCAAATCGTTCAGTTCGTCTATCGTTTTCATCACCGGCTCTTTTAAAGCCATGCCTTCCTTTGTCGCCTTGACTGTAATGCTGCGGCGGTTATTGGGATTGAGGACGCGGTCGATGAGGCCGCGCTTCTGCATCCGGTCCAATACGCCGGAAATCGTAGAGTTTTCTACGCGGAGGATCGTAGCGATTTCCTTCGGCGACAAGGTTTCATCCTTCCAAAGACAGGCCAATACTCCGTATTGCCCCGGAGTGATGCCGTATTTGGACAAACTTTCGGAAAAGGTGAGAAATACTTCATGCTGGGCTACAGTAAGTAGAAAATTAATGCAGTTCACATACTCCACGGTGACGCTTCCTTTCTGTGTTTTATTTCGTATTCCTAACTAATGTATAGTTTACCATATTTTATGCTTCCTTACTATAACAAATGGGGAATTTGTGAAAAAATTATCAGACTATGAAGGGCTGAGTAAAAAATTATCCCCATTTGCTGTCGGGCCTGTAAATTTGTAGCATTTCTTTCCAAGATGACGTATAATTAGGACAACATACATCTTGCCGCGGTAAAGGAGATTGTAAGCGGATATACTATGAGACAAAAAAAGATTTTTGGATTCGATTATACCGACAACGAGTACGTGAAGCTGTTCATGTACTTGCTCGTCGGCGGTTCGGCGGCCTTGTTTGAATGGGTTATGTTTTACGTGCTGTTTCAGACGCTGAGGGGACTGAGCGTATTTGCCTATCAGACGCAGGCTGTCCTGACGGCGACGGCGACGGCCTTCGCCTTGTCTACTTTATATCATTATATATTATGCAACCGCTTCGTCTTTGACAGCGGCAGCCGCTACAAGAAGGGGGCGGAAATTTCTCTGGTGTTTTTGGTCAGCGCCATTGGACTGGGATGGAACCTGCTGCTCATGTGGCTGTTTACATCGCCGTCTCTTCTGGGGCTGCCTCCCATGGTTTCCAAAATCATGGCCAGCGCCATTGTAACGGTGTGGAATTACGTATCGCGCAAGAAATGGATATTTTCATAAAAAAGGGGCGAGGGATTATGGAACGAAACGAAAGAGTCATGGAGCTGCTGCGGCAGATGATCGCTATTGACAGCGAAACCGATACGGACAAGGAACGGGATATGGAACGGTACCTGCAGAAAACCCTGTCGGAGATGGAACATGTGACGAGCGGCATGATTCACATTCCCGACGACGTGCATGACCGTTCCGTCGTGTACGGCTTTGTGCAGGGACGCAAAAAGGACACAGTTATCTTCTTAAATCATCACGACGTCGTCGGCGTAGACCCCTACGGCATCCTGCGCGACGAGGCCTTTTCTCCCGACGTGCTGCTGGATGATTTGCTGAAATATGAGACGAACGAAGAAGTCCTTTGTGATTTGCAGAGCGGCCAATGGCTCGTCGGCCGCGGCTCCTGCGACATGAAGGGCGGCGCGGCGGCTCAGCTGGCCGTTTTTGAAGCTTATGCAGCCCATCCGGGCGACGCCAGCCTGCTGTACATTTCCCTGCCCGACGAGGAATCCTATTCGGCGGGGATGCGGGCCGCCGTCACGGTCCTGAAAGAGCTGCGCGCGTCTTACGGCTTGACGTACCGGGTACTGGTCAACAGCGAGCCGAATGAAATGGCCGACGGCAAGCTCGTGTCGTATACGGGTTCCGTAGGCAAGCTCCTGCCCGTCGTCGTCGTACAGGGGAAATCGGTCCATATCGGAAACTACCGGCAGGGCGTGAACCCTATCGGCGTCATGTCCCAGATCATCGCCGAAACGGAGGGCGACATGTCCCTGGCCGATTCGTGGGGCGAAGAATCGACGCCGCCGCCGGCATGGATTTACCTCCGCGACCGCAAGGAGCATTACGACGTGTCGCTGCCTCAGCGGGCCGCGGCCTGCGCTAATTTCATGACCTACCAGAAGACGCCGGAAGACGTCATGTACCTGCTGATGAACGCGGCCCGCCACGCCGTAGAAAAGATGCTGAGCCGCGTTAATTCTTCCCAGTCGATGGAAGTCATCAGCGGCGCGGAGCTGCTCAAGCGGGCCTCGGCCTATCCGGGCTTCGATGTATTTTATGAAAACGTCAAAAACAACTGCTTTGTGGCCCTGCAGAAGGGCGAAAGCACTTACGCCCAGGAAACGATACGCCTTATCGAAGAAACCATCAATTTTACGGGCATGACGGAGCCCCTCGTAGTCATCGCCTTCGTGCCGCCCTACTATCCGGAGGCGGACAGCACCATGCTGCAGGACGAACGGTTCGACGGCTTGCTGCGGGAAATCGGCGGGATGACGGATATTACCTTCAAGCACTATTTCAACGGCATATCGGACTGCAGCTACTGCTGCGTCGCCCCCGATTTGAACGAATATATACTGGAAGACAACCTGCTCCTGTGGGGCAAGGCCTACAGCTTCGACTTCTCGGCCATGGCGGAAATGCAGATTCCCTTCATCCTCCTGGGCCCGTGGGGAAAAGATCTGCACGAACGGACGGAACGCGTCCACATCGGCAGCGTGTCGAAGGAACTGCCGGCGATGTTGGATGCGATTATAGAATACGTAGGAAACACGGCGGAATAAGGGTATTGTATTTCTGACATAATGCGGCGAAAAAAGTTGCGAATTATTCTTGCTTATATAGGGTAAAGCAGGCCTTTCCTCTTGCCAAAAGGCCTGTTTTACGCTATAATAACATAGCTAACTTAATAAAAGTATTGGTGCGTGGTAATCCGCCGGGGCTTGTGCAATGGAAACCTATGAACCTTGTCAGGTCCGAGAGGAAGCAGCAATAAGTAGTCATTTTCATGTGCCACGAGGAAACCTGGCGGGTTATCATACACGAATACTTTTTGGTTGGTAGAAGCAGCGGTTAGCTGCTTTTTTTCATATCTGGAGAGGACGAGACATGGCATATATCGCATTATACCGTAAATGGCGGCCCAAAAGCTTTGAAGACGTCGTCGGCCAGTCCCATATTACGGAAACGCTGCAAAAAGCTATCGATACGGATAAAGTGGCGCATGCCTACTTATTTTCCGGTCCCAGGGGGACGGGCAAGACCAGTACGGCTAAAATCTTCGCCCGGGCCATGAACTGCGTCCACGGCCCGACGTCTCATCCCTGCAACGAATGCGAAATATGCCGCCATATCCTGAGCGGCGAGTCGATGGACGTCGTGGAAATCGACGCCGCGTCCAACCGCAGCATCGAGGATATCCGGACGCTGCGGGAAACGATTAAATTTATGCCTGCTGAAGGCCATAAAAAGATATACATCATCGACGAAGTGCACATGCTGACGACGGAAGCCTTCAACGCCCTGCTGAAAACGCTGGAAGAGCCGCCGGCCCACGTCATATTCATTTTGGCGACGACGGAGCCGGAACGGATTCCCATGACGATATTGTCACGGTGCCAGCGGTATGAATTCCGCCGTATTACCAGTACCGACATCGCCGCCCGGCTGATGTACGTGGCGGAGCAGGAGCACATCGGCCTGACGAAGGGAGCCGCTCATATTCTGGCCGTCCAGGCCGACGGCGGCATGCGCGATGCCCTGAGCATGCTGGATCAGTGCGCCGGCAACGCTGACGGGCAAATCGACGAGGGACTCGTGCGGGATTTGCTGGGACTCATCGGCCGGGACTGGCTGTTTTCCCTGTCCGACGCCGTGTTTCAGGGGCGGGGAAGCGTCGTCATCAAAGCGGTGGACGACGTAATCCGCATGGGCAAGGAGCCGCAGATCATCCTGACGGAGCTGGTGGAACATCTGCGGGCTATCATGCTGTACCAGGCCGATCCCCATACGGATACGCTGGCTGCTTACGCCGATTCGCTGCCCCAGCTGGCAAAGCAGGCCGAGAGCGTAGCGGCGGAGCAGGTCTTTGCCGTATTGAACGGCCTGCAGCAGGCCATGCTGACGGCGAAGAATTCACCTGTGCCGCGGGTTGCCGTGGAAATGGGGCTCCTCATGGCCAGCCGGCCCATGCCTGCGGCAGGAGCCGATTTGCCAGTGGGGCAGAGCGCTGTTATCCCCGATGGGATACTGGATCGCTTGCTGAAGCTGGAGCAGGCCGTCTTTCACGGCAGCGCTGCCCTTGGGAAGAGCGAGGCGGCGAAGAGAAAGGAATATATTCCCCTGCCGGACGAAGACGAGCTGCCCGGCGTCATGGACGAAGAATCCGTGCCGTTTCCCGACGACGAATATACGGCGCCGCAGGAGCATACCGCGCCTTTCGTACAGGAGCGGCAGTCGCCTAAGCCTGTTCGGGGCGCTGTTACTGAGCCGGAACGGCGGCAGGAACGGCCGCAGTCCCCTGCGCCGGCGGCAGCACAGACTGCAGCGCCTTCTCCTTCCGGCGCGTCTTCCGTCGTGCCGTCGGCGGAATACCAGCAAGTTTGGCAGCAGGTGTGCGATATTCTGGGCAAGAAGCTGAAAAAGCCCGGCGTGCAGTCCTGCGTCCGGACAGGCCGCGTCCTCTATATCGGCGGAGGCGAGGCTGCCGTAGCGTATAAGACGCCCTTCCTCGTCAAGCGAGCCAATCGGGAAGATTATTTCCGGTTTGTCGACGAGGCGCTGGAAATGGTTCTCGGCGGCTCTTGTCACATGAAGGGATTCTTGGAAGGCTCGCCCGACGTGGCCGAATACGAAAAAAAAAATGCTGAATCAGGTATAACCAGTCGTCCTGCAGAAGAACAGCCTCTTCCGCAGGAAGAGGCGCAGCCCGAGGCGGCCGCCGGCGTTTCTGCCGAGGCCTCCCTTCCGCAGCCGCCTGTTTCGGAAGAACCGCCGTCTTTGCGGCCGGTACTGCCGGAAGAGATGACCGCTGCGGACCGGGCTTTGCTGGAACCGTTGCTCAAAACGGTAGGAGACTGTAATATATACATAGAAGATAAACCATAATTTCAAAATCAGGAGGAATTACAAATGTTTGGTGGAAATATGCAAGGCATGATGAAGAAAGTACAGAAGATGCAGAAGGAAATGAAGAAGCTTCAGGACGATTTGAAAAAACGCACTGTAGAAGCGACGGTCGGCGGCGGCGTGCTGACCTTGGTCATGAACGGCGAAAAGAACGTCGAAAGCGTCCATATCGACCCGAGCATTATCGACCCGGAAGATTCGGAAATGCTGGAAGACCTCATTGTTGCGGCTGTCAACGAAGCCAATAAGAAGGTCGATGAAATGATGGCGCAGGAAATGAGCAAGATTACCGGCGGCATGCACTTGCCGGGGATGTTCTGATGGATACGCCCTTAGACCGGCTGACGGAGCAGTTTCGCCGCCTGCCGGGCATCGGCATCAAGACGGCCCGCAAGCTGGCCTATTACATGGTCCAGCAGCCGCAGGAGCAGGTCGACGCCTTTATCAGCGCTGTCCGCAGCGCAAAGGAAACCATGTGCTTCTGCTCGGTCTGTTTTAATTTAGCTTCTCAGGACCCCTGCCCGATTTGCAGCGACGAAACGCGGGACCGCTCGACGATCTGCGTCGTCGAAACACCGCAGGACGTCATGGCTATCGAGCGCAGCGGCGATTACCGCGGGCTGTATCACGTGCTCCACGGCGCCCTGTCGCCCCTGGACGGCGTCGGCGTCGACGATTTGCGCATTAAGGAGTTGCTGCAGCGCCTGAGCGATACGGACGTCAAGGAAATCATCATCGCGACGGACCCCGACGTAGAAGGCGAAGCGACTGCCTTGTACCTGGCCCGCCTCCTGAAGACGGCGGGAATAAAGGTGACGCGCATCGCCAGAGGCCTTCCCATGGGCGGCGACATCGAGTATGCCGACGAGGCGACCCTAGCCGGCGCCGTGGCGAACCGTCAGGAAATGTGAGGTAGGAACTGATGGACCTTATGTGGATTGCTATAGGCGTCGCAGCCTTATTTCTGCTGAATAAGCTGATTTTGGCTCCCTTCCGCAAGCTCATCGTCAATATTGCCGTGGGCTTGCTTGCCTTATATCTCATTAATTCTTACGGATATATGATTGGGTTGGAAGCTGTGCCTATTACGATTGTGACCGGCATTATCATCGGCATTCTTGGATTGCCCGGCGTAGTGCTGGTAACGCTGTATTATACAATGTTTTAATATAAATGGAGATGGCCTGCAGTGAATGTAAAAAAATGGATCGCCATAGCCCTTGCCGCCGCGATGACGGCTGCCGTGCTTTCGGGCTGCGGCAGCAGCGTTTCAACGGAAACGGAGACCGTTTCCAAAACGGAACATCCCGTCGCCCTGACGCTGGACGCGAATATTACGGCCCTTCATATGACGACGATCGTTCCTAAGCTTTCTGGTAAAATCGTATCGGCTCCGCTGACAAAGGGGCAGGAAATACAATCCGGCGAAATCGTCGTCCAAATCGATACGGCCCCGTATGAGCAGAGCGTCAGCGCGGCCGAATCGGAGCTGATTGCGGCGACGTCTGCCGCAGCTGCGGCGCCGGCCTATACGCCCTCGGCCGGCGACAGCCAGCGCCGGGTGGAACTGAAAGCCTGGTACGACATGGGAGCCTTATCCCGCGTCGAATACAATCAAATGATGTCGCAGACGGCGGCTCCTCAGGCCAGCGCTCCTTCCGTAGACAGCGGGCGCATCGCCCAGCTGCAGCAAAATCTGCAGGCTGCCCGCGATATGCTGAGCAACGCTACGATCTATTCGCCGATTAACGGCCGCATTACGGCTGTAGCGGAAAACCCGTCTGTAGCTGTCGCCGGAAACGTGCTGGCTACGATTCAGCAGATGACGCCGCTGGTGGCGACCTTCGCCGTGCCGGAGATGTACGTGCAGGCCCTGCAGGCCGCTAAACAGGCCGGTACGCTGCAAGTATCGGTCATCGCGCCGTCGGGCGAATCGCAGGCCGGCGAGCTGACCTATTTGGCGACGGAGAAAGACCCGTCGACAGGGGCGTATACGGCGAAAATAACCTTTAACAACGACAAGGATTTATTTTTGCCCGGTGAATTTTATCATATCCGCATATCGACGCCGCAGGAAGTATCGCAGATTACCGTGCCGAAGACGGCTGTGCGGACTAAGGACAGCGGCGATTTCGTCTATATCGTCAATGAAAACGGGCTGGCCGACGCCCGGTCTGTTTTGACCGGCGACGAAGAAGAAGGCCGCGTCGTCATTTTAGACGGACTGAAGGAAGGGGACAAGGTCATCGTCGATCCGCCCGATTCGTTGGAAATCGGCATGAAAGTAAATTCGTAAGCCTAAGGGGGAACAGGTGAGGCGCAATGAAGGAAGAAGGAATGGAACGACACAATAGCTTATTGAAGTCGCTCGAAAAAAGTTTAGACGTCCTCGATATCTTTGTCGAGTGCAATACGGGGATGAATTTGAAGGATATCGCCGCCCGCACGAATCTGAACACGTCCACGGCCTTTCGTATCGTCAATACGCTGGAACGCCGTCAGTATTTGACGCGCGACGACATATCGAAGCAGTACCGGCTGGGACCGAGAGCGCTGGCGCTGGGGTATTCTTCCCACTGGACGGAAAACGTCATGACGCTGGTTAAGCCCTATTTGCGGCGGCTCCAGCAGATGTTCAACGAAACGGCCAGCGTATACATCGCCGAAGGGGACAGCCGCATTTGTCTGGACCACGTGGAAAGTACCCACTCGCTGCGCCGGGTCATTCCCATAGGCGAGTCTCTGCCGCTGTATAAAGGCGCTGCCGGTAAGGTGCTGCTGGCCTGGGCTCCCAAGGAAGAGCGCAACCGCATGATCGTCCAGTACGGCCATTTATCGGAAGAGGAGTTTGCCTCTATCCGGCACAACGGCTACGCCATTACGCAGGATGAAAGCGAGCACGGCCTCTTTGCCTTGTCGGTGCCGATCTTCAATTTTGAAGAGCAGGTTATCGCCTCGCTGACTATTGCCGGGCCGACGATGCGGTTTTACGATTCTATCCGGCAGAAAATGCTCTTTACCATGAGCCAATATGCCTATGAAATTTCCTATTCCTTAGGATACAGGAAAAAGTGACGGCCTATACGATTTGGACTAAAGCAGAATATCAGGAGCGGGCCAGCGTCGTAGCGCCGAAACTGCTGGGCCAGTATTTAATTCACTGCACGGCGGAGACGACCTATATCGGCCGCATCGTGGAGACGGAGGCCTACGGCGGCTCGTACCGCCGCATGGCCGACGACGGGGCCCACAGCTTCCGCGGGCTGACGAAACGGACCGAGCCTATGTTTTGCGCCGGCGGCCTTTCTTACGTATATCTTATCTACGGCATGTATCACTGCGTGAACATCGTTACCGGACCGGAAGGCTCGGGACAGGCCGTCCTCATACGGGCCGTCGAGCCCGTAGCCGGTATAGAACATATGTTGGAAAACCGCCGCATGCAGGCCGTAAAGCCGGCAATCAGCAACGGCCCGGGCAAGCTGTGCCGGGCCATGGATATTACGCTGGCTCAGAACCGATTGGATTTGTGCGGCTCCGAGCTGTATATCGCCCGTCCTGCAGAGCAGCCGCGGTTTGCCGTCGTGCGCACGACGCGGATCAACATCGACTACGCCGTCAAGGGAAAACAATTTCCCTGGCGTTTTTATATAAAAGATAATCCATACGTTTCTATGCGATAAGAGATAGATAGGGGGAATTACTATTATTTCGTTCAGAGAATTCCGATTGGAAGACAAGCAAATTATTGATGACTATTTTCATCAACAAAGATACGAACAGGCCGACGCGTCCTTTATGAACCTGTTTGCCTGGCAGTACCCGTATGAAATCCAGTGGGCAGAGGAAGACAACGTATTGTACATCCGCTCCGGCCGCGGCAAGAAGCAGTTCTGGCTGCCTCCCTTTACCCGTCATGACGGCAGCTTTACGAAGGGCATCCTGCGCATGCACGAATGGTTCGACCAGCACGGCTATCCCTTCCTCATGAAGGGCGTCACTCCGGAAGCGGCGGAACGCATCCGCGCTCTTTGTCCGGACTGCTATAACTTCACGCCGGACCGGGACAATTACGAATACGTCTACTTGACGCAGAACCTCATCAACCTGTCCGGCAAAAAATACCGGCAGAAAAAGAATAACCTCAACCACTTCCGCAATCAGTATATTGGCAACTGGGAATACGTTCCCATTACGGAAGAAATCTTCGACGAATGCCTCGCAGCGGAAGAAAATTGGTATGATAAGCACGAAGGATTTGAAGACGACGAAGAACTTCAGGGCGAACGCCAGGCTATTGAAACGGTATTCAACAACTGGGGCATTCTCCAGCCGACAGGCGGCGCTATCCGCATGTACAACAAAATCGTAGCCTTTTCTATCGGTGAAATGCTGAACGACGATACGGCTATCATTCACTACGAAAAGAGCGACCCGACGATTCGCGGCCTGTACCAGGCCATTAACCATGAATTCGTCGTCCACGCCTGGAGCCATACGACGTATATCAACCGGGAGGAAGACATGGGCCTGCCGGGACTGCGCCAGTCCAAAGAATCGTATAATCCTGTGCGGTATATTGAAAAGTTTGAAGTTACCTTGAAGGAGCCGGGAAAATGGACTTCCGATTAGCAAAAGAAGAAGATCGAGATTTGGTAGAAAGTTTGTGGGCCTATTGTTTTGAGCCGCGGGAGCATCCTTTTTTTCAGTGGTATTTTTCGAAGTTTTATAGACCGGAAAATGTGCTTATAGGATTTAAGGATAGCGAAATGGCCTGCCTTACTCATTTAAATCCGTATACGCTGCGGCTGCGGGGACAAGATGTTCCTACGTCATATATTGTCGGCCTGGCAACTCATCCGGCTGCCCGAAGAAGTGGCGTAGGCCGGATGCTGTTGACGGCCGCCTTGAGGGAGATGAAGCGCCGCGGCCATTATATTCATATTCTCATGCCGTCGAAGGCGGGATTTTACCAGCCCTATGGCTATGAATTGTACTGCCATCAGTGGAAGGAAACGATGCCGCTGGAATCGCTGCGGCCCCTGACGGATCGGACGGTCCGTTTTGCCTTTGTCAACAGCACCGACCAGTGGCCCTATTTGGCTTCCGTGTATGAGGCGTATACGAAACACCTGTCGGGCTACGCCGTCCGCAATGAAGCGTCGTGGCGCAGCCACATCGAGGCCCAGCTGGCCGAAGGATATATTGCCGTCGTATTTCATGACGATACGCCGATTGCCTATATGTTTTATCAAATCGGCGAGGGGACGATTACGAGCGGCGAATTTGTCTACGCTACCCTGCAGGGGAAGTGGGGCTTATTAGAGTACGTCTATAACCACCGCTCTCAAGGCAGGGAATTTCAATGGAACGAAGGAATGCACGACCAGTCCTATCGCTTCTATCCCGACGGCAAGCAGGGCCATGAAACGATGCCCTTCATGACTTGCCGCATTGTCGACGTCAAGGGCGCACTGGAGCAAGTTTCCTATCCGGAACAGGCTGAAGGGAGCCTTGTCATCCAAACGGAGGACCCCTTAGCCGACTGGAATACCGGTACGTTCCGCCTGACCGTTCGGCAGGGACGCGGCTTCGTAGAACGGACGGCGCAGGAACAGCCAGATGCCGTCATGCCTATCGGCACCTTAGCGCTGCTGGTCTTCGGCGCAATGGATCCAGCGGATCTGGCATTCAATGAAAAACTATGCGGCAGCGACAAAGCCTTGCAAACCTTAGGAACGTTTTTCCCGACAGAAAAATGCTACATTAACGAATGGTACTAGACGATAAACACGTGCGAACGGCAAGCATCGGATAGATACCGGGGAGATTCGCACTCAAAAGAGCAATATATTGTCAAAATAGACGGCGATTTTCAGCAAATCAGCTGGATCAAATTGTATCAGCTTCTATATATGTTACGTTTGGGATTAAGAGATACCAAATGTAGCTGT
This sequence comes from uncultured Megasphaera sp., assembly GCA_900554215.1. Taxonomy (GTDB): domain Bacteria; phylum Bacillota; class Negativicutes; order Veillonellales; family Megasphaeraceae; genus Megasphaera. Next base: position 80,227 of record USGG01000002.1, read on the forward strand.
CACCCTCCACGTGAGGGCGTGGATTGAAATTCGTCAGAAGAACCGTACAAGCGCTGGTTTGGAAAGTCACCCTCCACGTGAGGGCGTGGATTGAAATCTGTTTCCAGCATGGCGATAGCCTCTTGCGCCCGGGTCACCCTCCACGTGAGGGCGTGGATTGAAATTTTCGATACGCCGAACAAGAATAAGGGCATGTGGGTCACCCTCCACGTGAGGGCGTGGATTGAAATGGCAATCCCGACGTCATGGACGCCATGGAAGAAGTCACCCTCCACGTGAGGGCGTGGATTGAAATGGCTACGTGGGTATCGTTTGGTACGAAGAATTAGAGTCACCCTCCACGTGAGGGCGTGGATTGAAATCTAACGGCATTTATATAAATGCCGCGCCGTCATAAGTCACCCTCCACGTGAGGGCGTGGATTGAAATGTGTTCCGCAGAAAGGATGATGCGCATGGAGATTGTCACCCTCCACGTGAGGGCGTGGATTGAAATCTCCTATGCCAGTTTTACGACCGTTATAACGGCGTGTCACCCTCCACGTGAGGGCGTGGATTGAAATCTCCTATGCCAGTTTTACGACCGTTATAACGGCGTGTCACCCTCCACGTGAGGGCGTGGATTGAAATCTCCTATGCCAGTTTTACGACC
>USGG01000003.1 GCA_900554215.1 uncultured Megasphaera sp.
GCCAGAACTGGAATTGGATGCCCACCGCTACCAGCAGCAGGATCAGGCCCACCAGGGTGAGCCACGCAGAGAGCACGTCGTCCAGCAGGCCGCCTGACTCCATCATTTGGCACACCGCCAGGAAGATCAGGTCCACGAACAGCAGATTCCGGGCCGCGGGGCTGAATTTCTTGGTCCGGCTGTTCTCCTGGAGCGCCTGGGGGTCCTCTCCTGCCTTCTGGCCGGGGCGGTAATTGTAGTTGGAATTCTTTCTCTGGCTGCGCTTTTTGCTCATGACTCTCTTCCTTTCTGAATGGTGGCCCCGCCGATCACCAAGTCGCCGTCGTAAAAGACCACTGCCTGGCCCGGGGTGACCGCCCGCTGGGGCTGGTCGAAGGTGACGCAGATGCGGCCGTTTTCTTCCAATTGGACCGTGCAGGGCGATTCCTTGGCGGCATAGCGTATTTTTCCCAAGGCGCGGAAACATTCTTCAGGCTCTCCTTCTACCCATGATACGCCTTCGGCCCGTACCTCTGCAGAAAATAAATCATCGTTTGAACCGACGACGACCTGGTTATGGGCCACATCCAGAGCCGTAACGTAATACGGCCCGCCGGGGCCGCCTAAATTCAAGCCGCGGCGCTGTCCTATCGTATAGGCCGGAATGCCTTCGTGCCGGCCGACAACCCGGCCGTCCGCATCGACAAAGTTACCAGTCTTAAACATGCCGGCCCGTTCCCGGCGCAGAAATCCCTTGTAATCATTGTCGGGAATAAAGCAAATATCCTGGCTCTCCGGCTTATTAAACACTGGAAGTCCCCATTCCTGGGCCATTGCCCGCGTATCGCTCTTTTCAAAATCAGCCATAGGGAACAAGACGTGGGGAAGCAAATCCTGCGTCAACTGATACAGAACGTACGACTGATCCTTGCGCCGATCCGAACCGCGAAGCAGCATATACACGCCCCGTTCCGCATCGTAGGCTGTACGGGCATAATGTCCCGTCGCCAGCAGATCGGCGCCGCGGCGGCGCGCTTCGTCCCACAGCCGGCCAAATTTAACGCACCGATTACAGGCAACGCAGGGATTGGGCGTCTTTCCCCGACCGTAAGCATCAATAAAATATTCTACGACATCGTGCCGGAAGGTGTCGCTAAAGTCCAGCGTGTCATGGGGAATTCCCAATATATCGGCTACGGCCTTGGCATCGGCAGCGCTTTTTTCCGCTGCCTCTCCGTCCCACAAACGCATCGTAATGCCGATGACATCATATCCCTTCCGTTTCAGCAGCGCCGCTGTAACGGAACTGTCCACGCCGCCGCTCATGGCAACGGCAACTCGTTTCTGCATGGTATATTCCCCCCTTTTTGCACGACGCGGCTCTGCCGCATCGCCGTCTCTGCAAGATAATACAGCGGCCGACGCCCGTTTGCTCCAGGAGCCGCCGCTTATGTACCACATAGTAGTGTGTCAAAGCTTCCTATATTGAAGCCTATTATTAATAATATCATAATATATTAGCAGTGGCTAGTAATAGCCGCAGAAAAAGGGCCGCACCAGCGCAGCCCTTTGTAAAATCATATATTATCTGCTTTTTATAACTTTTTTCAGCACGATGACCACCGGCACGGTAATAATAGCCGACACAACGGCTTCGGGAATCCCGTTGAACAGGCAGACGCCGATGATGATGTTGACAACATTATCCAAGGGGATATTGCGGAGCTCGGCAAAGTCCTTTGCATAAATCAGGTAAATACCGCCCATAACGCCGACCGTATTGATGACTGAACCGGTAAAGCCGGCAATCGCCAGACTGAACGATTCCTTGTGAATCGCTTTCCATACAGCTTTATACATATAATACGTGCCCAATCCAATCAGCACACGAGGAACGACAGAAATCAGCGGATTTAAAAAGGCGAAGGACAATACGACAGGCGTCGTAATTGCCTGAAAAATACTGAAGCAGCCAAAGATAAAGCCAACCATAACGCCGACGCGCGGCCCAGCTACCAGAGCGCCGATAATGACAGGCACGTGCAGGATTGTCGCTTTCATCAGCGGCAGGGGAATAAATCCATATCCCGTCAAGCCTAACAACATCGTAATTCCCGACAGCATGCCGACAATAGTCAGCTCCCGCGTCGTCAGCAAGGCCCGTTTACGGACGCCGCCCGGCGCTTTGACACCCATTTCTTTTTGCATACATAGTTCCTCCGTTCTCGCTCTTCAAAACAAAGATACAAGTCGCATATCGTATCACAGCGCTGCTTTCAGGCCCTCTTCCAGTCTCGCTCTTCAGATGCCAACCGGATCATGACACATACAGGCCTGCAACAGCCATGCGTAGTATATCATACTTGCTGTCCCTTGCCAATAGATTTTGCAAAATTTGTGAAAATTACCACAAGCTTGAAAAGAAGGCTGAAATATGGTAAACTATTGCCTGTCATATCGAGCGAGTGTGGCGGAATGGCAGACGCACCAGACTTAGGATCTGGCGTCGTATGACGTAAGGGTTCAAGTCCCTTCACTCGCACCAACTTAGGCAGAATCAGCAGTCGCTGGTTCTGCCGTTTTTCGTTGACCTCACAAAATCTGGTGTCTTTGACCCCATTTTGACCCCATCGATAAAAATTTATTGCCATCGATTTACTGTTTATCAGCCTTTTTATAGCTACTTTAACACCAATCTGGTTAACAAAAAAGAGGGTACCAAGCTGACTTAATCATCAGTTTAGTACCCTCCTTTACATTACAATATTATTATACGGCCGGCGCTGTCTCGTCGTCTGCAGCTTTCTCGAGAATCTTTGTAACAACTTTCTTTGTTACGGACCATACGAGATTAATGCCGGTGTTGATGAGTTTCGCACGGATCTTAACCCAGCCAGACGCAGACGCTTCGGCTTCGGCCGTCTGCGCCGCTTCAAAGTCATTGATAGCGGCATCAACGTACGGAAATACCGTATTTTCGACAAAGTCCAATGCGTTATCTTTCAATTCAGCAAATACTTCGTTCAAAGCATCGACTACTACGTTTTTAATATCTTCATTCATATTTCTTCAATCTCCTTTTCCATTTTCGTAATCATAGATTCACTGGCGATTTCCAGCAAATCAATATACAGCTGATTCCGTGTTTTTACCCAGCTTGACTGAGTTGTGTTAATCTGAGCCTGCAGCTTAGCTCGCAGGCGCTCTTTTCGTTTGTCGAGCTCAGACGTAAGCAGCTTAGACAGCAGCCGTTTGAGTAGGCTTCCCATAGTTTCACCTCCTTTCACATGTGGCAGATAAAAAGATCACCTCCCTATTGCATCAACTGGTAATCCGTCACGCCGCGCGCGATCGCGCGAGCAAAGGCATCCTGATAGTTTGCCAGCAGGTCGGCGTCGTGGTCATTGCTGATGAAAGCCAACTCAACGAGGATTGCCGGCATGGACGTATTATTTAACACGTAGAGCCCGTTTTGCCCCGGAATGGCCAGCTTTACTCCACGGTCTACCGTGTGCAAGCTGTCGACAATCTGACGCTGTACTGCCTTGGCCAACGCATTACCAGCCGATGAGCCAGGATAGCAGTACGTTTCTGTACCCAGGGCCGCAGACGATTCCGCGGCGTTGCAGTGAATAGAAATAAACAAATCAGCACCGCTGGCATTTGCAGTATCACAAACTGTCGCCAGGTTGTCATGCTGCAAGACGGCTGCCGCTACGCCGGCTTTGATGAGATACTGCGCCGCAGCGTTGCCGACAGCGGCCGCAACGTCCGATTCGCGTAAACCTGTTTTTGCATTGACTGCGCCCGGATCGGGGTTTCCGCTTGGGGCGTGGCCGGGATTAATAAATACTTTCATTGTTTTGCTCCTTTCTCGTTTGCTAGTTGCTCCAATGTCTCCCGCAGTTTTTGCGGGATCGGAAGTCCGGCTTTTGCTGCATTTTCGATGATTGATAAGCCCTCATTGCCAATAAAAAACCAGACGACCATGGTTTGTACCAACGGCTGTCCGGTCATTTTATCTAGCTCATGAGCTAGAGCAACAAGCAATATAATGATTATTTTTTTGCAGATACCCTTGAAGCCTTTTTGACTATTTAACGCCATATGCGGATTGATATACGCCGCCAGCACGCCGGTAATATAATCAATCACCATAGCGACCAGCAAGACTTCCAAGGATTGGTCCCACCCTAAAAAATTAGATAATACTGTCCCGCCCACCGCTGTAATGCCTCCCCATACAATTTCCGTATTGGCCGGGATTATTGTGCGTAACATATCCATAATCCCCTCCATTTAGTCTGTCCCTTCCTGTTTCGCTTTGCTTTCTTCCGCCGCATTATCAAGGGCGGCCTTTTTGCATGCAGGGCACGCCGCATTAGTACAAGCTCCTTCACTATTCAATTTATGAGCACAAATTTTGCATCGTTTAGTCATTGTTCAACGCCTCCAATTCCGTGTTATATGCCGCTACCAACTCGGCATACTCAGCTTTAATCTCAGCCTGCAGCTCAGTGTCACCCGTCAACACAGCCGTAACCAGGCTATCTTTCAGCGCCGCCAGCTGCGGCTCATATATTGCAGCAACTACAGCGGCAGCTGACGCTGTCTTTTCTTCCGCCGTCGGCTCGGGCGGTACGTATGGTACCGGCTTACCGGTTGCCATATCTCGTACATAGTTTTCGTTGGTATACAGATAAAAATCGTCCGCGCTAATAATCTCCGCGACTGTAACATCGGATGATGTAGCTTTAATATCGTCGAGCAACGCAGCTATTTTATCAGCATGTTTACTCTTTGCCGGATCATAATCGCAAATCTTTGTAACGACACGATTGCCGAACTTGTCAAATCCTGCCGCGTAATAATTTACGTTTGTACTGTTCATGGTAGTCAAACCTCCTTTATATGGGGAACAATTTGTTACTAATACGCACCTAATTTATAAGAATATAGCTTATCATGACTGTATCTATCCCTCTTTTCTTGTGCTACTAATGTGACTAAAAAATGCTACTAAAACGTTATAAATATAGCCTTTTTATGTAAGCAATCGCATGCCAATAAAGGCTTTTTCAGGACGCCCTGCTCCGGTATGTGCTTAGCCAACCCGCTTGATCTTTCACATACCGCTACCCCAGTTCCATTTACCGTCTACAGTGGGGAACAACAATCAAACCAACAAATTATACAACCAGCGCCGAATTTCCTTTGTCTTATACTAACCAACCCTACATTGCTTTAGGTATTGGTATTTTAGATGCTGATGATAATAACGCTAAAACCGTAGCCAATGTTTACACAGCAACAACAAAAACGACAGTAGTATTTCGCACTCAAAATGCAGAATCCCCGTCCATTAGATGGGCAGCTATCGGCCGATAGTTACCCAGAAGAAATTAGGATTTTCGCCTATGTTGTTGGAAACATAAAAATAAGTCGGATTTATATCCCCGACTGACATCGGCACGACGCTAGACGATAAAATTCCATTGTTGTGTGTAACTAAAATTTTATATGCTGTATCTTGATAAGCCAACGGCATGGTTACGGAAATGCCTGAGTTGTTGATGATAGTTTCAGTTCCCCACTGTATAATTAACCCGCCGAAAAATTCCCCCAGACAAATATATCCATTTTGAGACATGCTGTACTTTACCCCGGAGGCATTTAACACCATCTTTAATAACTGCCCGAACCAGCTGTTTGTCTGTAGCGCGGTTATCACCGTGATCGTCGTCGTAAGCGCGAGTTTTTTAATGATTTCATCGCCGAGCGTTGAAATTTTTTGAAACAGACTAAAGCGGTTTTCATGGGCGGAATCGTCTGTATCATGGTCTTCGAGATCCTGCACGGTAATATGGGTTTCATCGTTAATCAAAATTGTTGCTTGCTGCAGATTACCAATAATCACATCGATGTTAAAGATCTGCGCGTCGATGGGCGAGGACTTATCGGGAATATAGTCAACGTAGTTACCGCCATTCGTGTATGCGTACAGCACTTCGATATCACCATCGAGTTTAGCGTATACACCGATTTCTTTTGCATAAAAACCGCTCTCAAGTTCTTCATTCCCCAACGTCGCCCGTATCGTAAAATGTCCATTCCCCAAATTTTCTTTATTCGTAATTTCAAGGGTCATCTTCGGCGACACGACGGCAGTCAAGTCGCTGATAGACGTGCCAGACGGCACATCGCCGTCACCAGCGACGACTTTCGTAAAAATAACGGCCTTCTGCGCCGCATTGGCTGCACTATTCAAATCCAACCCTTTTTTTGTTGTAATTAAATCCGGATATTTTGCCATATGTTTATCCTCCTACCTTTACTGTTTTCGAAACATGCACATAGCCGCCCGTATACTGGGCCGCCGTCATGTCGCCAATATCGACGCCTGTATAGCCGGCGATGGAAATAACGCCCTGCTGCCGCACGTAACCGCCTGTATACTGCCGCAACGTCGCGTTTTGCGTATTACTGATTAAGATGAGTAAATTTTTCGGAACAATCGTTTCGGTGAACTCCCTGATACTCATATTCTGACTCATCATATCAGCCGTCAGTTCCATCCAGAACTCGTACTTATCGTTATCGACATGGATTGTCACGTTACCCGGACCATAGATGTTATCCAGGATGGCTTGAAAGCTCAGTACTGTATACGGCCGTGTCCCCATCAAGAGCTGTAAAATGCGCGTGCGCCGGTCCTGTAGCGTATCTGTCGCTTTCGGCATAACGTCGAATATCGCTTCCCATTGCTGCAAGCCGTATGCTGTCATCGTTGAAATGAACTGGTTATAAAAAATATTGCACATAGCTTCCCACAACGCCTGCAATTCTGTCTCTTCGATGCGCATTAATTCCTGTACGTCTTTGCTGTCCCGCGTCACCGGCGGCAGGAAGGTTGCAAGCGATATGACGCGCGTTAAATCGTCCATATTATCCCTCCGTCAGCGATACGGTTCCTAGCGTCGGTACTTCGTCCGTTTCCAAGGTAATCCGGTCTGTCTCGCCGTTAATCGTTACGTTCGCGACGTCCACCACATTCTGCACGTTCAGCATGGCTGTTAGGATATACGCCGCCCGTACGATGACCTGTTCCGTATCGCTTTGGTTACACCATTCCTGCCGTCGGGCTTCCAGATAGCTGCTGATGGCCGCCTCGACCGCTGTCTGTACGTCTGCCGGTTCATACCCTTCTTTCAGTGTAATATCCGCCGACACATTGATTTTTACATCCGTCGCCGCCGCAACGGTAACAACGTGACCGATCGGCGCGATGCCGTAGCCCTTCCCCTGCGGGCTTGGGTCGATTTCATTCTGTACTTCCTCGACAAGTTCACTATCCGGGATAGCGTATTGGCTATTCAAGATAACCAGCTTTACCGTCCCGCCGCCGTTCCAGCAGCGGTATACCTTCACACCGCCGATGCCGGGAAGAGCCAAGACTTTTTCTTTGTAATCGGAACCGTTTCCGCCGTACGCTTTCGATTTCAACGCCGCGAAGTAGCGCAGCCGGAACGTCTCCGTGTCTTCTTCGTTCTCGCCCGGTATGATGAGTTTCGTAATCTCCGCCGTCGCCAACCCCGGGATTGGATCGATAGGAACAATGCTGCCGATGCAATTATTCCCAGCAATACCTAAGGTCTCACATCGCAGTTTATACGTATGCTCCGTATCATCGAGCAGTTCAATGACCTGAAAATTGACATTATCATAATTAAACCGCGATCCGATGCTGACAGCCTGAGAAAACTTTCCCTCCACTTCAGCGGCCGTCGCCGGCTCCGGCGTGATGTTAAATTCTGATGCCCGCAGGATTAGGTATTCCCGGTCGGCCGTTGTGGCAAAGGTCTGTTTTAGGATAACCTGGGCCATGATATACGCCTCTGCCAATTCAATCGCCGCCGGGGCACAGGCATCGTAAATAATGCTGCCCTCGCGCCGGTCAAACTGCGGCGATACCGTATCAAGCATGCGTTTGATGATGCGTTCGCTCGTCATATCCTCATACAATACCCTTCACCTCCTTACTTGCATTTATCGCGCCGTAAATCGTATCAACACAAAACACCGCCAGGACATCGCCCCCGTTGTTGGAAAATTCAAAGTCATGCACATTCGTAATCCTGTCGTCATTGAGCAGGGCTTCCTCGATGCGGCGCTGCAGTTCCGCATACACATAGGGAATAGGTTGGCCGAATAAATCTTCCAGCTCAATACCGTAATTCCAGCTGTAAATAATGTATTTATACCGTTCCGTATTGAGTATCTTGTAAACAGCCTGACGCATAGCTTTTAGCTCGTCACAGTAGCCGCGAATCTGGCTGTCTTTATCGTATTCGAGGTTATACGTCTGCGATGGTTCCGTATACGTCGATACCTCGGCTATTACTGTCGTATTGGAATCTGGCAGTAGTAAATTCGTCGTCAATCACTGCACCCCCTATCCGGGTTGTCGTACCGGTCAATGGCAATAAACCGCTGTCCGCCCGATTCTCGCAGTAAAATAACCTTATCGCCAACGGCCAGACCGTTATGCACGAGGTAGGTCTTGCGGCCGGCATAGCCGTGATGATGGCTGGCATATTCGGCGTAACCGCTACCGCCGGCGGCGTCTTCAGTCTGATGGTCAACGGTCATATCAACGGACCATTCCGACGTATTTTTCGTCAAAACAATATCGTCGCTTTCTAAAACGTATTTGTTTTCGATACGGACACGCAAAGGGCTGATGTCAATGACTTCACCGATGATGACGTCGGCCATCACCACCGCCGCATTGGTCTCCATGACGATTTGCTTAATCAGTTCTATCAGTTTTGTATAGTCGGATTCCATTTCCATCACCTGCTCATATGGATAATCTCTGTCGGCGCTTCGCCGTTATGCCAGGCATAATTGGCGTCTCCGTACTTCATGGCATAGCCGTTGGAGCTGCTGTTGCCAAAGCAACCACCGGCGCCGTCGGCAATGACGGCATGATTACGGTCGCCGTAGAGTAGTATATCGCCCTTGCTGGCATATCCTGTGAAGGATTCGATCTGATATCCTTTGCCCTCCAGCTTGCTGCATAACGTCCCCGTATCGGTTACGCCGGCATCATAACATTCCTTCAAATCAGCATTGTAATACGATCCGGCAGCGCATACCGTATCGACGCAGCCCTCGCTGCCGTAGGGGCTGACGCGGCCTTCGCAGGCCGCAAACGCCGTATCGACTTGGTTCGGGTCGGCCGTACCGTTGTACGTATAGCTGCCTCCTGTCGTGTTTGTCTGGGTTTTCGTTTTCTTTGCCTCCTGAATCTGCTGCAATACGGCCGTATCGTTGTTGATTTTGATTTCATACTGCGCGGGCGGCTCATAGTACATGACGTCCATATCCATGCTGTGCCGACCGTTGACAAAGGTATGCGTCACATTCTGCACGACATAGTAGTTATTCAACTCGATGTCGCCCAGTGAAAGATTGATATACACGCTGCTGCCGCCACGAACCCGCACGTCGCCGATAACGCCTTTTAAACGTATATCCCGTGTCTTGCGGTTCTTCGTCGTGATGATATGCTGTGCCCGATCCATGGCGTTCGCCGTCTTATCGTCCGGCTTCATCAGATACTGCAGCCGTCCCCATTCTTTCACGTGGGCCTCGTCAACGACAACGCCCGTGCGTACCAGCGTCGTACCGACAGCTCCCGGCGCTTCACGGACAACTTTGACGTAGTTATACGTATCCTTATCGATAGAGGTTCGGTAGCTGTAATTTTGCAGGCATTCAGCATCAATGTAGATGTCCGTTTTCATGGCCTGCAACGATTTCAGCATAATCTTGCCGCCATCGTCGTAAATAAAATACGGCGTATGCTGCGGCAGATTGATGATTGTGAGGTCTAGGGCTTTCATGAGTATATCTGCCAGCGTCTTGTTATCTTCCAGCCGCTTTGGGATGACATACTGCGTATTATCGAGATCGCCGACGGTCAGCCCGTAGTCGTTGGCAATGTTTTGCAATAGCTGCGTCAGCGTCCAGTTACGGTATACGTAGCAGTCCTTATTCTTGAGATAGCGGAGCTGGTCATACGCTAACACGCGGATCTCTTCATTCTTATCCCGGTCTTTCTCAAAGACAAAGCCTTTGAAGACGATTTCATTATTGACTTTGAACTGGACGACGTTTCCTTCTTTGAAGTCGAGTACGTCGTCTTTCAGGACCTTAAAGTCCAGCTTTGCCGGCCGGCAATCGATGCTGCGCGTCAGCTTGACCGCTTCGACAGGTTCCACTAAATACTGGTTTTCGCCGTTGATGATGACCATTTCATAGGTCAGCGGCACGGGCATATCTGTCCGGACAATCTGGTATTCCGGCTCTTGTGTCTGCGCCGTATTGGTGTTTTGCTGTTCATCGGCCATCAGTGCAACACCACCTTACTAGCCGCCTGGGTTCCCAATTTGACGACCTGCCCGACAGCCAATGCAGCCGGTACGGCGATTTTATTTAGCGACGCAATGGCAAAGAGATTGCTCGTATTGCCGAGCTGCCGTTTGACAATTTGCTGCAGCGTCTGCCCCTGCGATACCGTAACCTGTGCCGGTACGTCATGACCTGCCGTACTTCGGTCCTGCGTAACGGTTCCCTTCGTATTGCCTTCGCTGTCCGTTTTAACTTCAATACGTTTCGCGCCCCAGTCGACATATTTCTTCAAATTGACATCGGCATACATGTCATAGCCGTTGTCGGCGTCTTCTTCGATAGCGTAATCCTCCAGCGTCGCCTTTAGGTTGGTCATCGCTAACATGGTTCCATCATCTTTCATGCGCACGACAATAAACTGGAACGGCTGGCCTGACGATTTGAGCGCCTCTAGCTGATCCACATAGTACGAAGCCTTTTGGAAGCTCATCAGCATGGACTGATTAAAGGGATAGTCGTTGTTCGGCAGCAAAAACTTAAAGGATACCTCCGTAAGGCCGGCCTGCTTGATGATATTGACTTCGCCTTTTCCCAGCAAGTCGACAGTCCGGTTCTTGTTGTTGATTTTGGTACGCATCGACGCCGGGGGAATCGGGATCTGCATCGTATCCATAAACATGTAATACATTACGTCTTCACCCCTTCCTGATGAATCGCCATGGCTTCCTGAATCCCTTTAACCAGATTGCTTGTCATGCCGTCAATATCGATGTCAGAGGCCACATTATTCTGGTTTTCTACGGTAATGTTGATGTGCTGTTGTTGCCATTCGGAAATGACCTGCTGAATCGCCGAATCGCGCAGCTCCTGAATTTCAGCGTCGGTCATTTCGAGGGCATTAGCCATACGTTCCGTATTATCCGCCGTCCGCTTAGCGTTTTTCTTATTTTCTGCTGCATCCGGATCGTAATGCGATGCCGGCGTGATTTTACTGGTATCGTAAACCTCCGGGATAGCCTGCTTTACAGCATCCGTCATCCCCCCTAACCAGTCGCTGGCTCCGATGCCATAGGCGGCTTCAGCGGCGTCATTTGCGCTATCTTGCGTAAACGGATTGATATGCCAGGCGGCGCCAGCAATATCTTTACGCTGTGCCGTTAAACTGGAGGCGCTGACCGATTCGATATTCATGCCCGGTATCTTATTGACGATACCGATAATGTCGTTGACAGCTTGAGCTATATAGCCCACAATGCCGTTCCAAATGTCGACGAACAGATTGTACGTAGCCGCCGCCGGGTCTTGAAATACACTGCCTAAAAAATTAGCGAAAGCAATAAAGCCGTTGGCAACGGCTTTGATGATATTCAGGATACTTGTACCCATCCAGGCAAAGGCCCCAAAGATAAGCCCCGTCGCGGAAACGCTCGTGCCGGCAAAGTAGTTGACCGCCGCTACAGCCAAATAAAAAATACCGATAAGGACGACGATCGCCCCGATGATCCACGTTACAGGACACATAGCCAAGGCCGCATTAAAGCCTTCCTGCGCCAACGTTAGGGCAATAATGGCCGCCGTTTCTGCCCAGTCGGCGATGGTCTTCACGCCTGTCGCCGCGGCGGCAATGCCCATTTGACCTGCGCTGACGAGGGCGTTCAGCCCGACGTATAAAAGCGCCAGCCCTAAGGCCCCTAACGCAGCCTCTGCCGCCCAAGCATGGGTATTGAAGAAATCTCCGACATAAGAAATAGCCCCGACAGCCGTATCCATAAACCATTGAATGCCCCCGACAGCTGCGTAGAACATCGGCGCGACCGTTTCAATGCCCCATTCGATGTTATTGACAAAGAACCGGACGCCGTCGCTGTTCGCCAAATCGTTCAGCCTGGTAAATACAGGCGCGAAAGACCGCAAGGCAATGTTCGTCAGCTCCGTAAAGTGGTCGCCCCAGCGTTTCGGCATGGTCGCAAACTGGGCGTTGATTTCATCCATATTGTTTAAGATGGCGTTGCGTATGACATCCGCCGTTACTTCCCCGTCAGCGGCCAACTGTTTCAGTGCACCGCGAGGAACGCCCATCTCTTTGGCAATCATGTTTTCAATAATCGGCGCGTTTTCGGCGATGCTGCGGAACTCGTCGCCCTGCAGCTGCCCCGACGCTAAGCCCTGCGTCAGCTGCAGCATGGCGTCCCGTTGATTCTGTTTATTCGTACCGCCGATGACGAAGAGTTTCTGGATGCCTTCCATAAACCGCGTCGCTTCCCTAGGGTCGGGAAACGCGTCGTGCGCACTTAACGATAACTGTGATACGGCCCTGGCCATATCCAGGTAGCCGCCGCGGGCACGCTGAGCCGATTCGAAGATCATCTCATTTAAATATGCGACGTTCTCTTGCGAACCGGCTACAAGGTTCAGCCGCGCCTGTATACCGGCATATTCATCAGCAGTACTGACCAGATTATTGAGACCGTTAGAAATAGCCTCAATACCTTGCATGGCCGCGCTGGCCAGGAAACTACCGGCAAAGACGCTTTTCAGCATGCTGAATTTAGAAGAAGCCAGCTCCGCCGAATCCCCAGCTACACGGGCCGCGCCGGACACTTCATCAAGCCGCCTGGCAACGGTATTCGATGCCTGGCTGATGCGATCCAGTACCGGCGAAAATCCATCGCGCAGACGGATATAGTTTTCAATCGTTGCCATAGGTTACCTCCTTTTCCGTGCCTCTTCCATTGCCTTTTTCTCTGCCTTGGCATATTCCTGACAACAGGCATACACAAAGGCCCTCTCTTCTTCAGACAGGGCCCGCAACTCATTGGGCAGGATATGCAGCTTTACGAGGGCAAAATACGCCAGAGTCGTTTCAGCGTCTTTTGCCCGGATTAGTTTTTTACGGCTTTGATTTTATCTTCCATACCGGATTTAAAATCACTGGCTTCCGATGCAGCCAGATATAAATCCATCAGCTCGCCTGGCGTCAGTAAATCTTTCAGCAACGCCTCCGCCCCAATGACGCCGCGGTTCGTCTGCAATGCTTCATCGTTCAGATTGGGAAACACGACGCTTTTCAACGTAAAATCTACATTGAATTTATCCCGGTCAAACACCGTTTTATACTCCCGCGTGCCCTTTACCGGTACGTTCTTCGTGCACCGTTTCTGCAAGTCGTCGATTTCATCGTTCGTCAGAGCCCGCAGCTCCCATTCGATGGGGTCACCGTTTGCGTCGACAAAGCGCTTCGACGCTACGTATTTTACGGGCTCTTTAGCGATTTCATTTTCCTTAAAAAATGCGCTCAGTGTCTTTGCTTCACTCATCTATATTTCCTCCTATGCTTGCATACCGTCCAGTAACGTAAATTTTTCCGGAATCTGAATTCCTTCAAAGGTGAAGGATATTTCATCTTCCAGCCAGTCGCCGTCGGCGTCAAACGCCGCAACGGTCGTTTTATCAATGTTGCAGTTCGTCAAAATAACCGTGCGCCGTCCTGCTTTGGCCGTCGGGTCTTCATTGGAAATCTGCATGTCAAAATACGTATCTACGCCGTTATTGACAAAATCCATAATCATGTCGTCAAATACAGACGTATTCTTATAGATCCGCAACGTGCCGCTTCCTTTGGCCCCGACGGCCTTATTGCCTTTGAGCAGGCGCCCCAGGATAGGCACTTCCTTCTTGTCCTTCTCGATCGTCGCGTTCAACGATTTGGCCTGGAACAGCAAGTATCTGTTTCCACTAATCGTCACATACGCCGACGCCAGTTTCGCCGAAATGACGTCTCCAGCGAACATGGTGCGAATTGCATCTGGCATATGTCTTACCTCCCTTCTATGCTACGTAAATCGTGCAGTACAGCTTTTCCATGCAGACCGTCGGCTGGATTTCAAAGGTCCACAAGACAGAATCTTTGGAATCACCCTGCATCGGAACAGGCAGATCGTCAGCCACGAAGTTCTGAATAGCGCGTACTTTCTGGTAATTTTCAAAGAGTGCCACGCCGTCGTTCCAAAGAGCCAGCCTGCCCTGATCGTCATTCTGCACTTTGCCGAGATACGTCCGGTTAAACAGCCGCGCCAGGTCAATGGCCGAATTATCCAGCACGCGGATGACCTGATTGAAGGAAAAGTCTTCGTTCTTGTCCTTCGTAAATTCCGTGAATGTGTTGATGTCCTTCAGCACCCGCGTGTCGCCCTCCACGTTGCCGCTGACGGCGTCCGTGACGTTATGGAACATCAAGAGGCCGTCCGTAATAGCCTGTTCCAATTCGTACTGCTTATATGCCGTATTGACCGTATACTCGCCGTCGTAGATCTTATTCGTGCAGCTGGCGTTGATCGCGCAGCTTGCCTCGGCCCCGGTCAGCCAGTAGACGAGACTGCCCGGTTCTGCGCCGGCGTCGGTTACATTATTTTTGATAGAAATAACGCCTTCATAGTTGGCGTCTTCCTTGTTGTATAAGATAACCTGGAATTTAGCCCCCGAATCTTCCCTGCAGCGTTTGACAAAGTTAATCAACAGCGACTGAATCGCCGAGTCAGTACCGGCATAGCCCAGGCAGTTAAAGTAATACGGCTCGATGAGTTCAATGTAATCCTGATAATTAGCTGTTGTAACCTCTGAACCATTTGTGCCGTCTGCAAGAGGTGTCGATGCCGTCGCGGTCAGCGCGCCGGTCTTGATAAATTTGACATAATCATTTGCCGTCAAATCCTCTCCGGTGGCGACATTATCTTGTTTATCGACAGCTTTCAGCACACCGTCCGTTTTTAAGTACGTCGTGACGATGAACTTGCCCTCATGGTCTACGTCGTCCTGAATGGCGACGGACAAGTCGTTGCCGCGAACTCCCGGATACAAGGCTTCGGCAATCTCATTTTTGGCCTTTTCGCCGTCGCTGTTCAGACGATAAAAATACCCCGTCTTCAGGTTAATAAACAGGTCGCGCAGGGCCTTCATCTTGTCGTGCCCGTAATCATAGCCGAAAATCTGCTGGCAGTCCGTCTGAAATGTATCCGCATCGACGCGGAAAATCTGATCGGCTGGCCCCCAGTCGAGCTCAAGAGCCATCGTGCCGTAGCCGCGGTCGGCAATGTCGACAGACGCCCGTTCCTTGCTGACAAAATTGATATACGTACCTGGCAGCTTCTTGTTCTGAAACAACCAGATACCGCCTCCTAATGCCATATCTGTTTCCCTCCCTTACGGATTCACTGTCCGTACGACAGGACGCATCAGCGCCCCTTGAATAATCTTGTCAATGTCGGCATGCGTATACTGCTGGCCTTCTTCCAGTTCACAGCATAGTAAGTCAGCATACCGCCTGTATTTCTTCGATTTTACGATTGTCACGGCGTCGAATGTAGCTTCTGGCGCCATTGTAATGGTTTCCTCATTCATTCTTGACTCTCCCTTCCGTATGTAACGTCTGCATTGCAGGCGCCGGGTCGATGACCTTCTTGACGTGCATGTTATACGACACGAAAAAATGCAGCACATTGTCCGTAATGCGGTAACTCATCTCCGTGCCGCGCAGCATTTGGCCGCCGTCGACAGTAATATACTCTAATGCCATGAACAGCGTATCGGCCATAGCCGTAAGGCGGCGACGGTCGTGGATTTCGCCGTTTTTATCCAGAAACAGCAGGATATCGAAAGCGTATTCGCGCCAGTACCGGTTCCCCAGCTCCTGCGCCTGCGATGCGTCGATAAGCTCGACGTAAAAACAGGGAAAGTGGGCATGATGCTTATGATAGTCCGTGTACACGGCATAGCCCGTTTGTTGTGATAATACAGCTGCAAGGCCTTCGGTAATGCTTTTGACGTCGTCCATATCAACGCAGCCCCCTTAGTATATAGGACAGGATAATTTGTGACAGCAGCCGTTTGGATACCTTGCGCACAGCCATCTCCGCTTCTTCTGTGATGTGCTGCCCCGGCACCCATGACCGTACCAATCGTTTACCAATAGCCGGCACGAAACGCCCGGGGCGCTGGCGGTGCCCGTCGTTGACATAACTGGCATATGATGCCGAATTAAATACTTTCACAGAATAGGTGCTGCCTTGTTTTTTCACAGGCTCAGCGTCCCAGCTTCGCCGCATGTGTTCTGACGCCGTAAGCACGAGATACTGCTTTTTCCCGCTTTTACGGCTCTTCTTGATGCGCTTAACGGCATGGGCATTGGCATGACTGCGCGACTTCGCTTTTTGAAAGCCCTTAGCGCCTACTTCCATCGCCTGAATCCTTTCATAGCCCTTTTCCGTAACTTCAAATTCCTTGGCGCCGCCACTGGTTTTAAACTTATGCCTAATCGCTTTTCGTAAGTACACCTGCGCCAACGATTCGACGCACTCTTCCATGCAGGCCTGCTTTTCCTGCGGGCTGTTCAGCCCTTCGATCTGCCGGCGCAGGGCTTCGAACCCGGCAAAGGATACGTCTACGTTAGCCATCGTATTTCCCCCGGTGCCGGAGCGGCACTTCCTGATGGCTGTCATAGACCGCTGGCACGCCGGCCGCCGTGAATTGCAGCGTCCGGCCCCGCTGCACGACGTCGATGTCCGATCCGGCAGCAATGACGATATCCGGAGATATAAACAGGGTGATGGACTGGTCAAGTGTTGCCAATCCGTCACCCTGTTCGGCCGGAGATATATTTTTGTACGATACGCGGCAGGGATACGGCCTGGATTGCTGCGGCTCCGATGATACGATACCATTTTCATCTGGTTCGCCGTCTGCATAGGCCCATATCGTCGCCTGACCGTCGTAGAGCTTTTCCAACGCTTTTCTTACCAGCGCAGTTTTCGGTAACATGCCAAATCACGCTCCCTCAGCCACGATGCAATTAAACTGTCCAGGCGGGATTCTGCCGACGTACCCTCGAATTGGACCGTCGTATCGCCTTCTTCGACGCGCGTTACGACAGAGGCGTCGTCTTCGCTCAAGACGGTTCCTTTCTTCAGCTGCAAAAATTTCCCCGCCGTCCGTTCTTCGACGACGGGTTCCAGCTCTGCCGGCAGCGCGTCCAGATTGCAATCGTCCAACACGTACTGCTGTTCTGCCTGCAGCAGATACATCAGCAGGGCGTCGTCGGCTGGCTGCGATTCATACCCGGTCGCCGCCTGAATCAGCATTTTGACGGTATCGAGTGACACGGCCATCATCAGCCCCCGACACCCGCAGCAGCCCCTGCGTTGACCCATACGGACGCTAAACGGCTCGTCGGAATCCACAGGTCATGGAATTTACGATAATCCAGCTTCCAGGCGTCAGCGTTCTGATTGACGTCCGGCTCGAAGATTCGCACTTTATCGGTCTTGGAAATGGCAATAGGCGCGCGGCGGGCCATGATAATCCAGTTGATGTCGACAGCGTCTTCTGCCGCTACGAAGCCGCCTTCTTTCTGGCCTGCTGTCGTGCCATCATTAAACGTGTACTTGGATTTCATACGGGCGCTGGGTACACCGAGAATGGGAATTTCATTGTACGTGCGGACTTTCGTGTCGATAGCGCCGGCTTTGAAATTCGTTACGTCCAGATGCTTTTCAATATCCTTAACCGTATTTAAAATAGTACGAATCGGTGTCGACATGATAATGACCAGACTTTCGGCGTCGCCGATCGTGTCCTGGATCGTCGTAATTTCTTCGTCAAGCTGCGCCAGAATATTTGTCGCCGACGGCGTAAACGATGCCGTTACACGGCTCTTCGCGTTGGCCAGCGCGTAAATCTTACTGTACCGGTAAGCATCCACTTCAGGGATAACCTGCGTGCGCTGAAACTCGCCCATAACGTTTCCGGCAGAAGCCACGAAGTTTGACTCGTCCACGTCCATCGAATCGAGGTGGAACGTGCGGCCGCGGTCCTGCGTCAATTTATAGTCCGTATAGCTCAGCGTAACAGCGCCCTGGTTAAATCCTTTATCGCGGTCGTAATTAGCCAGCCCCTGTACTTCAATCGTCGGCATTTTGACCGTATCGCCGCCGTTATACTTTACATTCGCCGCGTTGGTTTCCATCCAGCCCGATGTTGCGCCGACAAGCATCTGCTTGTCCAATGCCTGCTGGAAAATTTTAGTCATTTCTAAGGTATTGATTGGCATAGTAGCTCACTCTCCTTTTACATGTTTAATGCCTGTTCAAAAATCTGTTGGTCTGTCAAATCCTTGCCATCGTCAGGATCGCTCCCCTCGCCGGGCTTCAGTCCGTCGATTTTATGCTTCGGCTTATCCGGCTCGAATAAGTAAGCGTCTGATTCCTTCAATTTCTTGAGCTGGTCGTCAAGGCCTTTAATCGTACCGTCATCGCCCACTTCGGCGTCGGTAAGGTCTAACAATGCTTTTACGGCCTTGGCGTTTTTAGCCTTAGCTGTTAGTAAGGACTTATCTACGGCCGCATCGAGCTTCATCTGCTTAATGGTGGCATCGTAATCTTTCTGGCGCTTATCCGCATCAGCCTTCATCTGCTCGATCTGTTTCGTTAGCTCTTCATTGCTGGCGTTGTTTTTCTTCAGCGTATCCAGTTCCTTGGCAATTCGCTTCTGTTCGTCTTTGGCCTGCTGTAAGGCCGTCGCCTGCTGGTCGTGCTCCGTTTTGGGTACATAGTTTTCGTAGTCTTTTGCAATCTTGTCGGCCTGTTCATCGGTCAGGCCGAGCGCTTTTAACTCGTCTTTTGTCATGACGATTCTCCTTTCCAAAATAAAATATTATAGCCGCAGTCTTATACAAGCATACGGCACCGCCTCCTTTCAGGCATGAAAAAAGCACTCTTGATTTCTCAAAAGTGCTTTAGCTTGTATTTAGTTTTAATTACTGAAAGGCGTTTATCAAATGCAGCATCAGTCCGCCGCTTTCCTGAATGGCCTTCCATACCTTAGTCATCGTTCCATTATGCTCCAAATACTCGATACCGTCAGCTGTAATCTGCGTGTTTTCATACGATTTGATAACGGGAACAGCGCCCTTTCCCAATACGGAAACAGTACCGCAAATCGCCCCGGAAATAAGGCCTTTCCGCAAAAGCTCCGTATAGATAAATGCCAGATATTCTTCATTTATTTTTACGGGATATTCTGCCAAGCTTAGGTATTTACTTTCCGATCGTATGCCGTGCTTCAGGCAGTAGTACAAGTACGATAGCAGGTAATACACAATGACATGATAATCGTCTTTAGCCATGACATCACCCTCCCTTATCGGCTATGAAAAAAGCGCCCACTAAAAAGTGAACGCTTTCCCACGAGAAAATAATTGCTTGGCAGGCGTACACTTCTCCTGCGTCTCTCGGGTTTCCCCTGTCAGTACCATCGGCGTGTGGATTGTACGAATTCCTCCACCTCAAACAATTATTCCCTTGATACTTATATTTTATCCAGTAGACTTCTTTTTGTAAAGTATTTTTTTGTTTCTTAGTAAGCGATTCCAATCTTTTATATCTATTTTCATAAATGTGATAATTGAATTTTTAAATTCTTCTGGATCAGATGGGGTCTGCAAACGAAGAATAAGCTTTACCTGTTCATCTTTAACCTGAATTTCCTTTAAAATAACGGCTGTATGAGGCTTATTCGCTTCCAATATATAATCTGGTTGGGTAAGAATTTCCGCAAAATAAGAAACAAACCGTTCATAATCATTAGGATGCCTTTCTTTGATATGTTGAATTTGTTTATCTGTGATAATCACTTCATCAGTACGAATATCGGGCGTTACTACCTTATAAATTTCCTTATCAATTTTGCCTATGTAATGCACTTGCGCAACTCCTTCGCCTACTCTGTTTTTAATTATATCAGGCTTAGGAGTTGATTGAAAGCTCTTCTGCCACGCATCCAGCTGTTTTTTTACTAACCGGGATACCGGTCTCATCTTTTTTGCCATAATCTGCGCAAAAGCTTCAGCAAAAAATTCATCTTCATTAGTGAAGGCATATCCAGATAATGTTTTCGAGAACAATTCCGCTTGTGTCTTTCCAGCTCTGGAATACCCTCCTAATTCCATCCATGTTTCATAGTTCGCATGTCGGGCATCGTGGAAAATCTTGTTAATTTCTTTTTTAGTAGCTGCCGGCAGTATGTTATATATACTATGCCCTATTTCATGGTATATATTGCCATATTTATGGTTCGTTGACCACCACCCTTTTTTAAATAACCGCTCAGCCATCCGCTTTTGTGTACTTACAAAATTAGCGCTTCGACCCGGCAAAGCTAAAATCCTACCTTCATCCGTGAACCCGCCGCGGCTGGTTCTTTCTGCTTTTCGATTTTTAAATTCATTGATAGGTATTTTTACCCCAAATTTTTGATGTACTTCTTCCATTGCTTCAAGTACAGCGTTCATAGTATTGAGGTGCAAGTTTTCATCTAATTTAAATCCAGGATTGGTAAGTTCTTTAAACCGAAGGAAGGCTTCATCTTTGGATTTCGCAGGGGTAAAGGGCTTCTTTCCTTCCGCCATAGCAGCATCAGCAACCTTAGGCTCTCTCCATTCTTCCAACGTCTTAGATTTGTCGACAAATACAGCTTTCCAGTCTGCATAGTTCATCTTTCCCGGCACCTGTACCGTTTTCCCTGTGTCCGGATCTCGGGCGGCGCGCGTCGAATTATCATCGTCCGTAATGCCTTCGATATACGGCGCTGTCGTCGTGCGGCAGTAGCAATGGAAGGGCGGCATCGTCACGCCGGGTTTAGCATCGGCCCGGTCGAATACCTTGCCGTCCATGTCCCGGCAAATAGGCGACGTCCGGCTGTCGAGCGTCGCGATGAGCTCGTATTTTGCTACATGGAGTTTTTGCCACGTATCCATACGAGCCGTTTCCTGTACGTAAGCCGTTTCCGTTTCGGCCAGCCTGCGGGCGTTGCTAAAAGATACGTTGAAGCGGTTGGCGATACGCCCGGCAAGCAGCGTCGTCCCTTCGGCCGCGATAAGCGTCCGCGTAATCTCCGATTGTAACGTATTCAAGAGTTTTGTTTTATTGTCCCAAATGCGCTCAGAAAAGTCCTTGCCGTCCTCTGCCCAGGGCTTGGATATGGCTTTTTCAACGCTTGTTTTTGGTACTTCGGAAAACGTATCATATGCGCCCTGCATGGACTGCGTTTCATAGGCCGTACGGTAGTAGCTGTCCTCGTATACGTCTTTCAGCAGCTCCGTAAGGTTGATTTCTTGCTGCTTTGCCAGCTGCTCGACGTAGTTCGCCGTTTTGATGTACAGCATTTGGCTGCGGCTCAGCCGTGCCCGAATAGACGCCTGATCCAGCATCTTGATGTACTCATCGGATAAATCCTGTTGCTTTGCCAGTTTTTCATACTCTTTCAGCGTCAATTTAAAGGCCTTCAGCTCCCTGGCGTCCAACTGCTTACGGGCGTCGGCCAAACTCAGGCCGTTTTCATCGGCATAGCGGGTATACCATTCGATGACTTCATCGCGCAGCTGCCGCAGCGTGTATTCATACACTTTTTTCAGGTCTGCCATAGCCTTGTCGGCCTTATCCATTTCCCGCTGTTCCAGCCGTTCAAACCGGCGCTGCCAATAGTCCTTATTCGTCATCTACGCCACCGCCTTGCGGCTCCTGCCCGCGCATAGCGTAATCCAGCCCCAATTCTTCCTGCTGCTCCGCTTGCAGCCGTTTGAGCTCTTCGGCCGTATCCTTGACCCAAGGGTGGTTAGAGATAATCGTTTCTTTGCTGATGACGCCTTCGGAATTGCGGCAGTTCGTAATCACTTCCGATTCATTGACCGGCGTATCACGATTGAATATAAACTCGACATCGCCCGCGGTTTCGCCGTTAATGCCCAGATATGTATTGACAAACCACATCAGCTGTTCCAGTGACGCCTGGAACTCCATCTCAATATTGTTCGTATCGATGTCAATGTCGCTGTAAATACTGCTGATGTTCATTTGATTGGGGTTATTGCTCATGCGGTCATCACGGGCGTCGAAGCCGTTGCCACAATCAATAATCGCCTTGTTTAGAAGTTTGATGATAGTTTCGTAATTCTGCGAATTGACTTCGATTGTCAGCGTTTCGACGCCGCCCTGAATCCCCTCGCGGGTTCGGACCTTTACGGCGCCATATACGGCCAGGTTACGCCGGAACTCCGACAAATCCGTGCCGTCGTAGTTTTTAATGACGAGAATCGTATTGCGCACGTCTTCACACATGACATCTGCGAAGTTGCTGATAAGCGTGTTCAGCGCATCCTGCAGCCCCTTCACCCTACGGATCAGCGGCAATTCTTCTGCATTGTACTTAAATGCAATGAGAGGTACGCGCTCCCAGTTCATGGGCTGCGCGTCCACCGTAAGTAAAGAGCCGCTTTTACGCTCTACGTCCGGCCTCAGCTGGTTATTTTCCCAGATGTAATATTTCACGCCGTCTGCCGTGTAATACTCGGCCTTATGGACGACTTTAGGCTGTTTTCCTTCATACGTTGACACCTGGTAGAGCCGCAGAAAAGCGTCCAGCGTCTCGTGCTCTTCATCCGCCCAGAATGGCAAGATCTGCGCCGGCGAAATGCGTTTGAAATGCAATCCGTCCGCCGTAACATATGGCATCAAGTATCCAACGCCTCCTGTCAAGGCGTCCTGCCCGACCAGCCTCATCCGCCGCCGGAACGCCTGGTCGAATATTCCATCCAGCAATTCGCCATAGTGTCCGTCGTCCGTCTTAACTTCGAAGGGCTTTGCCAGCAAGTAATTTACTTTCTGGTCGACCAACTTTGCAAAACGGTTATAGGCAATGCGGTTATTTGGCAGCGTGTGCAGCGTCACCTTGCGGCCGCCCTCGCCGATAACCTTGCGCTCTTTTCGGTCAATGTCCAAATGCTGATGATAATACGCCGCGCCGGTACGGATCCAGAGCAGCTTTTTCGATACCAGCCAGGCTTTCAGTTCTTCCTCTAAAAATTCCGTTTCCGTCATTCCGGACTGGCTGCCCCGCTGGAGCAGCAGGTTCCACCATCGTTGTAATATCATGCTATCACCATCCAAACAGCGGGGCGTCGTTGACCCGTTCCAGCGCATAGCGGACAGCGTCAATCGTATGATTGTTCTTATCCGGATAGACGGACTTAAAATTCCCCAGCTTATCCTTTTCTAACTCATACTGCGTGAACTCCCGGGCCGCGTTTGGGCAGCGGTCGGGGTCAATGATAATTTCTTCGATTTCGTCTTTCAGAAAACGGATACCACGTTCCACGCTGCCAGGCCCTTTGACGGCCCCTTCGGCGCGGACGCCCCGCTCTTCAATATCGTCTATGGATTTAGGCTCGGCACTGTCGCAGATGACAAGGCCTTTGCCCGGATTTTCCTTGTTGATGTAGTCCGCTGCCTTGGCGTTGGACATATTAACACGGTACAGCTCATGAAAAATATACAGCCGTTTCCGCGTTTTGTCGTAGTGTACGACCACATATGCCAGCGGATCGGCGGCATAGCCCCAGTCCAAACCGCGGTATATACGGTCGAATTGGCTGATTTCTTCATCGGTAATGTGCCGCATCGTCACGTTGCGGAATACTTCGCCGCCTGTCCCCGTGACCTCGCCGAGATACTGATGCCGGTATTTTTCTTCGTTGACGGATTTCATATGGTCCGCTTCGGCAATGAACGGCGCGCCCAGCCACTCCGGCGGCACGGTCAAATACGTACTATGGTGGACGATCTTATCCGGCCGCTCTAACGACGCTTCATAATTCACCCATGACTGTATAGATTCCGGCGGATTGTACGAGTAGAAGCACCAGAATGTCGTACCCCCGCGCATGACGGACTGCAATACCGTATTGATGGTATCCATTTCCGGAAACTCCGCCAGTTCTTCAAACCAGATATAGGCAAAATAGCCATGGCTAAGTTTGATGGATTTGCTCTTCAGCGGGTCGTCTACCCCACGGAATAGGATTCGCTGCTTGCCGTATGACAGCGACAGCGGGCTGATGCGTGCTTTCCACTTATCGGCGACGCCCAGTTCATCAATAGCCCAAATAAGCTGTTCATAGACGGATTCGCGCAAGGTACCGCCAATTTTACGGAACACGACGGCATTACGATTTGGTTCTTTCATCATGCCTAGGATAATTTCAATGCTGATGAAGGACGACTTCGTCGAGCCGCGGCCGCCTTTCAGCCAGTAATGCGTTGCGTCGTGCCGTTTTACCTGATGATGCAGCTGATAAAACGACGGCGCTATCCGTTCCCTGATACTAACCTTCTGGCACATCATCGACAATCACCACGCTTTCATTCTCTGTATCCTGCATAGCCGCTACCTCGGCCTTAAGCTTCGATTTTCTAAGCTCTTCTATATCATCAAATCCAAGATACTTAGCCAGCATCTCCCACGCCCATTTTTTATCTTCCAGCTTAATACTGATGCCGTCTTTTCCCTGTTTAACCTCGGAAATAATAGACGTATCGATAGTATTACTATCATTCAGCGTTACCCGAAACCCCTTAAACGATATGTAATCTCCGATGTCCGCACCGACGATTTTCAAACAGTACTGCAATAAATCCGGCAGGCCGATGTCGATCTCGTTCCGCAGGATTTCGCGCAGCCGTTTTACTTCGGCGGCAACCTGAGTATTTCTGAGTAATGCCGGCCCGTTAGTCATGGCCGTTTCTTTCGCGCATCTATATACTTTCAGATACGATTGCAGCGCATTATGCGACATGGCATAATACAAGCAAAAAAGCCGCCGTTTCTCCGTCAGTTCGTCGTTCTCACTGACCGATTCCAGCAGCTTTTCTTTTAGTTTTTTCTCCGGTTTTGTGGTTGCAACTTTTCGGGGTTGCGGTTGCAACTTTTTATCCGTGGTTGCAACTTTCCAGTATCGCGTCGCCCAGCTCTTCACAGCTGACAACGACACGCCATATTTTTCAGCGATGTCCCTATACTTCATGCCATCGCAATAATCTTTATATGCTTTATCTCGTACTTCATTGCTCACATATCTCACCACCGCCTGTTGTTTGTTTTGAAATTGGCAAGCGCAGAAGGTCTCGAACCTCCGCCTGCGGTTTTGGAGACCGCCGTGCTGCCGCTACACTATGCGCCTATGAAAAAAGCACTCACAATTGTGAGTGCCGTTTAGCTTCATTTTCTATCCCCTTTAAATCTCTATCTCTCGCAATATACCATCGTTCCCACGCTTCGTAAAAATCAGGCAGATATTTTTTAACATAAAGCGAATAAATTTCTGAACACATAAAGAAATTTTGACAACAAAATTGATACACAAAAAATGGAACTCGTAATTTTTTTATTTTAAACTCTCTATCCTCTAAACGTTGGTAATCTAGTAGGGCTATTGTTCCGTGTGTATATTTAGAATAATAGCCATATATTTGATTGTATGCATCCAACTTATCTGTTTTCTGTGCAATGTCTTTTATAGACTTACCTTTTTTACGAATAATATGATACCAATTAGGAGGATAATGTTTGCTTTCATAAAACTTTTGCCATGAAGTTTCCAGCTCCTTATACTCCTCTTGTTTAAACATGTCCTTACAACTTTTTATTCCAGCCTCTATACGAATAGCTTCCTCATCATTTTCTTTAAGCCCCTTTAATAAAAACTCCCCAGCTCGTATTCGCTCGTGAGTATGGCAAAGTTTATAAGCTCTTAGTTTTTCTTCGAAATCTTCACCAAATAGAAACACAAATGAGAGATATTGCTCTAACAAAGTACGTTGAATAGGGATGCAGCCTTGTGAACATCCTTCTGATAAGAGTACACTCAGGCTATCAAGATTTTCTAAATAATCTCTAAGAATCATCAGAATAATTCTAGTCTCTTCATTATTTACAAGAGAATTCTGTTCCCGAATTTCATCAATAAGATATGCGCCATAAACAACAAGAGAATCTAAAAATACTTTGGCACGCTTCAATAGTTCAATCTGATCTTCTTGTCCATAATATAAATTATCACACATTCTCGATATAACAATTTCATTTTCCATTTCTATTAACTTCACCTCAATATACTTTTGTACTAAGTATAGCACATAAGGTTAGTTAATTTAAATTCAATTTTACTTAAAGAACCGATGCCGGTTTCCGGACTTAACCGGCCCGTGATTTAACGGTGTCCGATTATCCGGCGGCTTGACGTAAAAATCACAGGTATTAAGCCCGCAAGGCGTATGCCCGATGCGACACGTCCCTCGTTTATTATACTTACAGTCGTACATATGGCACATCAGACACACCTCCTAATTTAGGGCATGTTAAAAGGGACCTGCTGACAAGTCCATTTCACAAATCGGCCTGTCGGCAAAGTCCCTTTATATCAAATTTTTATATTATACACTATATCATGTCAAGAGGGTAATATACAATGGAACTTTAGTGTACTTCCGTGTACTTTTTCTCAAAATCTTTGATTGCCCGCTTGTGAATATTAAATATGGCCTTCCAGCTTAATTTTAAATCCGTCGCTACCTGCTCCCATTTTTTATTATTGACGTACCGCTCTATGAGTACGTCCTGGTAGCGCAAATTATCTAACTGCCGTATAAGCCCCACGGCCTGCTCGCGCTTATCTAACAGCATCGCCCATTCCCGGTTGATTTTTTGAATAATCTCGTCAATCCGGGCAAGTTTATCGTCGATATTGACGGGGGCACCGCCATCCACGCGCGTTTTGCTGTAATCAATCGCCTGCAAGCTGCACATATCTTGCTGTAATTTAGCAACACGCCGTTCATCGGAACGCAGACGCATATCGATACTTCGGATTTCTTCCAAATATTCCCTACCTGTCAAATTATCATCTCCATTCAAAAATTTCTGTGGCCCCCATTGCGGATACAACGCCGTTCCGTTAGGTGGAATTAGTCCAACCCATTTATTCAGCGTATGAGGCTGGCATAACCGGCATGGGTAGTCCGTACCAGCACAATACGCGTATACACAGGTTCCGCAACTACGTTCACTTGATGCATCCTCATCTGGTTTATGACGATCCTTACTGCTGAAATAGCGGATAATATCATCAATCGTAATTCCTTCCTGCAAAAAGATACGTTCAATCCTTTGAAATATTTTATTATTCATTTTTCTCGCTCTTCCATCGGCGATGATTCATTTCAGCCAGAATTTCTAATTCTAAGTTTTTCCATTGTGGTTCATCGCTCCATTTGCCGCCCATGTTATGTGTGTTTTTTAGTTCTCTCTTCATGATTCTTAATGTCCTGGTAGGCAAAAAAGGTAATAGCCTCCGAATATATTGCGAACACTGCTGAATAATATACGTATTCTTCCCCATTGCATAGCTCATGTAACCGATTAACGCCATGTTAAAATCATGATCAATTAACACAGCAATTTTATTTTTTCCTTCAACCATAAGGTTTCCTACAATATCAGCCATAAATCCTCAGCTCCCCATATTTTTTCTCCCACGATTCGAGATTCTCAAACTTTTGCCCGCACTCAATTTCCATACCGGTCGCCGTCGTGATTGATATTCCGGCTGTACTCGTCGACGGCCGTATCGATCTTCGCAAACCGGCCGCGGCCGAAGCCGTACCGGTCATGCAGTGCCTGGTAAATTAATACCTGCGTACTGGCAATTGCGGCGTTGACGGCAATATGTCGCCGTACCTGATTCGATAGCTGCATTGTATTCCCTCCTACTCCGGCAATGTGATTCTTGCCCATAACGTGCCTTTTTTAATTTCAACACTACTACCGCCGTCAAAACACGGCAGAAAAATAAACTCGTACGGATTGTTATTATTCATTGCTGCCAGCTGGCACACCTGGTAATCGTATTCATTGTCAGGGTCTCTTACCAATACCATTTGCCCTGGAGGCGGCAACACCTTCGTTGCTTTATACCATTTCATACTCTCACTCTCCTAACCGTCCCTGCCGGTATGCCTTCGCTGGGAT
Source organism: uncultured Megasphaera sp. (assembly GCA_900554215.1). Taxonomy (GTDB): domain Bacteria; phylum Bacillota; class Negativicutes; order Veillonellales; family Megasphaeraceae; genus Megasphaera. Next base: position 28,303 of record USGG01000003.1, read on the forward strand.
TACGTTTCCCTGCTGTTCGGCAATACGCAGGTTCTTCAATAACGTAAGTACTTCGTTCATATATCCTGTCAGCGGCGCTTTCACGTCGTCATACTCCTGCTGTGTCTTCCATCCATGTCCGCCGATAACCGGCTGTATCCGATATCCATATATCTGGTCTCGCACCAGAATAGAACCGTTGCAGCGCAGGAAACACAACACGTCAGCCAGCTCCGCCGAATAAAACGGCGCGTGGAAGAACAGCCACATCCATTGATAATGGTCGTCCGGGTGATACTCCCTGAAATCGTCCGTATAATCCGTTACGGGCCATTGCTTCGGATTTCGCTGCGCCTCGACCTTTAAAACGAGATTCTCTGTCATTTTTACGATATTCGGGTCCCGTTGGAGCGCCTGTAGCTTGGGCTGCTGCCACTCCGACAGGATTTCATCAAACGCCGATTTGATACGCTGTATCTCCATCATCTCACCCCGCTTTTTACTGTTCCCACAAACGAGTGGGAACAGTTTTGGCATCAAAACCCTAGTATTTATGCGGCTTTTCAGCCTTTCAAATCTTGTTCCCACTCATTTTCAAAAGGGTGTGTGTATTTTTAAAACCACCCTTACCCTATATACCCTAAAGGGTAGGTAGGTAAAATATTACGTTTCATATATAAGTAGTGGGAACAGTGGGAACATACTATATACATATCCTATAAACCCGCTTCCTGACTGGCCGTATCCTGTTCCCACTGATTTAAAAATTGGTGGGAAAAAATGCCCACTGTTCCCACTTTTTAAAATAACGGCTCTTGAACGTTTGGATAAGCAATACTGATAATGCGTACCAGTTGGCCGTTTACATCTCTCACTCGTTTACGATACCGCACTTTCCCAGAAGAGGATTCGGCTTCCGTTTCGATTTTCCCGGCCAAGGCAAATTCCTTCAATAGCTTCGCCGGGCTGAACCCGTTGTCTTCCATGGCTTTCGTCAGCCCTTCAGGGTATATACAGAGTTTGTTGTCTTTCCAGAATCCCAGCAGCGGCGGCGTATATCGGTCGTCCTTGTCGTGGATAAACTTCGCCGCGTTGGCGCTGATCCAATTCTCGACGAACTCCCAGGCCCGCGCTACATCGGACAGCTGGTCCTTCGTCGGCAGGGCTTTCATGGCTTCGCCGGCCATAGCTAGAGCTTCCTGCATAGCCTGATCGGCCGCCTCACCAAAGAGCCACCGGCTGACTAAATAATCCGCCGTTGCCAGGAGGCTGACCGCCGACAGGTGGGCTTCGGAGTAGCCCCAGAAATTCTGTGCCAGATACGCTGATACGTCGTGATACACGACGCCGACGGCCGCCTTGTCCTGCAGCACATAATCCATGAACTGCGGCCCGGCGATTCCGTACTGATCGTTCATATGACACTTCCTTGCCAGCCCGTCTGGCAGGATCGGCGACGTATTGATTTCAAGGACCCGGTTCTTTACGCCCTGGATAGAGTTTTCCTTTGTCAGCGGTTCTTCGCCGTTGGCGATGCCGATAACGCGCCAGGACGCCGTACGCTGCAGGCCCGTCTTACTGGCCCGGCCCTTGCCCTTGCCGCCTTCGAGCATGTAGGCAATGTATTCCAGCTGCTCCTGCTTGTCCTTCCCGCCGCCGGCTACCTGCCGTTCGTTGATGCCAACGGGGAAATCCGACGACAACTGCAGCTTGCGTTCCAGCCCGTTTTTCGTCGTCAGGAACGACGTCATAAGCTGGTCCGGTACGCCCCACGGCGATAGGGCGAACTTAATAGCCGCCGTCTTGCCGCCGCCGGACGTGCCCCAGAAATACAACAGGAAGTTCCGGCGGTGCGGCGAAATCCGCAGGAGCGGCGCCGCAAATCCCGCCGCAAGAACCAGCCGTGCGTAAGGATACTGGCGTACTTCATGTGCCAGATTCCGCCAGCCATCCAACGTACCCGATTCGGCAAAGGCCGACGTAATATCGCCGTCGTCGTCCAGCTCGATGCGGTACGGCGTGCGCTGTGGCAGCACGAATTCCGTTTCATAGTTGCGCCACCCCAGCCGCGACACGCTGTACTGCAACGGGATGCGCTGTACGTTGACGTTTCCCAAAGATTGCAGGTATTTCACCAGGTACTTGCTCGATTCCGATGTCACATCAATGCCGTAGTCAGCCAGCTTGATGATGCTGCGGCTATTGAAGACGGTGCTGCGTGCCTGTACGACGCGCCGCCATTGGTTATAGTACTTAAAGCACAGCTCGACCTTCTCCTGATCCGTATCGATATTAAAGATACGCGCCGTCAGGACGACAGGCGATCCGCTGGCTAGATTCCGTTTCTCGCCGTTATTTTCCGTTTTCTGTACCTGCTCCACGCCTCCGGCGGAAAAGGCAAAGCCTGGCGGAATGATTAGGTCTATGGGACAATCGGCAAGGATGCGCTGCGTCGTAATGTCCCGTGCGTCGTCGCCGGCTTCGGCATGGTCCTTCGGAACGACATGCATTTGCTGCTGCCGCTGCTGCGCCAGGGCTTTGGACAGGTCATTTAGGTTGATATGCCCCCGGCAGCGATCCTTGAATTTGGCAAACTCCATGCTGTCCTTGTCCTGCAAGAGGGCCAGGCTGCCCATGACTTCCGGCGTAAACACGGCGTCGGCCGTAGGAATGGTAATATCCCGCACGATAGCCCGCGCCTTGGGGACGGCCGCCAGCGACCACGACGACGGGCACTTCACCTGGCAGGCGTCGCAGCCGTTGAAATGCAGCGTCTTTTGGATGTATTCGCACGTCGCCGGTGCCATGTTCGTCAGGACTTCATTTATTTTTTCCTGTACCTGCCGCTCGTTGTAGCGCTTGGTATCGATACGCGACAGGTCATGGCAGGCCGCCACGCCGTCGGATGCCCTGGCCACGTTGGTCAGCATGGCCAGCCATTCGTCGTAGGAAATGTCCGCCGCGTCGATTTGGCAGTGCTGCAGAAACCGGCAGTTCGCCAGCATGTACTTGGCGTCGCCGTCGGTCCTGCGCCGTTCGAAGGACGTGCCGCGCTTTTCTGTAGGCTGCGAGATTTCGACGGCCAAATTCGACAGCAGATCGTAGTCATGCCGCAAGTCATATGAAGCGTCGATGACTTCACACAATACCGGATCACCCTTATAGTTCCACGTGCCTGGCACGCGCAGGATACGGGACAAGTCGGCGACGGGGTCGATATGCCAGCCGCGCCTACTGGCGGCATTGCGGATGAGCTGCTGCACCTTCCGGGCCGTGTCCATGACCTCCTGCCGGTTGTCGTCGGTAACCGTTACCGGCCGGTCCAGCAACCAATAGACATGTAGCCCAGGGCCGGAGCTGACGACGACAGACGGCGGCAGATTGTCCGGTATGAGCGACAGCGCCGAGGGGATATCTGGCGGCAGGTTGTCCTTAGCGTGGGATGCGGCATCGGCAATGTCAATGTCTGCCCAAAACGTGGTGAGCTGGTAAATGTCTTCCTGCTTGGCACGGTACCGGATGGACTTCAAGGGGCTTCGCATGATGCCTAGAGAATAAAACACATCCATATGCTGTGCTGTGAGAGCTGCCGCCTTATCCAACATGGCCGCCGTCTGCGATACGGCAAACGGATAGGACAGTTTTTTCTGCGGCGTCCACAGATATACGTAGCCCGTTGTTCCGCTATAGATATTGTCTAAAAATGTCGTATCCATCGTTATCGCATCCAGACTAATTGGTGTTTCGCCCGCGTCACCGCCGTATACTGCCAGCGCGCCTGAAACAGCGGGTCGCTGCCCGACGGCCAGCTGTCGTCAAAGACGACGACACGGTCCCATTCGCTGCCCTGGGCGGCATGGCAGGTAATGCAATAGGCGAATTGAAAAATCATCTTGCGCATCCAGCGGCGCCGATCGGCGTCACAGAACAAGGACGCCGGCTCAAATACCAGTGCTGGGAATACGCCCGTCGGATCGTCGATCGGGACAAAATCCATCACATGTTCCTGTATCACGCAGGGCCGTTTCGTCTGCCAGGGCCGTTCCACGTAACGCTCTACTTCATGGACATGAAGGCAATAGCCAATCATGCCATTCACCAAGGGATAGCGGTCTGCCCCGCCTTCCAGGAAGCTATTCCAGTCGTTGCGCTTGCAAATCAGCTTTTCCCCTTCTTCGGGAAGTGTTGTATTGGTATATCCCTGAATCAGACGCGCCTTGGCGTTGAGCGACTGGATGGTCGCATTCCGGCCGGCGATAATCTGCCCGGCCCAGGGCAGTATCTGCGGCAGGTCTGTATCCATGGCTGACTTTGGCAGCTGATAAATGACACAGCTGACCGACTCGTCCGGCAGGAGCGGCAAGCCTTTCCGTATCTTATCGGCTAAGCGGGGAATCGCGCTGCCGGCGTCCTGGCGGACGATTTCGTCCAGTATGACGTCAGGATGCTGCAGCAGTTCCGATTCCTCATCGCCGACCGGCGGCAGCTGGAACGGGTCGCCGATCGTAAGGATCGGGATATCAAACGATTTCAAATCTGCCAGCAGCTTTTTCCCGACCATGGACGCTTCGTCGACAATAATCAGCTCCGGTTTCGGATCCAGCCGGTCCTTCAAGGTCGATACGATCCGTTTCCGCGGGCCGCCCGGCGTCTGCACGGTAACCGTATCGACGTGATAAATCAAAGAGTGAATCGTTTGGGCACACATGCCATGCTGCCGCATGACCAGTGCGGCCTTGCCCGTAAAAGCGCAAAACGCCGTCTTTGACCCGGCCAGCGCTTCGGCAATGGCCCGTGCCGTGAAGGTCTTACCCGTCCCGGCATACCCGGCTAGTTTAAAGATCTGCTCGTTTCCGGCGCTGTACCAGTCTTTCGCTTTATTTAATGCATCCTGCTGTTGTTTGTTTAGCATCTGCCACTCCCTCCCCGGATAAAATACGGGCCGCGTCGTCGACGCTGCGGGCAATACCGGCCCTTGCACCTTGCCGCTGTAAGAACGCCAACATATCCCGCTGTTTAACGCTGATACGGCCGGTTTTCTGTTTTACTTCTACAGCTGCAAATACGGCGACCTGCCGGCCGACCATATCCGGCGTAATCGTCACCGGCACGAACCCGAACAAGTCGGGAAATCCGACAGGCAGACCCGTGCTGAAGGGCCGCGGGTTGACGATCATAATCGTATTCGTATCCGGCGTCATGTGCATGCGCTGCACCTTGCCGGTCCATCCCTGGCCGACATTGGCCCGGAATAAGGTCCCCAGCTGCGTTTTCGATACATGCAGCCGGATAGTATTTTGTAAGTCATGTTCTTTCGTCATCGCGTCCTCCTATCCTTTGATGCCTTTCACGCTGGCCATTTTAGACACCCAGCCCAATTTATAGCCCCGCGCAATAGCAATGGATTCCAAATCTTTTTTTGTTCTCGCCCTGCCAACTTCCATGCGCTGCTCCCGCTTAATCCGGGCGATTTCCTGCAGTTCCCCGTCGGCTTGCTTGAGTTCACGGGCCGCCGCAGGCTTCGCATAACCGCAATAGGGACACGTCCGCAGGTGCGCTTCATATACCTGATAGCATTTCTCACACATCGTAATGGGCGCCGTAGCCGTATGGCGCTTCCGCTTCGGCTTGACGTCCAGCGTCCATTCCCGGTCGTCGTCGGGCAGGCCATGGCGGAAACAGTTTCCGGCGTGGTCGATGATCACAGCGACTTTCTGGGGATTCTCCGGATCGGGACGCATGGCCCGCATAGACTGCTGAATATATAAGGTCAGAGACTGCGTCGGCCGGGCTAAAATCACCGCTTCCATCCCCGGTACGTCGAAGCCTTCGCCGAATAAATCGACGTTGCACAGGACTTTGATGTCGCGCCGGCGGAACCGCTCGATAATGGCCGCCCGCAGGGACGCGTCGGTCTCGCCGTCGACGTGCTGCGCCGGAATCCCCGACTCCCGAAACAGGGCCGCCACGTGCTCGCTGTGTTTGCGCGTGACGCAGTAGCAACAGGCCTGTTTGCCGTTTGCCAGTTTCCGGTAGTTCTGTACGATGTCGCCGATAATATCGGCGTCGTTTACGGCTTCTTCCAACTCGGACTTTACATATTCCCCCATGCGGCTGTGAACGCTGCCGATATTGGCCTTACTGGGCGGGGCAAAATACCGGTACGGCGCCAGGTTGCCCCACTGGATGAGCTGCTGCACCGTCGGCCCCATGACTAAGGCGTCGAAGACGTCGCCCAGACCGGAACCGCCCAGACGCGCCGGCGTTGCCGTAACCCCTAAAACCTTCGCCTTTGGATACCAGGCCATAATCTTGCGCCACGTGTTGGCCGTTGCATGGTGGGCCTCATCAATGACGATAAACTGTATGTCCGGGATCTGTTCCAGCCGTTTGGCAACGGTCTGCGTACTGCCGACCTGTACCAGCTGCGCAGCGTCCATCGGCACGCCCGATGCAATGACGCCATGATGGATGCCCATAGCGGTAAACGTCCGGTCGGCCTGCTCCAGCAGCTCTTTGCGATGTACGATAAATAACGTCCGCACGCCCTGCAGCTGTGCCTTGGCAATCATCCAGCCGACCGTCACGGTCTTCCCTGCGCCACAGGGGGCGACAGCGCATACACGCCGCGCCCCCTGCTCATAGGCGGAAAACACATCGGTTACCATATGCGATTGATAGGGCCGCAAGGCTATCATCAGAACGGCGCTCCATACGGGTCAGGCTGGGCGTACGGCGGCGCAGCAGGCGCAGATGAAGGCGCAGGCGGCGCGGCGTTCGGCTGTCCTGGCGGCATGGTATAGCCTGTCGCCGGCGGCGCGGGCGGTGTCGGCGGGGCGGCATAGGGCTGCCCTGCCGGAGTACTGCCATAAGCCTGCGCCGGGGCTGCATAACCGGTATGAGCCGGCGGCTGTCCCTGCTGTTCAGTTTCCGCCTTCGTATCGACGAAATCAAATCCCGTCACATTGATGCTGACGGAGGCATGAGCCTGGCCGTCCCTGTTTCCAATCCAGGCACTGATGTCATTAATTTCTCCATGCACGACAATCCGTGAGCCTTTATGGAAATACTGGGACAGGATTTCCCCACTCTTGCCGAAGGCGACGGCGTCGACGAACACGGACTTGTTTTTCCCGTCCTTGTCCTTGCTCCGTACCTGCGTGGCGACGGTAATCGTAGTATAGGGGTTGCCGCCGTTCTGCGGCGTCCGGACTTCCGGATCACGGGTTAATCTCCCGTAAAATGATGTATTCATGTGTCGTACCTCCTAAAAAGGAATATGTGTCTGCTGAAATTCCGCCTCTAACGCGCGGCGGTCGACGTGAATATACTGGCAAATTTCATTGGTAAGGGCATAGACTTCTGACGCCGTAATCTGGTCAAAGGGCTTGCCCCAGCGTTTGGACGCGTACTCCGGCAAGATGTCCATCGACCAGCCGCCTTTCGTCCAGACAAATTTAAGCAGCTCCATCAAATACACGTCGGACTGCGTATCCACAGACGGCTGCGGCTGCACAGGCGCCACCGAAGCTGCCGCAGGCTGTACTGGCTGAGCAGGAACGGCCGGCTGCGGAGCTGGCTGCACCGGTTGGGACGAAACAGAGGGCTGCGGAGCCTGTTGCGGTGTGGTCGGCTGTGGCACTGACTGCGCCGCAGTGACCGGTACGGGCTGCGGGGCCGGCGCAGGTTCACCCGCATCAAGCCATTGCTTCAGCGTCTTGCCCACGTCCGGCGTCGGCATAAAATACTGGCCGTCAAACAGGCGCGTACGGTCTTTATTGACCGTGGCCACGTGGTCGATGCTTAAATCGAAGACCACCGTAAATTCGTACTCAATGCCGTCACGCTGAATCGGCGCCGCGCCGACCTTAACGATGCGTTTCCGTCCATTGGAATCATCCTGCATGTACTCGGTCTTGGCCCGCATCGTCGCAATAATATGGCACGGGCTGTTCAGCATCGTTTCGATGAGCTTGTTATACTCCGGCGTGACTTCCCGCCACGCCGCCCAGCCATTGCCTTTATACTTGGCGTCGGTCGCCTTGTCCTTCTGCTCCAAAAGGCCGCCTTCGCCGTTCCAGGCATGGGACAGGCTGTCGATAATGACGAGTTCAAACCCTTCCTGTTCCGCTGCACGAATCGCTTCGATGTATTTCTTAGGCGTGTATGGTGGGTGCAAGGTCAGCACGCTGTACGTGCCCAAGTTGGCATATAAGTTAGCGCTGCCGTTTTCTGTATCGATGACGGCAACCTTCTCCATCGGCACGATGCCGCTGGCAATGAGCAGGGCTGAATAAGTTTTCCCGGACCCCGACGGGCCGGACAGGGCCAGGCGGAGTTTTGCCACCTGGCGGACGGCTTGTTTAAAAAGTCCCATAGTATCACCTCAATGCCACGTCATAGGGATACGACAGCTGATCCAGCGCCGCGCAGACGCGGTCGTAATCTCCCATATGTACGTGATGAATCGTAATAATCATATCTTTATAGTCCTCCGACACGTTCTCCGTTGGCGGCTCGGCCTTCGGCAGCGGCGGAAGGGGCGGCAAGGGCGGAACCGGCGGCGCTGAATGCTGCACGGCGGCATCTTCAATACTCTTCCTATCTTCGGCAGCCTTAAAAATAGCCGCTTTCATATCCGCCAATCCTTGTGACAGTAACGTATCCGTCAGGATTTCTGCTGCCTGTAAGGGCGAGCGCAGCCCATAGAAGGCGTTGGCCTGTTCCACGTACATACGCGCCATTTCCTGCCGGTCCCGGCGCAGCTGTTCCCGGTCGTCGTCGGCCTGCTGCACGGCCTTGAGACGGACGAGCTCATGATCGATTTCGACGACCGTTTCCGACCATTTTGCCGTCTTATTCATCCATTTCGGATTCCATGCGACCTGTTCCAGATACGCCTCCCGCACGCCCAGGGCCTGCGCTTTGGCCGCGACTTCCCGCTGTATCTGCGCCTTGACGTCAGCGATGCGCCGGTCTTCATAAATCTGCAGCTGGGCGTTCAGCGGTTCTTCGACGGCAGCAATGATTTGATACAGGTTACGGCACTGCATCGTAAAGTCGTCAACGGGCTTTTTAAGCTTCGTCTTCGTCGACCGTTCAAACTTCTGCAAATGCGTGCGCAGGGACACGACTTCCCGCTTGACCTTCCCCATGTCCTCTGCATTTTCGTCCGTCACGACGAGATTACGATACCGTTCCGTCACGGCCTTTAGATACTCTTCAATGTCTGTATAGTTCCATTGCAACGCCGCATCAAAGGAAAGCAGCTGCGGTTCTACCGGCGTCAGCGCCGGCAGCGTTGTTGTTTCATTCATGGTAGTGTCCTCCTCACATCTTAGATAAAATCATGCGGATCTCTTGCACTAAGGCAATAAACTGGCTGTCCGACATGTCCTTCGTCTCTAACCGCTCAATGCATACATCGTACAAGTGCTGGTACGCGGCCATCTTTACGGATGGTTCCTTCATGTCTTCATCGGAAAAGGGCGGCGCCGTCTCGACGCCGTCAGGCGTCACGGCAATCAAGCCCCTCGACTTCAACCGGAACTTATATTTCTTTACATGGTACGGATCCCAATGGAGCGCTTCGGCAACCTCGGGATTCTTCGCCTGAGGGTGTTTCTTATAAAATTCATACAATTCTTCGCATTTTGTCATTGTCTCTCTCGCATTCTCATGCTACAATGAGCATGGTTACAGTTTTTTATATATGAGCCGTTCCTTGTTGGCGCAGGGGACGGCTCGTTTCGTTTCAATGGATAATCCATCCAGCCTGATACATAATACAGGCCACGACTGTGAACAATACAAGCAGCCCGCCGAGAAACAGCGCTAACCCCTGCATTTTACGGGCATCCTCTTCCAGCTGCATAACGTACTGCCAGTTCTTGACCGACAAACCGTTGAACGTTTCCGGATTGGGAACTGGATAGTACTTCGTATCACCCGTAACCGGGTCTTTATTGACCCATGCCGGCACAACAGGCTTCTGCAGGTTTGAAAACGCCACGCCGGCCGCCCGGTCAATCATCTTATAGTCGTCCGCTTCATTGTGCATGTTCCTGCTCCTCCATTTCTTGCTTGATCTCATCTAACGCCTCACGGTTCAGGTCTTCCAATAAATATTGCACGTCTTTACGTGACATGCTGTACGCAAGACCTACAGACAACACACGCTTTACCGCGTTGACGACACGTTGCGCCTGTACGGCTTTGATACTGAACGTACCAAGTCTCCCGCCAACTGGCTTTTGGGCTTCCCAATAATGCGCGTCTTTCATAAGCAACTTCAGTTCCGCCAGCATGGCGGCCTTTTCATTCTTATTCAATCGCTTCCCATCCTTTCTGTGCGGCGTAGGCATCCAGATCAGCCTGCGCTTCTTTTCTTGTGTTTCGCCATGGCAGCTGCCTCATACAGTGCCATGACAGCGTCCGTGGCTTCAAGTACCGGCCTTTGAAGGCACAATCGCCTAAGCCAGGCATAACCTGATAGAGCCAGCCGCGGGAATCTCTATACTGCTTCATATCGACTCTCCTTCCTTCAAAACTCTCCCGTCCTGCAGCCGCACGGGCTTGCCGTCCCACACATGCCGGCCCCAATACCGCATCAGCGGCCGGGGCCAGCGCACGAGCACTGGTTCCCAGTCGTGCGGGATATACCTGCGCGGCGCTCTGCCGTGGTCGCGGACGTAATCCGCATAGGTGTAGGTCATGCCAATTCCACCCCCGGAAACAGTTCGTCGTCTTTAGTTACGACGCGGAGCTGCTGCGGATGTTTCCGCATGAACCCTTCACGCCGCTGCGCTTTTGCCCGCAACCACTCGATCAGTGTCGAGCGTTCGATGCATATCAGCCGTCCGGATTTAAACGCCGGAAGTCCTTCATGCAGCCATTTATCGACCGTCTCCAACGACGTGCCGGTAATGGCGGCCACGTCATGCCGATTGTAAATGATCCGGTTTTCAAGAGCGATTTTGTCTCGAAATGCCATTATGTCCGCCTCCCTTCTTCTACACTAAATCAGATATGTTGCAGCATAATGCTTCAGCAATTCTATATAAGGTGGATAACCTAACATCACCGCCTTTCTCCACATTCCACAGCCCCCGATAGGAAAGACCTGTTTCTTTCGACAGTTGGTGCAAGGAAATGCCTTTCTGTTGCCTTACTTCTTTAATCTTGTTTTGTATCATTTGTTATTCACTCTTTCTTACGCATGTTATTATGTTGTATAATGCATAATATGCCCTATAAAAGGAGAATTGATATATGTTAGAATCGTTACAACATGAAATAGAAACATATGTTTACATTATTTTGGGAACCGTTATGGCCACAATTATTAAGCATTATTTAGGTTATGTTTTAACAGAAAACAAATTACTCGAATTTTTAATTAATTTTATTCCAGGCATATTCTTTCTTTATGCAAGCTCCAGTTCATATATTTGTCATTTGCTGGGGGAAATATTAAATAAATCAGAACTGACTGGATTCATAATCTTAGCTACTTTTGGTCTTCTGTTTCTTTCGAACGCGGTAGTCATTATTCTTACAATTATTAAGAACAAGAAATTGAATAAACTGTAATATTTGTTTATCAAACATAAAACCAATAATGCATCCTATAGTAAGCGCAATTATACGATTTTCCATCGTTTTATCGCCCCCTCTTAATTATTCAATTCTTCGTTGAACTGGAAGTTGCCTTAGCAGTTCCAGTTCTTTTTTATTGTCTTCCATCTCTACCGCCTCCTTTCTATGGATTGCGTTTTTCTATCTGCTGGCGCAGATATTCGATTTCTTTTCGGGCAGCACTCATATCGCTTTGCAACTTCCAGTATCTATCACCTATCTGGTTAATTCGGATTAACAAAATACAAAACACAAGAAATGCTGCCCAACTAACGGCTGTTGTTGTCATATACCCTCCTATTTTGATACAATAATAAAAAGAAAGGCGGGGATTTTTTATGCAAACCCATAATCTTTTTGTTAACAATTCAAGACTTCCAATCTATCTTCCCGATAAATGTCCTTATTGCGATGTTGCTGTACTGCCAATGGTTATTACATATAATGATCAGTATGTTTCTGGTTATACGATAGGTTTAGTTCTAAAATGTCCTCGTTGTGAAGAAATCTTTTTTGCTAAATACCCTTTTGGCCGTCCTACACCTATTACATATCCATCGCCCAAAGCGCATAGCCTTATCCCACCAGAAATGGGTACTTTATACCCAGAATTCTACACACTGTACCAACAGACCGCAGAAGCAGAAACACATCACTTGGATGCCATCACGGGCATGGGGTATCGGAAAGCATTGGAATTTTTAGTAAAACATTATTTACTAGATGCTTATCCCGAAGAATCCGAAAAAATAAAAAAAGAAACACTTAGTCAGTCTATTTCACGTATTCCATATCCTAAAATTCAATCATTAGCAAAAGCGGCTTCTTGGATTGGAAATGACGAAACACACCTTGAAAAGAAAAATCCAGAGTATGGCGTTCCTGAAATGAAGTCCTTCATCCAAGCACTATGCTATTTGATTCTCGCTGAACATTCAGCAGATTCAGCCACAGAATTATTAAACAAATAATTTACATCGACTTCGCCAATTTTCACTCCATTAGGTAAATAATATTGACAAACATCTCGGACTGGATTCTCCTGTGTACCAGTCCCGATACGTGCAGTAATCTGGATTACTTCCCGGATTACTGCTTTTTTTATTATTTCCATCTCTGCCGCCTCCTTTGCAGTAAAATCTCCGTAATTCAGTTTTTCTGAATTTTACGGGTAAAAAAATAATCGAACGCCTCTGCATCACGTATTTGTAAAAGCTGACAGGCTAACACTATTTCGTCCTGCGTAAACTTATTAATGTTATTAAGACGCTGACTCAGTGCTGTTGTGCTAAGCTTTAACGCGGCTGCAAAGTTTTCCTGGGTACCAAATTTTTCTTTTATGCGTCCCCGTAATTTACTATAGTCATAAGCCATCTTCATACTCATACCTCCTTTTCAGAATTTCTGAACTAATATTATCATGGGGTACTCAATTAGTCAATACTTTATTTAAGATTTTCTGGAAAATTTTATAGTTTTTCTGAATTTTTTATTGCCTTTTCTGAACTTATATAGTATTATCTAAAATATAAGAAGGGAGTTTAATCATGAAAATATCAAATTTTGCCAAGAGATTAAAAGAAGCAATGGATATTAGAAAAGTAAGCCAAACTGAATTACATGAAAAGACTGGAATTGGTAAGCCATCTATAAATGCTTACTTGAAGGGCGAATATAAAGCAAAACAGGATAAGGTAGATTTGATTGCAGAAGCTTTAAACGTTGACCCTACCTGGCTAATAGGTTATGACGTTCCTATGGAACGCTCTAGTCGTGAATCCTTTAACAACGGCTACTACACCGATCCGGAAACAGCAGAGCTGGCGGAAAAGCTGCGTACTGATCCGGACATGAAGATATTGTTTTCAGCGGCCAAGGATTTAACCCCCGAAGAAATGCAGCAGGCTGCTGATTATGTAAATTACCTGAAAATTAAGGGGCGCAATAAGTGAACATAAACATCGTTATAACCCGTCTTACGCCGCACGTAAAAGCCATGACTACGCCTAACGACGACGGCACCTATACAATTATCGTCAACGATCATTTACCCCGCAAAGAAGCCATCAAGGAAATCGTCCACGAGCTGACGCACATTGAAGGCAACGACTTCTCCGCCGAAGCCCAGGCGACGCTATTAGAAGAAATGGTCCGCCGAAACACCGAAGACTGCGATGTAGGAAAATTCAATTTTTTCTATCATTATGTGAGTGCGTAGAAATGGAATAGGCTGCCTTGTATCAAGTCACGCAAAATCGTCATTTTGCTATAGTTATTGACATGACTATAACAAAATCGCTTTTTTGTTATAGTTAATATATGTACTATAACAAAATTTAGCATTTGCTACAGTTAAATTCAGGAGGTTATAATGGAAAGTCCAAAATTATCCATTTTATTCCATACCGATGAGGATAAATGGAATTCAGTATATTATTCTCTTTTTAATTCCCCTACATCTCGCCACATCGATATTGAGATTAAACAATATAAATCTTCTCATGGTTTCCCCGCATTTTTCTACTATACAGAAGAAATCGTAATGCTACTAACAAAAATGATGGAAGAACAGGCAAAACTTATTGCTATTACAGATACCCTTCCCAATATTGCGTTACGACATTTTACTAAATCTTGTTTAATCGAAGAAATACAATCGACAAATGATATTGAAGGTGTTCATAGTACTAGGAAAGAAATAAATACAGCTATCGATGAACAACCAAACATAGAAAATAGAAATAACACTCGCCTATGGGGAATTGTTAATAAATATTTAAAACTTCAAAACAAAGAAAATATTGCATTTAATACGAGTCAGGATTTAAGGATATTTTACGATGATTTTGTATTGGATGAAGTATGTCGTGAAGATGCCGGAGATAAACCAGACGGATCTATTTTTAGAAAAGGAAGTGTAGATGTCAACGCCAATTCAAAAGTAATTCATCGTGGGGTATTTCCAGAAGAAAAAATCATAGATTATATGAATAAAGCCTTAGCTGTTTTACAAGATGATTCAATTCCTAATATAATCAGAATTTCTGTATATCATTACCTCTTTGGGTATATTCATCCCTTTTATAACGGTAATGGAAGGACATCGCGATTTATTACATCTTATTATTTATCAAAAGTTATAAATCCCTTAGTATCTTATCGCTTGTCTATAACTATAAAAAAATCTTTAAGAACTTACTACAAACTATTTGATGTTACAAATTCCTATGGAAATCGCGGAGATATTACGCCATTTATTACCGGATTTATGTGGCTTATCCTGAAAAGTATAACCAGAACAAATGAATTGCTCAATGATAAAATGCGCGACTTAATAAATTTTAATAACAAGTTAAAACAATTAAATATGAATTCTAAAGATTTTGCGATATATTATGTACTTCTCCAAGCAGCTTTATTTTCAGATGAAGGTGCTTCTCTAGATGAAATTGCCCGGACAGTGAATCAACATCCTGCTACCATTAAGCGTCATCTCCAAAAATACCCAGCTAATCACATTTTAATCAATACGGCTCATCGCGCGCATTTATACCGTTTAAATCTTGATAGTTTCTAGTCTAAAAATCAAAAAAAATCCCGCCACCGTGCTACCAACACGATGACGGGAAGCGCCGAAGGTATTACCAGTACCATGTCGGCAAATATAATCAAACCTTACACTCATAAGGGGCTGATTACTCTATAAGTATACCATAATCAGCCCCTACGTAAAAGGAGGCTGATGCTTCATGGCTAAAAAACGACCTGACGGACGATATAAAGCAAGCATTATCATTGACGGAAAACGGAAGTATTTCTATGGTAAATCATCTAAAGAGGCCCAAGAGAAAAAACAGAAGTATCTCGATACGCTGAAAGTTGCGCCGAATCTTGACGAATCCGTGACGTTTGGCAAATGGGCCGTCATCTGGCTTCGCGGGGCCAAGAGCTCCCTTTCAGAAAATACGTTTGCGTCCTACACGGCCCAGATGCGCCGCTATCTTTTACCTGCCTTTGCAAAAGTAAAACTTATTGATTTACAGCCCCATATGTTTCGTGACCTGATTACGCAGCTTGTAGAGCGAAAGCTCAGTAACCGTACCGTACAGTATGCCCTCTCAGTCGCCCGCATTGCCTTAAATCAGGCCGTAAATGACGGCTTGCTAGGGAAATCACCTATGAAGGGCGTACGGCTGCCTAAAACGGAAAAAACGAAAGTACAAGCGCTGACCAAAAAAGAAGCCCATGCCCTACTATCAGCAATACGCAACAAGAAGCACTATAACCTGTACTGGATCGCGCTGTATACGGGCCTGCGCCGATCAGAACTGCTGGGCCTGCGAATAAGCGACATAAATGAATCGGACAGCACGATTACCGTATCGCAGACTGTCCTGAACATAAAAAATAAGGTCATCATCTCGCCGACGACGAAAAACACTTCATCCCGCCGGACGATTTCCGTTGATGCCCAGACCCTCGCCATTATCCGCAGCCAGAAAACATTGACGTATAAAGAACAGATGAAGGCGAAAGACTATGAACGCAACGACCTGTTATTCGCCCGTCCAGACGGCCGGCCATACGATCCGAAATATATCAGCCATACGGCCAATACGTACGGCAAAGCGGCAGGATTAGAGCATGTTTCATTCCACATGCTGCGCCATACGCATGCTACACTGTTGATATTGGCCGGCGTACATTTTAAAGTTATACAGCACCGTCTGGGGCACTCGACGTTTCAGCAGACAATGGATACATATGGGCACATCATACCAGCCCTTGAAGAACAAGTGGTTGACAAATTGGCAGGTTTGATTTGACCCCCGACATGACCCCACCGCAAAAAATTTTCACCTTTTTTAAGCCGCTTACAGCCATCTGGGGTCAAATTCCAGCGTTCACGGAGCGCATGGTTAAGCCATCCGTAGATTTCCACGAAGAGCCTTAGGATCTGGCGTCGTACGACGTAAGGGTTCAAGTCCCTTCACTCGCACCAACTCAGGCAGAATCAGCAGTTGCTGGTTCTGCCGTTTTTCGTTGTCCCCATAACATTTGGTGTCTTTGCCCCCATTTTGACATCATCACCAGAGCAGCAGTCCTCATATTCTCGGTGCTGCCGTCGTTGCAATCCTGAAAATACCCGTTTGCCCTCTATTTGATACCCTTTTCTCCATATATGAATACACTCACATTTTATCTCTTTATTCTCAAAATATATGTCAATTTTATTCTCAATTACTATAGACATTTTGAGAAAACAGGTATATACTATAGGAACATTCAATACTGCGCAGCGATATAGTACTGAAATGGTTTTTCTTAGGAGGAATGCCTTATGAAATTCGCTAAATTTATATTGCCTTACGTATTAATTTCTCCGGTGTCCGTAGCCGTATTCTTCATCACCCTCTTTGTGTCCTGCCTCTCCATTGAATTCGTCATGAACGGCATGCTGCATGCATTAGGGGCCTTCTCCCTCGTATCGCAGACTTTCCGCAACATTTTCGTATCTGTAGCCGGCTCCGGCATTTCCCTGATTGCTGCCGCATTGTTTATGAATAAGGCAGTTCATGAAATGAGACAGCTTCAATTTACACATTAGAATGGTATTTAATACTCTGCATACATTGCAGAGTATTTTTTTGCCGATTTACAATCAATTCCTGCCAAAAGCCTCGTTCATTCGTTCTAAAAACAACTCCGCTGCCGGCGAGAACACCTGATACTTTTTCCATATGATGTTCATGCCCGACTCCAATAGCGGCATCAGCGGACGAAAACAGAGGGGACTGTCCTCCGACGTATGAGCCAGCTTATCGAGAGTCACGGCATAGCCCACGCCGGCCTCCACCATAATGGCCGCGTTGTACACAAGATTAAATGTCGTCACGACATGCAGTCTGTCAAAATCGTCGCCGAACCAATCGGCAAACTCATTTTCCGTCCGGCGCTGCGTCATGACCTGCCGCGAGCAGATGAGGGGCACGTCGAGAAGGTCCTCTTTCCGAATGCTCTCTTTGGCTACCATAGGACTGTCCTTGCGCATGATAACGCCCCAGCGGTCCTTGCTGGGCAAATTGATGTAATCATACTTAGAAATATCGGCGGGCTGGATCAGGATGCCGAAGTCGAGAAGCCCCTTGTCCAGCCGTTCGGTTACGTCTTCGGCGTTGCCGCTGTACAAATGGTAATGAATCTTCGGATACTCCTCCTGCAGCTCCCGGATGATTTCGGCAATCTGCCGGATAGCCTGCGTCTCGCCGCCGCCGATGTAAATATCGCCGCTTACGGCATTTTCTCCGGCCAAAAACTCCGCTTCCGTCTTGTCGACCATGGAAATGATTTCTTCAGCCCGTTTGCGCAGCCGCATCCCTTCCGGCGTAAGGACGACGCGATGGCTCTTTCGTACCAAAAGCTGGCAGCCTAATTCTTCTTCTAAATCCTTAATTTGCCGCGACAATGTCGGCTGCGTCAGGTGAAGAAAATTCGCCGCCCCCGTAATATTCCCCTCTCGGGCTACAGCTAAAAAATACCGAAGCACTCTCAGTTCCATCCAATCCCCCTCCTCTATCACTGCTGCCGTCATGTTCTTCATATATCTTTTCCTCTTGTAATTTTCATTATGGCTTCTCATGAAATGCCTGTCAAGTATATCATGAGATAAAATCAAAGCATTAGCTATATATCCGCGTCGGCGTTACAATAGAGACAGCAAGGAGGTGACCTCGAATGACCGCAGCCGCAGAAACCGATATATTCAAGATGCAACGGAATCTGTCCGACGCCGGATTCGCCCCTTCCCTGATTCAGAAATTTCTCAAGCTATCTCAGCAAAAAAAGCGAAAGGAGCAATATCTGCTGCTGGCCCGCCATCGGGCGGAGCTGCTCGAGGAATTACATCATACGCAGTATAAAATCGACTGCCTCGACTACATGGTCTACGCCATGAAAAAAGAGGACAAGACGATTGATGAACATGTATGAGGAGGTATATATGAAACGAACAACTTTAACTAAGAAACTTCGGATAGCCCTGGCCGTCATGGCTTTTGCCGGCTGCACGATGGGTTCCGCCGCCGATACCTCGGCAGATGCGGCTGCGCCGCTGTCCGCAAAGGCACAAAATGAAATGAAAAGACAACTCACAAAGGAGGCCGCCTATATGGAAGAACAATTAACATTAACACAAGAATGGGATAAAACATTCCCCAAAAGCGATAAGGTAAATCACCGCAAGGTCACATTCCACAACCGCTACGGCATTACCCTCGCCGCCGACCTGTACGAACCGAAGCACTATGAAGGTAAGTTAGCAGCCATTGCCGTCTGCGGTCCCTTCGGCGCCGTCAAGGAGCAAGCTGCCGGCTTGTACGCTCAGACTATGGCCGAACGGGGATTTCTGACCATCGCCTTCGACCCGTCCTATACCGGTGAAAGCGGAGGCCAGCCAAGATACGTCGCCTCGCCGGACATCAACACGGAAGACTTCCAGGCAGCCGTCGATTTCCTCTCCGTTCAGGATAACGTCGACCCGGAAAAAATCGGCATCATCGGCATTTGCGGCTGGGGCGGCATGGCCCTGAACGCTGCGGCTATCGATACGCGCGTCAAAGCGACCGTCGCCTCGACGATGTACGATATGACCCGCGTGACGGCCAACGGCTATTTCGACGCCGAAAACAGCGAAGAAGCTCGCTATGCAAAACGCAAAGCCATGAACGCCCAGCGCACGGAAGATTACAAAAAAGGCTCCTACGCCTTAGCCGGCGGACTGCCCGACGAGCTTCCAGCCGACGCTCCATTCTTCGTAAAGGATTACTACGACTACTACAAGACGAGCCGCGGCTATCATCCCCGCTCCCTCAACTCCAACGGCGGCTGGAACGTCACGTCATCCCTGTCGTTCCTGAATATGCCCATCCTGCAGTACGCCGATGAAATCCGCAGCGCCGTCCTGATTATCCACGGCGAAAAAGCCCATTCGTGCTACTTCAGCCGCGACGCCTATGCCAAATTAACGGGCGATAATAAAGAGCTCCTGATCATTCCCGGCGCAGTTCACACCGATTTATACGACAAGACCGACGTCATCCCTTTCGATAAGATAACGGAATTTTTCCGCGCCAATTTATCCTAATCGTCTCCTTTCACCACAGTATCCGCACAGATGCCAAGGGAGGTATTACCGATGCATACGACTGCTATTCCCTCTATAATCCTGAATAACGGCGTATCCATGCCCATATTAGGTCTGGGTATCTACGCCCTTCACGGCGCAGACTGCGAGCGCGCCGTCTGCGAAGCCGTCGCCCTGGGCTACCGCCTGTTCGACACGGCCCAGATGTACGGCAACGAACGGGAGCTGGGCAATGCACTAAAAGCCTGCGGCGTGCCGCGGGAAGAGCTATTTATCACGACGAAGCTCTATTCACCGACAACGACGTATAAAAAGGCCAAAGCGGCTATTATAGAATCTCTTAAAGCGCTGCAAACCGATTATATTGACCTGCTGCTTATCCACGAGCCCTACAGCTCGTCCCTCGAGATGTATAAAGCCATGACGGAAGCCTATGAAGACGGAAAAATCAGAGCCTTGGGCATTTCCAATTTCAGCGCCGCCCGCTATTTAAACTTTATTCAATCCTGCGGCGTCATTCCGGCAGTCAATCAAGTAGAAGCTCATGCCTTTTACCAGCAAAAGCATCTGCAGGCCGTCCTTGAGCAGCATGGCACGCAGATGGAAGCATGGAGCCCCTTCGCGGCCGGAAAAAATCAGTTCTTTTCTAATCCGATACTGCAAGCCATCGGAAAGCAGTACGGCAAGACGGCAGCTCAGATCGGTCTGCGCATCCTCGTCCAGCGCGGCGTCATCGCCATTCCCAAGTCGGGCCATGCCGACCGTCTGAAACAAAACCTCGACATTTTCGATTTTTCCCTGTCTGACGATGACTTGCAAAAGCTCAAAGCTCTCGAAGGCGGACGCAGCTTATTCGGCTGGTACGACTAGCAGTTACTCATCCTCCCCTTGACAGGCAGGGCTGCTGCAGGCCATACTAGATGCATATCTATCATATGATATAGGAGGCTGCCATGACATTTGCATACTTAGTAATGGGCCCGTTCGACAGCCGGACGGATCGCGCCGCCATACACGACGGCATGGTACAGGTAATCGGCGTCACTAGCGTACAGGACGCGATCGCCGTCGCCAAAGAATTGCAAGAACAGGGAATCAGCTGCATTGAGCTGTGCGGAGCCTTCGGGCCGGAAAACGCCAAGAAAATCATCGATGCGACGGGAAATACGATTCCCATCGGCTTTGCAACGCACCTTCCCGAGCAGGAAGCTCTGTATCAAACTACCTTCTCCGCATAATAGGAACGATAAAAATGGACTGCCAGCGCATGACGGGCAGTCCATTTTTTATCGTCTCATATGAAGTTCTGTATCATCGGCCTATACCGGCGCATCGTCAGTCAGATGTCAGGCCTTCATCTTTTTGATTTCTTCTTCCAGTACGGGCATGACTTCAAAGAGGTCGCCGACAATGCCGTAGTGAGCGAACTGGAAAATAGGAGCGTCGGGATCGGTATTGACGGCGATGATGATGTCCGAATCCTGAACGCCTAATTTATGCTGAATGGCGCCAGATACGCCGAGAGCGATGTAAATCTTCGGTGCAATTTTCTTGCCTGTAATACCGATCTGAATATCATGAGAAGCCCAGCCATTGTCGACGAGGGGCTTCGATACGCCGAATCCGGCTCCGATCGCTTCAGCGAAGGCTTTTACCTTGTTCATGCCTTCTTCATCGCCTACGCCGCGGCCTGCGCCGACGACGATTTCCGCTTCTTCCAGGCTCAGTTCCGCAACGTCGGCCGGCAGCGCTTCGAAAGCCGTGACCTTCTGTACAGCCTTCAAGCCGCCCAAATCGACGGTTTCCGTAATAATTTCACCGCTGCGGCTGTCGTCGAATCCATTTCCGCGGAAAATCTTGTCGCTAATCGTAGCCAGCTGAGGACGAGTCGTCGTCAAAATCTTGACAAACAGCTTGCCCGTATAGGCCGGACGAATCCAGGTCAGCGTATCGTCGTCGCCTTCATAGCGGACGTCGATGCAATCGGCGACGAGGCCCAAATTCATAGCGGCAGATAAGCGGCCGCCCAAATCGCGGCCGTTGTTGGACGCGCCGATGAGGATAACGCTCGGTTCGTATTTTTTAGCAACTTCTTCTACGGCCTTCGTATATAATACCGAATCAAAGGCCGCTAATTCGGGATTGCTGACGACTACGACGGCATCGGCTCCATAGGAAATCACGTCCTGCGCGGCGCTTCCGCCGCCTACGACGAGGCCCACTAACGTATTGTTACGGGCATCGGCCAATTCACGGCCTTTGCCTAATAATTCAGCACTGAGGGGGCTTACCTTTCCATCTGCGACTTCAACGTAAACCCAGACATTTTGTTTCAATTCCATGATACGGCCCTCCTTATAACAATTTCTTTTCCGCTAACGTGCCGACGAGATGTTTGGCAGCTTCAGCAGCCGTAGCGCCGCTGATCATCGTACCGACGGGATGGGGCTCGGGAGCAAACAGTTCCGTAACCTGCGTAGCCGAGCCGGCTTTTCCTGCTTCCTGAGCGTCCAGGCCCAAATCTTCCAGGCGAAGGACGTCGAATACGGCTTTCTTAGCCATCATCGTGCCTCTGACCTTAGGCTGACGCGGCGTATTCATCGTTTCCATGACCGAGCACACTGCAGGCAAGGTAACTTCTACCGATTCGATGCCGCCGTTGACCTTGCGCGTGCCTTTGACGACATCGCCGTCGACAGCGATCGATTCGGCATAAGACAAGAGGGACATGCCCAGATGCTGGGCTACGGCCGGGGGAATCTGGCCCGTATCGCCGTCGGTCGAACGCTTGCCCGTAATGACCAAGTCTGCGCCGCCGATTTTTTCTATCGCTTTCGCCAAAATTTTTCCGGTTGCCAATGTATCTGAGCCTGCCATCCGTTCATCCGAAACGAGGACGCCTTTATCTGCGCCGATAGCAATGCCCTGACGCATGACTTCGCCGGCCAGGGCCGTCCCCATCGTCACGAGGGTAACGGTGCCGCCGACAGCCTCTTTAACGGCTACAGCCGCTTCGATAGCGTTCATATCCACGGGGTTGAGCATGGACGGAGCGCCGACGCGGACAAGATTATGGTCCTTTGCGTCGATTTGGATATCTGAAACGGCAGGTACTTGTTTTACCAAAACTACGATATTCATATTCGAACCTCCTTCGTGTTGCTGAATACTGGTTTGTTTCTTTTCTATATTATGACATAGTTTTAAAAAATAATCAACTAATAATAGATATTATTTATTTACTTTTACAAAAAATATCCCCAGCGAGCATTTTTCAAAGCCCCCTGCATAAAAACGGCACGGATATGAAAAAAAGGCCTCAGAGATTTTCTCCAAAGTCTTTTTGCTTATTTTTTCGTCGTTGCCTGTCTGCCGGGCAGTTTCTTCTCCGTCGTTCGGCACGATGCGCAGCTTCCAGAACATCCGCCGCTGCAGCATCCTTTCGTTCCTTTAAACAAACCGATAACATGGCGAAGGATGTATGCTGCGGCAGCCAGTACGACGACACCGATGATAATATTGGAAAGGGTCATGACAACCGCTCCCTTCTGCAAATGATAGAGGCGCAGAATAGGAACCGACGTCGGGCGTCAGCTCCTATCTGCTTATTATAGAATATATTATGCGCCTAAGCCAAGGAGCAGTGCTCCGTGATACGTAACAAAGGCCAGCACATAGGCGAGAACGACGCACATCCCGTTCAAGAGGAAAAGCATCTTCCACGAATTGGTTTCGCGCTTGATGACCGCCATGGCCGCAACGCAAGGCATGTACAGCAGTGTAAATACCATCAGAGCCAAGCCGACAGCCGGGTTGAAGCTCGGGTCTTCCTGCAGATACGTTACGAGGTTGCCCTGATCTTCTTCGTCAGCCTGTACGCTGTAAATCGTAGCCAGCGTAGAAACCATGACTTCTTTTGCAGCCGAGCAGGCCACGATGCCTACGCCGATCTTCCAGTCAAATCCGAGAGGTGCGATGACCGGCTCAATGAAGTGACCGATGCTGGCCGCGTAACTCTGGGAAATTTTTTCCGACGCTTCTTGTTCGTCGAGAAGTGCGATCTGGTCATCTGCCGCGACTTTCAAATCGTATAAGGGCAGTGCCTGGGCATAGACCTCCGGATTTTGTGCTTCAAGGGCGGCAAATCCGGCGGGATATGCCGATTCCTCCGCATCCTCCTCAGCCGGTGCTTCGGCCGCGGCAAGCATCGACGCATACATGCCGTTCAGGGCGGCGTTATCTTCTAAGGAAGACATACCGTAGCCTTGAAGAACAGTTGTCTGCTGCGCCGTCATCTGTTCTTCTACGTTGGTACGTGCCGCTTCAAAATCCCGAGAATATTCGACATCCATGGGATATGCCGTCAAGAACCATACGATGATGGACGCGCCGAGAATAAAGGTACCGGCTTTTTTCAAATACAGCACGCTGCGTTCCCACATATGCATGAGCACGTCTTTTACCGTCGGAATATGATACGGCGGCAGTTCCATGACAAAGGGTTCCTTTTCCCCTTTAAAAATAGTATGACGAAGTACGACGGCAACCAAAATCGCGACGATAATCCCTAACAGGTAAATGCCGAACAGGACGGTACCGCCATTGCCGGAGGCGCCGAAGAAGGCTGCAATCAGCAGCGTGTACACGGGCAGGCGAGCGCCGCAGCTCATAAACGGCGCAGCAAAAATCGTAACAAGACGGTCTTTTTCATTGTCCAGCGTACGAGCAGCCATAATGCCCGGAACGGTGCAGCCAAAGCCGAGGATCATAGGGATAAAGGATTTGCCGTGAAGCCCCATGGCGCGCATGACGCGGTCGATAAGGAAGGCAGCGCGGGCCATATAGCCCGTATCTTCCAGCAAGCTGATAAAGAAATAGAGGATAACGATGAGAGGCACGAAGCTCATGACCGAGCCGACGCCGCCGACGACGCCGTCCACGACGAGAGATCGAATTTGTTCGTCGGCAATAGCATTGCTGAGCCAATCGCCGAGCATGCCGAACAGCATGTCCAGCCATTCCTGCGGATAGGCGCCGATATCGATAACAGCCGTAAACATCGCCCACATCAAAGCCAGGAAAATAGGAATGCCTAATACGCGATGCGTCAGGACGCGGTCAATTTTATCAGATAACGTATCGCCTGATCCGACAGCGATGACGGAATGATTGAAGGCCTGTACGGCAAACTGATGGCGGCACTGGGCAAAATAGAAATCTAAATCAATTTTATCTTTCAAATCATTACGCATCTTCGATGCCAAATTAATGATGTTCTGCATGCCGTCCATAGCCTTAACTTTGGCCACGACGTCCGAATCATTTTCCAGCAGCTTGACGGCCAGCCAGCGAATAGGATAATCGATGATGCCGGTTTTATTAATAGCGTCCGTCAATTCCTGAACATACGGTTCTACGTCTGTACCGTAATCCACCTTAGCATTGACAAGATTTTGCGTCTTATTCTCATCAGCAATAACTACTAAGAGGTCTTTCGTACCTATGTTTTTACTGCCGATAAGGGGAACAACGACGGCGCCGAGCTGCTGTCCTAACTTTTCTAAGTCGATTTTAACGCCCATGCGTTCGGCAATATCCATCATGTTCAGAGCCACGACGACAGGACGTCCTAATTCGACGAGCTGGGCAGCCAGGTACAGGTTGCGTTCCAAATTGGACGCGTCCAATACGTTTACGATAATATCAGGCTTTTCATTAATAATGACGTTTCTGGCTACGACTTCGTCGAGAGAGCGAGCCGTCAGGCTGTACGTGCCCGGCAAATCGACAAACAATAATTCTTTGCCGCCGAAGGAACAATGACCTTCCTTCTTTTCGACGGTAACGCCGGGATAGTTCCCAACGTGCTGCTTTGCGCCTGTGATATTGTTAAAAATTGTCGTCTTCCCGCAGTTAGGATTACCGGCAAGGGCGATTTTTATCTTTCCTGCTTGTTCCATACCTACTAATTTCCCCCTTCCACAGCTACACTGATCATAGCTGCTTCGTTCATGCGCAGCGCCAGGGCGCATCCCTTTACTTTGACTTCAATAGGATCGCCCAGCGGAGCCTTTTTCACTACGGTAATGCGAGTGCCCTTGACGACGCCCATGTCAACCAGCCGATGCTGGATATTGCCTCGGCCCTGCAGGGCTTCGACAATACCCGAATCACCGACCTGCATGTCTGATAATGCAATAACATTCATATTGCTGCCTCCCCTTCTCTTGGCGGAGCGCCTAACCGCAGCTGCAGCGTTCTGCCCGAGATTCTAATATACTTTTAAGCGAGTTAGCGCTGCTCGTATGGGACCGAACGACCTCTACGTTCTTACGCTGCGCTTCTTTGAGGGCGCAGCGCACCATGCTGTGGCTAACCGTGCTTGTAAACAATACAACCAGGTCCGGCGAACCGATTTTCGATTTAAAATCACTCGGAACCTGCGTAAAAACCTTAGCCTTATAAGAATATTTTTTACAAATAGTCTTATACTGACACACCATGCAATCATTTCCACCAACTATGACAACACTCATTTACCTCGCTCCTTTCATGCTCCGTAAATAATACTCACACATCCCTTCTGATTTTGATAACAAACTTCATTACCATGGCATTAGTATACAAAAATACATATCATCTGTCAACACTTTATACTAATTTTCACTATCATATTTTTCAAAATAAAATTACATAAAAAAGGCAATCCCTCTTATTATTTTCTGTACAATGCCGCTGCGGCTCTTTATCAGGCAAATACAGTTTCCCCTTTGTTCGTTATGTTTCACACAAATAAAAAAAGCCGGCTGCAATGGAACAAATTCCCTTGCAGTCAGCTTCTCATTGAATTCTAATCCAGCTTTTGTTGACTCCATGACAATCAATTTTATACAAATATGGGCGAGGCACTACACCACACGGCAGGCGGTTAAATCAAGCTCCTAGATTGGCGTGTTGCATATGACTCTGGACTCCATCAATGCTACGATTGTACTGTTGATCCTCTTTATGCTCATATTGCAGCACATAAAGAAATAACCACCATTCTCCGTCGCAAAGTGAAGGCAGTTATTTCTACTGAACTTTAATTGGGGCGTAACCGTTTGTCGGTGTAGCGCCTTTTTTTCATGTTTATCTTATCAAAGAGCCCCTTTCCTGTCAAGATTAGCGCTTTTTTATTTGTCAAACTGTGACATATACAAATCGTAATACAGTCCTTTGCATTCCATGAGCTCGTCGTGGGTTCCCTCTTCGCAAATACCGTCCTTTGTCAAGACGACGATGCGGTCGGCGTGGCGAATCGTCGCCAGCCGATGAGCAATGACCAACGTCGTCCGGTTATGGGACAAATCTTGCAGAGCCTGCTGTATTTTCCGCTCTGTCTCGTTGTCCAGGGCCGACGTCGCTTCGTCCAAAATAAGGACAGGCGGATTTTTAAGGAAAACGCGGGCAATAGCCAGGCGCTGTTTTTGCCCCCCTGACAGCTTGACGCCCCGTTCGCCGATGGCGCTGTCGTATCCGTCGGGCAACTTCATGATGAATTCATGGGCGTCAGCCAGCTTTGCCGCTTCGATGATCTCCTGTTCCGTCGCATCGGGCCGGCCATAGGCAATATTTTCACGAATCGAATCAGAAAAGAGAAATACGTCCTGCTGCACAATGCCGATGCTCCGCCGCAGTGACGACAGTGTATACTGCCGGATATCCCTTCCGTCCAGAGTAATACATCCCGCTTGAATGTCGTAAAACCGCAGGAGCAGGCTGGCCACACTAGACTTCCCTGCGCCGGTAGGCCCGACGATGGCGACAGTCTTGCCGCGGGGAATATCCAGGGAAAAACGCCGCAGCACCGGGTCCTTCCCATTATAGGAAAAGCTGACGTCTTCAAAGGCCACCCGGCCTTCTATCGTCTCGGCTGCGACGGCATCTGCACCATCGGTAACGGCCGGCGCAACGGCCATGAGCTCTTCATACCGCCGATACCCGGCCAACCCCCTCTGGTATCGCTCTGTCAGCATAGTCAGCTGCATGATGGGCCGGATAAATACCATGAGGTACATGAGAAAGGCCACGAGATCGCCCAGACTCATGACGCCGAGCATGATAAAAAAGCTTCCGGCGGCGATGATAACCAAATTCGTCAAATTAGAAAAAAAGATAATGCTGCTTGTCAAATAAGCTTCAAACATAAAGGTCCGCTGCTGGGCCCGCCGCAGCTTGTCGCTGGCGGCGACAAACTTTTTCAGTTCTACGGCTTCATTACAGAACGATTGGACGAGGCGGATGGCGTTCAGGCTTTCCATAGCCTGAGAGCTGACGAGTCCCATTTTTTCTCTGGCAGTGCGAAAGGTTTCCTTCATGCGGCGATTGAGAATCATTGTTCCCGCCGTTTTCAGCAAAATGAGAAATAAAACAAAAATAGCCAGCTGCCAATTGATATAAAACAGAAAAAAAGCGCTGCCGCACATCGTAATCAGGCAGACCATAATGAGATTCGGCATCTGAAACACCAAGTCGCCTATTTCTGAAATGTCGCTGATAATGCGGGACAAGAGCTGCCCTGTCTTGGCATTGTCAAAAAACGAAAAGCTCATGGACTCGATATGGGAAAACAGGCGGCACCGCAAGTCGTTTTCGATATGCGTGCCCATACTGCGGCCAAAGTACGACACGCAGAAGGACGAGCACAGACAGACGACGTAAAGAATAAACAAAACGGCTGCCGTATGCACTAATCGCAGCATGTCGCCGGCAGGCAGGATATCCTCCAGGATATAACGGACAATCATGGGAAAGGAAATTTCCAGCCCTGCCGTCAGAACCGAGCCGGCAATGACGAAGAATAAGATGGTATGATACGGCGCATAACACGCCCACAATCGCTTCATGCATCCTCCTCCATAAAAAACAAGGCTTGCCCAAGGAGCCGCTCCATGGCGGACAGCCCCTTTCGGCAAGCCCCTGTTAAAATCTATACGGTGAAACTTGTAATTTATGCCCCGTGAGCCGTTTCCAATGCTAAGTATTCGCCGCCGTCGGCATGAGCACTGGCAGCGTCTGCTGCCGACTCAGCTGCCGGGTCGTAATGTACGGCGTTGATGACGGCAATTTTTAAGTCAGGCCGCAGGCCGTGCAGCTTTTCTACGGCTCCCAAATGGCCTTCGCTGTGGAAATTACCGACGACATGATACACGATGGCATCGCCATGGACATCCAGATACTCGGCTATGCTTTCTGCCATGGCATCGTCCTTGAGGCACTGGGCCATAAACATAGGCTGTACCATCGCTTCGGGTACCTTCATGCCGCCGGGCATATCGTTCATGCCGGCCATCGTCGCGGCGAATTTCGTCCGATACGCGTCGGAACCGGCGGCATGGACTTTAGGCAAATAGCGCTTGTCGGCTGCCGCCACGCCGTCGAGACTGCGGGCTTTGGCGTACGCCGCAGCCATGCGCCGGGGAATATTGCCCGTCAGCACGGGAATCCCCTTCTCCTTGGCGAATTCTACCATGGGCTTATAAGCCGTCATATACTGAGGCCAAGGCCGCGATTGAGACAAAAACAGCTCCTCGCTCAGCGTTCCGGCTAAATAATCGTCCATCGTGGTCTGTACGTCCCGTTCAAACATTTCCATGGATAAAACCAGCTTATCGCCGTGCAGGTCATGCAAGCCTTTCAGCACGTCCAGCTCGGCGTCATGTATAGGCTGGCTGTCGTGAAATTCACCGAAAAAGATAACTTGATACTCTTTTAAGCCGTCCAGCATCTCTGCTGTCGATACGGCTTTCTGTGTCGCTCCGTCTATCCATACGACGGCCGGCGCCTTCTCCGCTGCAGGAGCCGGAGCAGCCGCTCCGGCCATTCCTGCCGCAGAGAAGACGGTCATAGCCGTCAAGAGGGAGAGGAGTCGTAGTGTACGTGATATGTTCATGAGAAATTCCTGCTTTGCTGGAAATTAGAACGTCCATTCTGCGCCGGCTACCCATGTGCGTCCGTAGAGGTAGGCGTTCGTATTCTTTTCATCAAAAATATTATCGCAGCCGGCAAAAATACGATTTCCCTTACCGAATTTTTTGTTAACTGTTACGTTGAATGTCGAATACGTGGCGTCTTTTGATTCGCTGTTTCCGCTCATTCCACCCATCGTTCCGCCAGTAGTATAGCGATATTTATTCACCCACTGGTTCCACAAAACGACGCTGTATCCATAAGGATCTAAGTCATCGTACATGAGCTGGAGCGTCGTAATATTCTTCGCACGATTATCCAAACGAGAATCATCAGCTTTATCAACGGCATCTAACCAGTTGCTCGTCGCCTTGACTGTCCAATTCTTATTGAAGTGATGTCCCAATTCCAATTCCACGCCATTGATCTGCGCCTTATCGACGTTGATATATTCGTTGATATATCCGTCGGCGTCTAAAGCATGGGACGTAATCAAGTTCTTGACGTCGTTTTCAAAATATGTAATCTTACCCCAGTTCTTATCGTCGTCGTATTCATAGCTGATATCCCATGATTCCGCTTCTTCCGGCTGTAAATCAGGATTGCCCAATACAGTAACCGTCATCGGCCCCATAGCACGAGTCATACTCATATACAATTCGCTGATCGTCGGAGCTTTAAAGCTCTTACCCCAGTTCGCTTTGAAACGGTTGTGATCGTTAATGAAATAGGTAGCGCCAATTTTAGGAGTCGTTTCTCCGCCAAAAGAGCTGTCGTGGTCATAACGGACAGATGGAATAATCAGCAGCTTATCATTGACCATCCATTCGTCCTGAATATAAGCGGCATATGTATCGACTTCTTTTTCTGAATAATCTTTGGTTTTCAGAACGCCATTGCCCCAGCGATCTTCACTATGGACGTTATCACCGCCGTTGCCCATACGAGTCCCTTCTACTTTATTGGTGCGGTATTCCGCGCCAAACGTCAGCAAATGGTCCTCGCCAATAGCCATAGTATCCTTGCCTTCAATACCAAATAACTTATATTTCGACTTATCCCAGTCGTATTTCGGGAACATTCCGCCAAGCATACCTTCCATCATCCCCAACGAAGGCCGGTTATTATATAAGTTATTGTCTTTATCCAAATAGCTGTAATAGGTCCGAATCATCCAGTCGTTTTTAGGGGTCTTGCCAGTCCACGCTAAGCTAAAATCTTTGCGTGAAAAATCGTACCATTCTTTTTTATCTTTGCTGGTAACATACCCCATCATAGACTCATCAATATAATCGGCCGCTGTTTGTTCATGATAATAACCTAAATTTACATTTAAATTCTGATTTCTGCCCAAGTCGAAATTGCCGTCGAAATGGAAGTCCTGCGTCGGGCCGTAGTAATTGCTGCCGTCGGAGTCTTCAAACATTTGCTTTCTTAATTTAGAAAAGCGCATATCCAAGCTGCCGCTGAAATTTCCCTGCTTGCCGAAATTGATATGGTAGTAGTTATTGATACTGCTCGTACCGGTCGATGCGCCGACTGTAACGGACGGTTTTACACCAGATTTCTTTGTAATGATATTGATGACGCCGCCGAGAGCATCCGATCCGTACTGGGCCGACGCCGGGCCGCGGACGATTTCAATGCGTTCGATGTCAGATAAGCTGAGACGGTCGAGGGCGTACACGTTCTGCGTAACGCTCGTATCTTCACCGGCACGGCGCATGCCGTTGACCAAAATCAGCGTATGGTTGGTGCTCATGCCGCGGATCATGACGTTGTGGCCTGCCATGCCAGCACGGGTCACATCGACATTGCTGGCCAGCTTCAATGCCTGATATACGTCGGTCGCGCCGAGTTTTTCAATATCTTCGGACGTAATGACTTCTACATTCTGCGGAACAACTTTAACTTCTTCTTCCGTACGCGTAGCGGTAACGATGACGTCTTTTGTCCGCACGACGTCGCCGTCAGCAGGCGCAGCCATGACCGGCAGGCTGCCGCCTACGGCGCACAATACAGCTAAGGTCAGCATACGTTTTTTAGATGATGAAAATGAATCCATGAAATAAAACCTCCCCTTCATCTTTGAACATGGTGTCTGTCTGGAATATTTTCCTGATGACAGAGTACGTTATTATGAAATGAATAAAAGATATGTATAATAAACGCCAAAGCGTTATTAACCGAATTTATACGGCGGCGTACGGGAAGCAGGCCAGATACGCGCCGTTTTCCTCCTGTACCGTCGTGACGACGGCGCGGATACCGTAAAGAGGCTCCAGTATATCCTGTCGGAACACATCGGCTACAGGGCCGTCAGCCACGATATTTCCTTTCTTTACGGCGACGAGGCGATGGCTGTAACGAGCTGCGTGGTTTAAATCATGCATGACCATGATGACGATAATGTGCATGGTCTGATACAAATGCACGACGAGCTCCATCAGAGCCAGCTGATGGCGGATATCCAGATATGTCGTCGGTTCGTCGAGAAGCAGGATCTGCGGCTCCTTGGCCAAGGCCATGGACAGCCAAGCCCGCTGCCGTTCACCGCCGGACAAGGCAGACAAGCGACTATGCTGGAGCGGCTCCATTTCCGTCGCCTTCAAGGCGCTGTTAATAGCCGCAATATCTAAATCGTTTAGTTTTGAAAATAATCCCTGATAGGGCAGGCGGCCGTAGGTCACCAGATCCCGCACAGTCATATCGCCTGGTGCGCTGGCCGACTGGGGCAGCATGGAAATCGTCCGGGCAATCTTATCCATCGATACGTCTTTGAGATCCTGCCCGTCCAGATATACGGCGCCGCCCGTCGGCACGAGAAGCCGCGCCAGTGATTTCAGAAGCGTCGATTTACCTGAGCCGTTCGGGCCGATAATCGACACGATTTCCGGTTTGTCAAAGGCTATGGTTAGGTCTTCCGCTATAACTCGTTCGCCGTACTGCAGGCGTAAATGGTTTGTCGCAATCGTACTCATGACTGACCCATCCTCCGTTTCAGCAAGTATAAGAAGAACGGCGCGCCGATGAAGGACATGAAAATGCCCACAGGCACTTCTACAGGACTGAACAGCGTCCGGGCGGCCACGTCGGCTACGACGACCAGCACCGCGCCGAACAAGGCCGAGCACGGCAACAAGGCTTCAAAGTCCGAACCGACAACGAGACGCATGACATGAGGCACGATGAGTCCGACAAAGCCGAGAAGGCCGGCCACGCTGACGGCCGACGCCGCCAACAAGGCCGCCAAGGCCACCAGGACGGCGCGTGTACGCTCCGTATTCACGCCTAAGGTCTTCGCCACGTCATCGCCAAGCTGCAAGACGTTGAGCCTGCGATAATAGCATAAGGTCCCGACGATGCCCAGCAGGCTGTACGGTAAAATCATGCGCACATACGACCAGTTGCTGCCGGCAAAGCCGCCGGCCATCCAGGACACGGTCCCTTGAATCTTATCGGAAAAGAAGACCGATAAGGCCGTCATGCCGCCGCCGAAGAACGCCGCCACGGCCACGCCGGCCAGCACCAGGCGCAGCGGGTTGACGCCCCGTTCGTAGGCCAGGAAAAATACGACGGCCGCGGCAAACATCGCGCCGACAAAGGCCGCGAAGGGCACGAAGCTCGTCAGCGTCGGCGCAATGAGCATGAGCGCCATAGCGGCGAGTCCCGCTCCGGCCGAAATACCGATGATGCCCGGGTCGGCCAGCGGGTTGCGCAGAATTCCCTGCAGGATACATCCCGACAAGGCCAGGTTAGCGCCGGCTAAGGCCGCACAGATTGCCCGAGGCATGCGCAGCGTATAAATAATACGGTAGTTATCTGTCTGTCCCGGCGCGACGACGGCCTGATATATATCCGACAAAGAGATATGTACCGCGCCGGCGGCAATGCCTAATGCCAGAGACAGCATCAGCAGTATCAGTCCGGCGCAGAGCGTCGTCATGCGGACGACGCCGCGGTTATCTTGTTCTATGGCACGCTCCATCAGATACCTCCCTGCCCGTACAGGCAATCTGCCATGTATTCCATAGCCTCGCCGATGTTGCTGCCCGGGTTGACAGTAAACAGCTCCATAGGCAGATCATAAATGCGACCGTTTTTAACTGCCGACGTCTGACTCCACGCTTCATTCGTCTGCATTTGTTCCTTGAAGCGGGCCAGATTTTCCGGCGTATTACCCATGGAAATGATGAAGACGACTTCCGGATCCTGCTTGACGACGTATTCCAAACTGAGAGGAATAAACTGGCCCGTCAGGGACGTATCCAGTTCGGCAATATTTACACCGTGAAGGCGCTGCAGCAAATCGCCAGAAAATGTCTCACTGCTGGCCATGCTGTTGCTGTCCGGGTTGCTGAACAAAATCAGTGTCCGCGGGCCCGTCTTGCCTTCAGTCATAGCGACAGCATCACGGCACTGCTTGACAATTCTGTCCGTTTCTTCCTGGGCTTTTGCCGTATTGCCGGTCAATTCGCCAAAGAACTTCATCGTTTTCAGCGTGTCCTCGTAATTGTCCAGCGAGTTGATATACAGCGGAATATGATTCTGCTTCATCGTTTCCCGCAGCTGATTATGGAACGGCACGTTGACGCCGATAACCAAATCGGGTTTTAAGGACAATATTTTTTCGATATTCGGCGAATGAATAATGCCGATTTCCGGCACGTCAGCGACGGCTTTTGCCAGCTCCGGCGACAGCGACTGCGACGTCGGCCTGCCGACAACCTGCGGCGCTCCGCCGGCTGCAACGTACATATCCATGTTGGACGCATTTAAAAAGACAACACGCTGCGGATGCTCCGGGATCTCCATTGTCTCACCCGTACTGTCCGTCACCTGCCGCATGGCTGCCGTCGATGCCGACGTACCGCCCTGCATCATCATGTATACGATGCCGCCGAACAAGCATAGGACAAATGCCATCACAACGTATAAAACTGCTTTGCGCAATCAAATCCCTCCCTAATACATACAATATGATATAGGCTGCATTTTATTAAAGAAATGATAATCACTATCTGTTATTGTAGCAGAGTTATCTCATGTTTTCCACTCCAAATAGACATAAAAATAATCCATTTCGTTATTTTAATAAATAATGATTATCCCAACGCTACGTCAAGAGTCATCATAATCGTAAACCCTAAGGAAAAGGAAAGAGCGCCGACATTAGAATGCTCACCGGCAGACATTTCCGGAATCAGCTCTTCCACGACGACGTACAGCATTGCGCCGGCAGCCAAGCTCAGCAGATACGGCAGCAGCGGCACGACAAAACTGGTCAGCCATATCGTTGCGACGGCGCCGA
The DNA here is from genome assembly GCA_900554215.1 of uncultured Megasphaera sp. Classification (GTDB taxonomy): domain Bacteria; phylum Bacillota; class Negativicutes; order Veillonellales; family Megasphaeraceae; genus Megasphaera. The sequence continues at coordinate 63,324 of USGG01000003.1, forward strand.
CGGGTTCTACAACCCCTGACAGCATCCCGCCGGCAAAGGCCCGGTGAGATGACAGGCCGGCTGCGCGCAGAGGCATGGAAATAATGGCTCCTTCCGGAAAATTCTGGATCGCGATCCCCAGCGATAAGGCAATAGCACCAGCCAGGCTTATTCCTTCCTGCCCCGACAAAAACGCAGCATACACGACGCCTACAGCCATGCCTTCCGGAATGTTGTGCAGCGTAACAGCCAATACGAGCATAGTCGTCTTTTTCAAATGTGCCCGTATCCCTTCCGGCTCGTCGCTGTTCAGGTGCAGATGGGGCACACAGCGGTCGAGAAAAAGCAGCATGGCAACACCGATCCAGAACCCGGCAACTGCCGGTATAAAAGCCCATTTTCCCCATGAAGCAGCCTGCTCCATAGCAGGAATAAGCAGACTCCATACAGATGCAGCAGTCATAACACCAGCAGAAAATCCCATCAGCGCCCGCTGCAATTCTTGGTGCAATTGTCCTTTCACAACATACGCACAGGCAGCGCCTAACGTCGTTCCTAAAAAAGGAATGAGAATCCCAATCGTAATATCAATCATAGCGTCCTCCTTAATCTATTAGGCCGGAACGCCGCAGCACTGCCCCTGCTCTATTTTCGCTGTGATTTCCTGTAATCCCGCGGAAGCATGCCGGTCATTTTCTGAAACAGCATGGAAAATTTGCTACTGTTGGCATACCCTACACGGTTGGCTATCTGCAAAACGCTTTCTTCTGTCTCGGCGAGCATGCGCATCGCTTCGCTGACGCGCAGCTCCTGCAGGTGTTGGCCGATAGAGCTTCCATATACGCTTTTAAAACACCGCTTCAGCGTCGTCGGCGCAATGTGATGCTCCTCAGCCAATTCTTCCAGACGTTTCTTCGTCGTCAGGTTTTCCAGCAATTCCAGATGAATGGCCTTGACGACATCCGCCTGCCGTTTTGTCACGTAAACATATTTGTTCCGCTCAGGCTGAATCGTTCCAAGAAACAGAAATATTTCCAATATTTTGAGCTGGCAGTACCGGCGGCGAATGCCTTCCGGCACCTGATACAATTCTTCAAACAGATGCTGCATGTTCTTATTTTCTTTCATGATAAGGCCGAAGTCCGATTCTTTGCAAAATCGGTTGCATAAGGCCGTCAAATCACCGTCATCTTCCAGCAATTTGTCAACGACTGGCTGAGCCTTGGACACAGAGCATAAAATAGACACCCCATGGTAATGGGCCGACGGAAAGAAAATAGAATGACAATATTCCTGGTGGTGCCGCCAGCCAACAGACATGTCGCCAGGCCCCATATAGAGAAATTCGCCGTTCTGAAAATTACATTCTATACGGCCTTCCTCACAATGATTGATGGCGAACAAGCCCTGCGTTACGGGATGGCTCCGGCAGGAAAAGGATTGAATATGCGCGTCTATATAGACGAGATCGATGCCCGGATATACGGGATACGACGTCAGACGTGCCGTACCCGTATTATTTTGTATTTCAAACACAACCCTCTCTTCAGAAGATTCGATCATCCGCATAGTATCCATTATTATACTGCACCCTTTCTTGAATAACCAGCTCTAATTTAAATTAAAATCGATATACCTGACGCACAGCTTTTCCCTCTCTGGCAAATTGCCCCCAAAGAAAGACAGCTTCAGACGGAGAAATCTCGATGACATGGAGAACGACGGGCATTTTCCGCAGCCGTTCTTCAGCAATACCCTTGGCCGCCGCGGCCGCAGCATAGCCTTCGTCCTGTGGTTCGAGAATCTGTGCCGTGCCGCTCAGCTGCAGTCCTGCCAAATGGGAAAAATCGGAAAACGGTTCGCACACGGAAAAACTGACATGCGGATCACGGTATATATTCGCAAATTTTCGTCCGCCTTCGCTGAACAGGTATATTTTTTTATGCCAATATACGTACTCGATCGGCGTCGTCCGAATATTCCGTCCCCATCCAGTAGCTAAAACGCCCGTAGTATGACTCGTCAGGAACGTTTCTAATGCCTGCCATGCCGTACTGTCGCTGTCCGGTACGGCAGCCGGAGGCGGCTGTATTGTCTCAGCAGCACGTATGACCCCTTCTGTAACGTCACTCGCCGGAATAAACGCAGACAAGGCGATAGGCCGTTTCAGCAGCATTTCAGCCTGACGGCGCAGCCGCTGTACCGACAATTCATTATCACCAATGACAATGAGTCCCCATATTGTATCTGGTTCCGCATGCTGCACAACCTCTGCCAAGGGCTGTACTGCCTGTTTTTCCGTCAAAACCAGCAAGATCCGCTTATATTGACGCAGCGATACGTCTTCCCGGCATTCCGCATACCGACTCATGCTGAGTATACTGCCGATCATGACGGCAATGCGCCGTGCCGCAGCATTTTCGTAATATAGGCAAAGAGTATTCATGATTGCTTCCCCTTTCTGGATTGTCACGCAGCCAATTTTCTGTATCTCCTACTCTTTATTATGAATTTTATGATATAGATTGTCAATATCATACTTATATATATGTTATATTTTTCACGCGATTAGATATGGCAAAGACTGCAACAGATATTCGTTGCAGTCTTTACACAGAGGAGTGCAGCTATCTATGAGTGATTTTTCATTTGCTTCATAATGGCTTGCAACTCATCCTGACTCATATGGCGCATGGCTTCAGCCATTTTTTTCATAGCTTCCACGCTGGGCGTGCCGCTCATAGCTTTCATCCGCTTCATGGCCTCTACCATAGACGCAGTTTTCTTCGAATCTTGCGCAGCTACGCGTTCCATCACCATGGCATTTTTCCCAGTCATGAGGTACTGGATGCATTCCAACGTCGTCTGCGTGATGTTGACCTGCCAGAACTGACCAGCATCCGTCAGCGTATACATGACGCCGTTATATGTTACAAGACCGCGTGTTTCCCATAGCTTATACAGCCATTCCAGATCTTTCAGCTTGTCGTCAAAGGCGTATATTTTATTTAAATCCATATAGCACATTTCCAGCTGGTTCTGCACCGCATCGACAATCGGCTGCAGCGGCGACTGCTTCATGAGCGCCATAAAGGGCTTTTTGCCTGCTTCGACAAACATTTCATACGGTGCAATGGCCCGGTGAAGCATCGTTGAATAGCCGTCTACGCTGCCTCCGGCGCCGCTGCCGAAGGGGAACATGGACGAACCGGAGCGGGCCAGTGTATTGTACAAGCTCCGCTCGCGGTTGCTGCAGCTCCAATGGCAGACATTCAGGCGGCGATACGCTCGCTGTTCCAGATAGGCCTTGGCAAAGGCAAACATGCCGGCCTGGTAATCCGTCGTCGCTGCCGGCGGCAGCGCGCCGCGGGCAATGGCCTTATTCAAATCGCTGCCGTCAAAAACGTTGAGCTGATACAAATCAGCGCCGTCTACGCCGGACTGAATCAGTAGATCCAAATCTTCCTTCCAGACCTGCATGTCCTGACCGGGCAGACCGTAAATAAGGTCGACGACGACAGCACACTGGTTGTAATCAAGAAGGCTCCGCAGATTTCTCAATACCGTTTCTTCATCATCCAGTCGTCCGACAGAACGGCGGATATCCGTATGAAAGGACTGAACGCCCAAAGACATGCGGTTTACACCATTTGCCAGCCAAACGTCCATCTTTTCCGGTACTAGATCATGAATACGCCCTTCCAGGGTCAGCTCATAATCATTGGCCAAGGGCAGGCAGCGGCAAATCGCCTGCAGCAGCCGTCCGGCATTTTTCGGAGACAAGGATGTCGGCGTACCGCCGCCGATAAATACGGCATGAATAAGGCTGTCCTTTAAGCGCGGCAAGTCGGCAGAGGCTTCCAGTTCCTGAATCAGGCAGTCCACATAATGGTCTTCTACGTCCTGATTCGTCCCATTTTGAAAAAATCCGCAGTACAAGCATTTGGTCTTGCAGAACGGAATATGTATATACGCCGTCTGGATGTCCTTTTTAGCCGGTGCAGACGCCATGATGCGCTGCCAAACCTGCTGTGATTCATCAGGCGAGACAACCGTGCCGTGCAGGCCGGCATGAACGACGCGTTTGCGCGGAAACGCGTCCGTCAGCGGGCTGTCCGTTTCCGCGCCGAATTGGAAAATGCGCTGTTCTGACGGCAGGCTGTGAAATAGTTCTTCTAAACTCATATGCGCGTCTCCCTTATTCCGCAGCAAGCTTCTTCATGACATCTGCCGCAAAGGCTTTGGCATTTTCCAGATCAGCAGCATCGGGATGCTTGGCTGCTTCAGCATGGAGTGCCTCCCGCTCCGGTGTTCTGCCATGGGGATGGCCAGCCGGGAACTGCTTGTACATCATTTCAATAAGCTTGGGGTCTACTGCGCCCTGGCAGATAAATTTTCCGGCGACATGAACGCCTTCCGGTAAAAAGGCCGCACCGTTATCCAGGCTCTTCGCCGCATGCTCCGACTTCGGATCGGCTCCTAACGTTGCAAATATAGCGACGTGCTTATTCGTCAGCTGTTTCAGCATATCCTGCGAATCCTTATCCGCCGTACCGCGGTCCACCCAAAATCCGAGGAACACGCAGTCGTAGCTGTCAATATCAGCCGGCACCTCTTTAACGGAAAGGCAAGGCGTCCCTGCCGGCAGGGCTTCGGCAATTGCTTCGGCCACCTTTTTAGTATTTCCTGTACGCGTCGAGTACAAAACGATCGTTTTCATACATACACTCTCCTTTTATGGCATAATTTTTTATAATTGATACAAATCTCGTTTCTTCAGCTCCGGGTCTCCTGACCGAAAAAAAACGATCCGACTAACCAGGGGAAAATTAATTCAAATTAAAGGTAACAGGCACGTTTACCGTTACATCCTGCCCGCTGGCATTTGGATACGGGCAGGCGGCATATACAGCGTTAAGAGCTGCCTTATCCAAAATACTCTGTCCCGATGAGCCGGATACATAGGCATTGACGCAGTTTCCGCTGCTGTCCAGCGTAACTGTAACGGTAACGGAACCAGTCAAACCGCGGCGGACAGCCATAGGCGGATAGGATTTATTGGCGTTAACAGCAGACCAGAACCCATCGGAATCAAACGGTGATGAACCGGTCCCTTCTGCGCCGCTGTAACCGCTGCCCTGACCGTCGCCAGCGCCTTCTCCATAGCCCTGGCCATCGCCTGTCCCGTCTCCGACGCCTGAGCCAGTACCTGTACCGCTGCCAGCTCCCGCACTGCTGCCGGCACCACCTCCGCCAGCAGCAGACGAACTGGCGGCAGCCGGAACGGGCTGATTGCCGGGAGCCGGTTCCGGCACGGCATCTGACAACTGCGGATGAGGCATAATAGCCGATTGGCTGGCATCTATTTGCGCCACACGCTCGGCTACGGCTGTTTCAGACAGCTTTTCCGGGAACAGTTCGCCGCCGCTGCCGCCGCCGGCATGCCCGCTGCCAGCACTAGACAGTTCGCTGGCGTCTAAATCTATGACATACATCTGCTGTTGTTCCTGCTGCATCACAGCTCCGGCAAGAAACATAGCCGCCGCGCCTACGACAAGCAGGTGGACTACTGCCGAGCCGGCATAGGCTCGTATCCATGAAATTTCCCGCATAGGCGTCATCCCTTCTGTTCTGCAGCGATGGCCAGACGCTTAACACCAGCTGATTTCAACATATCCATGACAGCGACTACCTGACCATGAGCCGTACGGCGGTCAGCCTGCAGAATTACGGCAGCGTTGGCATTTTCTGCCATGTGTCGCTTCATCAGTTCCGATGCTTCGTCAAAGCTGACAGGACGATTATCCATCGTAATATGCCCTTCCGCATCAACCGTCAGGATAATGGGCATCTGCACAGGCGCCGCCGCGCTCTGAGCCTGAGGGAGCTGGACGGACAGCGCTTTCTGCGCCACGGTCTGCAGGCTGTTCATCATAAAAAACACAAGCAGGAAAAAGATAATATCAATCATCGGAATGATCATAAAAGCCGGTTTCTTTTTCATCCTGACATTCGTAAACATCAGCCTTACCTCCTACCTTGCATTTCTGGCGTTCACTACGGTAAGGCACAGCTTTTCCGTATCCGTCACAATGGTGTCCAGCTGATGATCAAAGTAGGTATATACGCAGAAAGCAATGATCGCCACGCACAACCCCGATGCCGTCGCAATAAGGGCTTCACCGACACCGCCGGTAATCGCCGCGGCACCGGCGCCGCTGTCTAAAACGCTGAACGTGCTGATCATGCCCGTTACTGTGCCGAGAAGCCCCAGAAGCGGCGCAATCGTGACGATAGCGCTGAGGTAATCGAGATAGCGGCGAAAGGCGATGGATTCAATCGTCATCTGTTCATTGAAAGCATCTTTCATGGCTTTTTCATCATCCTTATGCCGGAGGCCGCTGGCAATAATGCGGCTGATAGCCGTAGGGAATTTCCGGCAGAAATTTTCCGCCGTATCCCATTGCTGATCACGAATAGCATGATCAACACCGGTAAAAAACTTTTTTGAATTCCGACGATTGGCCCGGTAATAGTAAAACCGCTCAATCGCAATGGCTACCGTAAAAATAGACAGAGCCAGCAGCGGATACATAACCAGGCCGCCGCTGTGAAATAAATGCAGAAAATACGCGAATCCTTCCATTTGCTACACTCCTTAATGATTATAGTTACTAACTTATATAAATGCTATAATGACTCGATACATTTTGCCGTTCACAAAGCTTATATGCATAACGCGGCGGCAGAAACAAAAATAACCCATAACACCAGAGTACACGCTACGCTTTTCCATGTCCCCTTTTCAGCGCTTTTCATATTTTTTTGCGCCACTGTTATCCATCTCCTTTACTGATTATTTTTGTTAAGATATTGATTATTGTATTCATATAATAAAATGCACGTATATGATACCAAGGATATGAAAAAAAATCTACTCCAATCAGACATAAAAATAGCCCGATTAGACCAAACGACAATAATAATTATTAAAAAATACTCCTCATTCAGACAAATATCAAATATATTAGTCTGAGTGAGGAGTATGTCTCGCTAAAATATATATTTAAATTTTTATGACAGCCAATACTGCGTCGCCGCATCGTTCCATACGCTCTAAAGAAATGGAGAACAAGGGGCTTTCTCGTTCCATTTGATTGAAAAAATGAATATAGCTCCCGTAAGACCCGCTCAATTCTACATTATATCGGCTTTTTTCCTGCGGCGAGGTATAAAACGACAGTACTTGTAAGCCGCACGCATCGGCCTGCCGCTGTACGACGTTCAGTGCGTCTTCATCGGTTCCCTGCCATTTTCTGATAATGTCTTCCCGATCTTTCCACTCCATTGCCGTTTTATAGGAACAAATGCGATTGTTAACGGCCTTCCACGCTTGCCATTGCCGGTACCAGTAGGCGCAATGGACGGATGACAGCAAAAGCAGTACCAGAAGGATATACCAAAGGAATTGTTTATGCCTTTTGTCGTGAAGTATCTTGTTCATCATTCGCCCATTCTACCTCCAGCTGAAACGCCGTTTCCGCCGTCTGTCCCGCCTGCTTCATACGGCTGGCCGAAGCCGAACGCACAGAAGGCATGGCGACGCAGGTGCCGTTCATGTTGGGGTCGACCTCAAAGCGGAAGTCGGTCGTGGCAAG
>USGG01000004.1 GCA_900554215.1 uncultured Megasphaera sp.
TCGATGCAGCCAGCCCTTACGGTGCAAACGTCCGGCCAGATCTTGCCGGAGTATACGATCCTTATCGGCCGGAACAGCGCCCAGACGCCTCTTACGGCCCCGGTGTATGAGAAAAACGGCGTGCTCATGGTGCCCCTTCGTCCCGTAGCGGAGCAGCTGGGCTATACTGTTGCCTGGGATGAAGAAAAACAGTGCGCCTTTATCGAGGCGAATACGGTCTACATGCACCTCTATCCCGGCGTCGATATGTACGAGCGCATCGGCTCGCTGAAGACGGTGAACCTGAATCACATTTACCAATATGGTATCGGGCCGGAAAACGTCGAGGGCATGCTGTATGTACCGGCCAAGCTGTTTGAAGCCTTTTTTAACGACGTGTTTATCGAGAAAGGCAGCCTGGTCATTGCGCCGCAGGAAGTATACCTGCACAGGGCGCCTTGAGATGCGCCGGGAGAGGCCGACTCTAAATCAGCCTTATAGGTAGATAAAAAAATCTTGACTTTATAGGAATGGGTAGATACAATAATAAGAGAGAATAGACTGTCGGTCCAGAGAGGCCGGGTTATTCATCACCATATTTATGACTGTACCTTTAATATAGTCCAGAGAGGCTAAAAAGGGACATATGTTTGCCATGCATGCGATATGGATATGACCTTTGCCTTTCGGCAAAGGTCTTTTTTTATAAGGAGGATTCCAATGGCTAGTATCCAAGGAAAAAGCCTATTAGGGCTGCAAGGAGTACCAAAAGAAGAAATTGAATTGATACTGCGAGTAGCAAAGAAGATGAAGGCCGTCGTCAACAGCGGCGATAAGAAGCTGTCGCTGCTCAAGGGCAAGTCCGTCGTCAACATGTTCTGGGAACCGAGCACGCGTACGCGCGGCTCCTTTGAAATGGCAGCAAAATACTTAGGCGCCGACGTCATCAACTTTACGCCCCGCGGCAGCTCTATTCAGAAGGGCGAAAGCTTCCGCGACACGCTGCTTACCGTTACGGCTATGGGTGTAGACGCCATCGTCATGCGGCAGAAGCAGGAAGGCTCTCCCTGGTTTGCCCGCCGATGCGTCGACCCGATCATCATCAACGCCGGCGACGGCGCGCACGAACATCCGACGCAGGGCCTTCTCGACTTGTTTACTATTCAGGAAGCGAAGGGCCGTATTGACGGGCTGAAAGTCGTCATCGTCGGCGATATCGACCACGGCCGCGTAGCCCGTTCCAATATTTACGGCCTGCAGACCATGGGCGCCGACGTGCACCTCGTCGGTCCCCGCACGCTGCTCCAGCCGGAGCTGGAATCCATGGGCGTCACCGTGCACTACAACCTGGAAGAAGCCATTCAGGACGCCGATGTCATCAACGTCCTCCGCATTCAGAAGGAACGGCAGGGCATTGGGTTCTTCCCCAGCGCCGGCGAATACAATTCCCTCTTCGGCATCAACCAGAAGCGCCTGGCTCTGGCAAAGGACGACGTCCTGGTCATGCATCCCGGCCCGATGAACCGCGGCATTGAAATCGACACGGATACGTGCTACAGCGACCATTCGGCCATTCAGGAACAGGTTAAAAACGGCGTGTCCGTCCGGATGGCAGTTCTGTATTTGACAATCATAGGAGGCGATGACGTTGACATTACTCGTTAAAGGCGGCAGGGTAGTCAACCCGGCTGTACAGCAAGATGAAATATGCGATATTCTCATTGAAGACGGCAAAATCAAAGCCGTAGGAACGAATCTTCCGGCAGAAGGCGCCGAAATATACGACGCGTCGGGCTTGGTCGTAGCGCCGGGCTTTATCGACATGCACGTCCATCTCCGCCAGCCCGGCCAGTCGGCGAAGGAAACCATCGCGACGGGCACGAGAGCCGCGGCGGCCGGCGGCATTACCCGCGTCGCTACGATGCCTAACACCAGCCCGGTCATTGACAAGGCCATCATTGTAGAAGGCCTGAAATATAAAGCGGAAAAAGAAGGCGTCGTCAAGGTCGAAGTCATCGGCGCGATTTCCAAGAACCTGGAAGGCCAGGAGCTGTCCGGCATGGGCGGCATGGTCAAAGCCGGCGTCGTCGCCTTTTCTGACGACGGCCGCTTCGTCGAAAACTCCGACTTCATGCGCAAGGCAATGGAATACGCCAGCATGTTCGACAAGGTAATCATCGACCACTGCGAAGAAACGGAACTCGTCGCCGGCGGCAATATGCACGAAGGCGTCGTGTCCAATCAGCTGGGCATTAAGGGCCGTCCGGCCGTCGCCGAAGACATTGCCGTCGCCCGCGATATCCTGCTGGCCGAAGCGACGGGCACGCCCGTTCACATCGCCCATATCAGCACGAAGAACGCCGTCGACATGGTGCGGCAGGCCAAGAAAAAAGGCCTCCGCGTCACGGCGGAAGCGACGCCCCAGCATATGATCCTGACGGACGAAGCAATTCGTTCTTTTGAAACGCGTTTTAAGGTCAACCCGCCCCTGCGTTCGGACGACCACCGCGCCGCCGTCGTAGAAGGCCTGAAAGACGGTACCATCGACGCCATCGTCACGGACCACGCGCCTCACGAATGGGAAGAAAAGGATCAGGAATTCAACCTGGCTCCCAGCGGCTTTGTAGGTCTCGAAACGAGTGTCGGCGCCGTACTGACCTACTTGTATCATACAGGTGAGGTCGACCTCATGACGATCGTCAACGCCATGTCTACGGCTCAGGCTAAGATCCTGCGCCTCGACGCCGGCGTCATCGCTCCGGGAAAAGATGCGGACCTGACGATTCTCGACCTCGACAAGGAATGGACTGTGGACGCTTCGGCGTTCTACTCCAAAGGCAAAGCGTCGCCCTTTGACGAAATGATATTTAAAGGCAAGGCCGTAGCGACAGTCGTTGACGGCGCCTTTGTAATGAAAGATGGGGAGGTCTTACGATGAAAGGAATTCTCATATTAGAGAATGGACAGAAATTCTACGGCCAGATGCTGATGAGCGAACCGGCTGTCGGCGAAGTCGTATTTAATACGGGCATGACGGGCTATCAGGAAACCTTTACGGACCCGTCCTATGCCGGCCAGATCATTACGATGACCTACCCGCTTATCGGCAACTACGGCTTGTTCCACGAAATCGAACAGGCCGACCGCCCCTATGCGGCAGGCTTCGTCGTCGGCGAGCTCTGCGATTCGCCGAGCAACTGGCAGAACGAAGGCGAGCTGGCAACGTTTATCCGGACGCACCATATTCCCTGCCTGTATGGCGTCGACACCCGCGCCGTTACGCGGGCGATCCGCAGCCACGGCGTCATGAAGGGTGTCATCGTTCCCGAAACGATGAGCGAAAGCGCCGTCAAGGAACTGTTTGACACGCCCTTGGAAACGCAGCTCGTCCGCCGCGTCACGACGCGGAACATCAAGCACATGGGCAGCGGCAAATTCCACGTCGCCGTCATGGACTACGGCGCGAAGACCAACATTCTCCGCGATTTAGTCCGCAACGGCTGCCGCCTGACGATTTTCCCGGCGGAAACGAAGGCCGAAGACGTACTGGCCATCAATCCCGACGGCATTTTCCTCAGCAACGGCCCCGGCGACCCGAAGGACGTTCCCTACGTCGTAGAAGAAGTCAAGAAATTCATCGGCAAGAAGCCTATCTTCGGCATCTGCCTCGGCCTGCAGATGCTGGGCCTGGCGCTGGGCGGCAAGAGCCGCAAGCTGACCTTCGGCCATCGCGGCGCCAACCATCCGGTCAAGGATATCCGTACGAACCGCGTATACATTACGTCGCAGAACCACGGCTACGTCATCGATGAAGCGTCCCTGCCGGACAACGTCGTCATCACGCACCGCAACCTGCACGACAATACGCTGGAAGGCTTCGAAGTGCCGGAACAACATATCATGTGCGTGCAGTACCATCCGGAAGCATCGCCGGGACCGACTGATAACTTGTATTTATTTGAACAATTTATCAAGATGATGGAGGAAAATTAACATGATAGAAGGATTGAAGAAAGTTCTCGTTATCGGATCCGGCCCTATCATTATCGGCCAGGCCGCAGAATTTGACTATGCCGGCACGCAGGCTTGCCGGGCTTTGAAGGAAGAAGGCCTGGAAGTCGTCCTCATCAACAGCAACCCAGCGACGATTATGACGGACGAAGATATTGCCGACCGCGTATATATCGAACCGATTTCCCTCGATTACGTGACGGAAGTCATTGAAAAAGAACGTCCCGATGGATTGTTGGCAACCCTGGGCGGCCAGGTCGGCCTGAACATGGCCGTTGAACTGGCGAACGCCGGCGTGCTGGAAAAATACAACGTAAAATTGCTGGGAACCCACCTTTCGGCCATTAAGGAAGCAGAAGACCGCGAGCTCTTTAAGGAAGCCATGAAGGACATCAACCAGCCCGTGCCGGAAAGCGATATCTTTGAAGATGTCCAGTCGGCCATTGATTTCGCCGATAAAATCGGTTATCCGATCATCGTCCGTCCGGCCTTTACCCTCGGCGGCACCGGCGGCGGCATCGCCCACGACGAAGACGAGCTGTTCATGATCGCGACCCGCGGCATCAAGCTCAGCCCGATCAACCAGATCCTCGTCGAACGGTCCGTTGCCGGCTGGAAAGAAATCGAATACGAAGTCATGCGCGATAAAGCGGACAACTGCATCATCGTCTGCAACATGGAAAACATCGACCCCGTCGGCGTCCATACGGGCGACTCCATCGTCGTCGCGCCGAGCCAGACCCTGAACGACTTGCAGTACCAGATGCTGCGCACGGCGTCTCTGGCCATCATCCGCCGCCTGAAAATCGAAGGGGGCTGCAACGTACAGTACGCCCTCGACCCGAACAGCAACCAGTACTACGTCATCGAAGTAAACCCCCGCGTCAGCCGTTCGTCGGCTCTGGCCTCCAAGGCGACGGGCTATCCCATCGCCAAGGTTGCGGCGAAAGTCGCTACGGGCCTGACGCTGGACCAGATTACCAACGCCGTTACGGGCAAGACGACGGCCTGCTTCGAACCGACCCTCGACTACTGCGTCGTCAAGTTCCCGCGCTGGCCCTTCGAAAAATTTGCCTTGGCCGACAAGACGCTGGGCACGCAGATGAAGGCGACGGGCGAAGTCATGTCCCTGGACCGCTGCTTTGAAGGGGCCCTTCTCAAAGCCGTCCGTTCCCTGGAAATCGGCGTGAACTACCTGACGCTGAAAAAGCTGGAAAGCAAATCCCTCATCGAAATCGCCGAGCTCCTGCAGAAGCAGGACGACGAACGGCTCTTCGTCGTCACCCAGGCCCTGCGCCTCGGCCTCAGCGAAGAAAAGATTCACTATATTACGGGCTACGACATGTGGTTCCTCAGCAAGCTGAAGAACATCGTCGACCTGGAAGAAGCTCTGAAGAAACAGGGCCTTACGGAAGACAACGTCCGGCTGGCTAAACGGTACAGCATGCCCGACGCCGTCGTTGCAGCCTTTGCCGGCAAGACGGAAGATGAAGTACGGTCCTTCCGGCAGGAAAAGGGCATTACGCCGACCTTCAAGATGGTCGATACCTGCGCCGCCGAATTTGAAGCGGCGACGCCGTACTACTACTCCTGCTATGCTGCCGAAGACGAAGTTAAGCCCTTGGGCGACAAGAGCGTCGTCGTTCTCGGCTCCGGCCCGATCCGCATCGGCCAGGGTATCGAATTCGATTACTGCTCCGTCCACTCTGCCTGGGCGCTGCGCAAGGCCGGCATGAACAGCATTATCGTCAACAATAACCCGGAAACGGTAAGTACGGACTTCGATACGTCCGACAGCCTGTACTTTGAACCGCTGACCGTAGAAGACGTCATGGCCGTTATCGAGAAGGAAAAGCCCGTCGGCGTCATCTGCCAGTTCGGCGGCCAGACGGCGATCAACCTGGCGGCTCCCCTGGCAAAACGGGGCGTCAAGGTTCTCGGCACGTCTGTCGAAGGCATGGACCGGGCCGAAGACCGCGAACGGTTCGACGAAGTATTGGCGAAGCTGAATATTCCCCGTCCCGACGGCCGTATCGCTACCAGCGACAGCGAAGCCATGAAGGTTTCTCAGGAATTGGAATTCCCCCTCATCGTTCGTCCGTCTTACGTTCTCGGCGGCCGGGCTATGGAAATCGTATATAACGAAAAAGAACTGGAACGGTACCTGCGCGAAGCCGTTATCGCCTCGCCGGATCATCCGATTCTCATCGACGAATACATGACGGGCCGCGAAGTCGAAGTCGACGCCGTTGCCGACGGCACGGACGTCTTCATCCCCGGCATTATGGAACAGGTCGAACGAGCCGGCGTTCATTCGGGCGACTCCATCGCCGTCTATCCGCCGCAGCACCTCGACCAGGAAATGATCGATCAGATTGTCGACTACACGACGCGCATTTCCCTGGAACTGCAGGTCAAAGGCGCCGTCAACATCCAGTTCGTCGTATCGAAGGGCAAGCTGTACATCATCGAAGTAAATCCCCGTTCGAGCCGTACCGTCCCCTTCCTGAGCAAGGTAACTCATTTCCCCATCGTCGAAGTCGCAACGCGCATCGCCCTGGGTGAAACGCTGAAAGACATGGGCTACGGCAGTGGCCTTATGCCGGCTAAGGGCCACGTCGCCGCCAAAGCGCCTGTATTCTCCTTCAGCAAAATCGGCCTGGCGGAAATCGCCCTCGGGCCGGAAATGAAATCGACAGGCGAAGTCATGGGTATCGGCAAGACCTATTCCGAAGCCCTGTATAAAGCCGTCAACGGCGCGAAGATGCGTATCCCTGCCGGCGGCACGATTCTCGTCACCGTTGCTGACCGCGATAAGGAAGAAGCTCTGCAGCTGGCTCACGGCTTTAAGGAATTGGGCTATCACATCATCGCTACGGAAGGCACGGGTCAGTACTTCAACGATCACGGCATGCCCGTCGACGTCGTCCGCAAGATCCATGAAGGCGGGCAGAACATTGCGACGCTCATCCGCAACGGCAAAATCGACCTGGTCGTCAATACGCTGACCTTCGGCAAGCATCCCGAACGGGACGGCTTCAACCTGCGCCGCATGGCTGTTGAATTGGCCGTTCCCTGCCTGACGTCTCTCGACACGGCCCGCGAAGTACTGCGCGTTTTCGCTAATAAAGGCAAAAACGACGGCTATCATCACGTCGCCGCATTGCAGGATTACGATATGGATCGTTAAAAAATATGCGTTAAGACAGATTACATATACAGACCGCAGGAACTTGGAAACAGGTTCCTGCGGTTTTCTCTTGCCTTTTTACAGAAATTATTGAGAAAATCTGAAAAAATATAATAAACAGCGTGTATTTTCTGTGGGAATACAGGCTAATAGGTTATTTTTATGTAAAAAATCCTGCATAAATCTTGACAAACAATTAAAATGCAATTATAATGAATAAAAATTCAACAAAACACCGCCGCGGCGAGGCAGAAGCTGACGACACGGGGCAGTAAGGTATAGAGGTGCATGAAAGGTGAAGACGAAGGTATTTATACATGGTCATGAAGGTACGACAGGGCTTAGAATTCACGAACGGCTGAAGAGCCGCGAGGATATCGAGTTGGTTCCCATTGCCGACGAGCTGCGGAAAGAGCCGGAAGCGATTGCGGAATGCATGAAGAAAGCCGATTTGGCGTTCTTGTGCCTTCCCGATGGCGCGGCGAAAGAAGCCGTCGCTATCGCGGCTGACTGCCAGGTCCGCCTCATCGACACGTCGACGGCCCATCGGACGGCTGACGGCTGGACCTACGGCTTCCCCGAATTGTCATCGGCCCAGTATCAGGCGATTGCCGAAAGCGACCGCGTCGCCAACCCGGGCTGCCACGCCAGCGGCGTCATCGCCGTCGTCCAGCCGCTGGTACAGGCCGGCATCCTGCCGGACGACTATCCTGTAAGCGCCGTGTCCCTGACGGGATACAGCGGCGGCGGCAAGAAGATGATTGCCCAGTATGAAGGGGCAGATAAAGGCGAGGATTTGTTCTCGCCCCGCCAATACGGCCTGACGCAGCAGCACAAGCACTTAAAGGAAATCGTCGCAGTCTGCGGCCTGGCTCAGAAGCCGATTTTCTCTCCCATCGTCGACGATTACTACAGCGGTATGGAAGTCATGGTTCCCTTGTTTACCCATTTGCTGAAGGGAACGCCGTCGGTGCAGGATATCTGGCAGGCCTTGGCGGCTCATTACGAAGGAAGCCCCGTTGTCCGCGTCCTTCCCTTCGGCGAAGACAAGAGCGGCTTCGTCGCAGCCAATGCCATGAGCGGATACGACGACATGGAAATTCTCGTGACGGGCAACGACCAGCGCGTCGTCGTGACGGCCTTGTTTGATAACTTGGGAAAAGGCGCTTCCGGCGCGGCGATTCAGAATATGAACATCATGTTGGGCCTCGACCCGACGACAGGATTACAGATAACGAAGTAAAGACGCAGCAAGAGAAAGGTGGAGTTAGTATGAAACAGGTATATGATGACAGCTGCTTACCGCAAGGATTCAGCGCGGCCGGTACGTACAGCGGCCTTTGCGACAGCCGTGTACGATTGGATTTGGCTATGATCGTAAGCCGTACAAACTGCTCCATCGTCGTTTCCAGCGCTCAAGGCGTATGGCAGAGCTCGGGAAAGGCCTTGCTGCTGCACAACGGGGCGGCTCTTCCCGACGGCCTGCGGGGACAGGAAATCCGGCAGGAAGTATGCAGTGCGGCGTCGCAGTATTTGTCGATAGCCGTTCAGGATGTGGCTTTCGTTGCCAGTGGCGTGAAAGGCCAGCATTTCCGCCCGTCCCGCCTCATCGACAGCTTGGCAGCCTTAGGCGCGTCGCTTTCGCCGGCGCACGGCGATCAGGTCGGCGCGGTCATCGACAACTTAGGCGATATGACGGACAGCGCCGTGGCGCTGGGAAGCGGCTCCGTTCACCTGAACGGCATGGCCGCCGACGGGACCGAGGCTAAGCCAGGGCTGTGCATCCTCACGACGGACGCCGCCGCGTCGCCGCAGCAGCTGCGGGACGCACTGGCAGCCTGTACGGGTGCGATCAATACGGAGGGGTATACGATTATTGCCCTGGCCAACGGCATGGCGTCCGAGCCTGTCGGAGGCGCGTCGCTGGCCCAGGCCATGAAGCGCACTATGCTGCAGCTGGGATTCCAGCCAGCCTTACAGGCCTGCAGCTGAGCAGTAGAATCTGAAAGGACTACGTGGTACAATGAAACTGCGGAAATGCAGCTTCTTGTACCACGTTACATTTTTTGTATTGGGGGAAGAGGACATGACAGAGTATAAAGATATGGCAATGCACGATATCCAATCGGTAACGAACGCGCAGAAGGCGCAGATTTTGATGAACGCCCTGCCGTATATTAAAAAATACAGCGGCAAAATCGTCGTCGTCAAATACGGCGGCAACGCGATGGTCAACGAAAGCCTGAAACGGGCCGTAATGGGCGATATCGTCCTGCTCAACCTCATCGGCATCAAGGTCGTCCTGGTGCACGGCGGCGGCCCGCACATCAAGGAAGTATTGGACCGCGTCGGCATCGAATCGAAGTTCATCGATGGCCTGCGGGTCACCGACGCCGAAACGATGAAAATCGTCCAGATGGTACTGGCCGGCCAGGTCAATAAGGATTTAGTCAGCCTCATCGGCTCGATGGGCGGCAACGCCATCGGCCTGTGCGGCCTCGACGACCGGATGATCCGCGTCCGCAAGCAGAGCGACGACCTGGGCTTCGTCGGCAAGATTACGTCGCTGGACGTTGAAATCATTCAGGATAATCTCGATAAGGGCTACATTCCCGTCATCGCTACGATCGGCACGGACAAAAACGGGCAGGCCTACAACATCAACGCCGATACGGCGGCGGCCGAAATCGCCGGCGCCCTCAACGCCGAATGCATGGTGTCCATGACGAACATCGACGGCGTCCTGCGCGATAAGGACGACCCATCGTCGCTGATTACGGACCTCACCTTGGCCCAGGCCGACGAGTTGAAAAAAGAAGGCGTCATCGCCGGCGGCATGATTCCGAAGGTGCAGTGCTGCATCGACGCCATTCAGGCCGGCGTCAAGAAGGTATTTATTGTCAACGGCATGGTTCCCCATGCGATTCTGATCGAGCTGCTGACGGAAGAAGGCCTGGGTACAATGTTTATCAATAAATATTCTGAAGGCCGCTGAATGGATATTGCATGAAAAAGGAGATGTACGAATTGGCTATGGATTTTAAAGCTGCAGATAAAGAATATATCGTAAACGTATACAACCGGATGGATGCCGTGCTGGACCACGGCAAGGGTTCCGTCCTGTACGATGTCAACGGCAAGGAGTATATCGACCTCAGCGCCGGCATTGCCGTCAACGTCTTCGGCGTCTGTGACGACGTCTGGAAGGATGCGGTGACGGCCCAGCTCAACAAGCTGAGCCATATTTCCAACGTATTTTATACGGAACCCCAGGTCATCCTGGCAAAAATGCTCTGCGAAAAAACGGGCATGAAAAAGGTCTTCTTTTCCAACTCCGGCGCAGAATCGAACGAATGCGCCATCAAGGCGGCCCGCAAATATTCTCACGACAAGTACGGCGACGGCCGCTATACGATCATCACGCTGAAAAACAGCTTTCACGGCCGGACGATGGCCACGCTGACGGCCTGCGGCCAGGATTCGCTTCATGAGGATTTCGGCCCCTTCCTGGACGGCTTCGTCTACGCCGAAGCAGATAACTTCGAATCGGTCAAGGCCCTAGCCGAGGAGCATAATGTCTGCGCCGTCATGATGGAACTGGTACAGGGCGAAGGCGGCGTCCATCCTCTCGACCCGGCCTTTGTCCATTCCGTCGTCGACTATGCCCATAAAAAAGATATTCTGGTCATCATCGACGAAGTGCAGACCGGCAACGGCCGTACAGGCGCGCTGTACGCCTACATGAATTACGGCATTCATCCCGATATCGTCACGACGGCCAAGGCCATCGGCGGCGGCCTGCCCTTTGCGGCGACGATGTTCGCCGATTCCTGCCAATATACGCTGACGGACCATACCCACGGCTCGACCTTCGGCGGCAATCCGATCTGCGCCGCCGGGGCCATCTCCATCGTAGAACGGCTGGACGACGCACTGATGGCCGAAGTACGGGAAAAGGGCGCGTATATCAAGGCCGAGCTGGAAATCTGCCAAAACGTCGAATTCGTGTCGGGCATGGGCCTGATGATCGGCGTGAAGCTCAAGAAGGACTTGGGAACCGTCGTAAACGAATGCGTGGACAAGGGCGTCCTGGTCCTGACGGCCAACGGCCTGCTGCGCCTCCTGCCGCCCCTCAATATTCCATGGGACGTGCTGAAAAAGGGCATCACCGTCATCAAAGGCATTATCGACGGAGAATAATCTATTTCGAATGCATGGAAGAAGACGAGCTGCATCGGCGCAGCTCGTCTTTTTTTACGTCAGGAATAAATTATACCTATTGTCTTGTCAGGGACGGCCTTATTGTTTTAAAATGAAGTATACCCCGCAAAAACTATAAAAAGTAAAGGAAGAGGATAAGGAGACTAGATATGAAACATTTAAAGATAGCGTACAGCTTTGACGTACAATACTACTTCGTAGACAGCGACAGGGAAATCGTGCCTGTCGAACAGACGGACTTTACCGACGTGGCCGTCGCCGTGTTGTCCGACCAGGACTTCGCCTATATCGACAAGATCGACGCGACGGGCTTCGGCATTCCCATCATGATTATCATGCCCGGCGGCGAACGGCTTCCGGAAAAATATATCGGCAAGGTCGACGCCGTCATTACGGAGGAAATGGTCAACAAGAGCCGCTGCATTTCCACGGCAGAGCGGCTGGCCAGCAACTACGAGCAGTTTGTCCTGCCGCCCTTTTTTGCCGACCTCGTAGAGTACGTGAGCGAAAAGAACAACCCCTTCGACTGCCCCGGCCATCAGGACGGCGAATTTTTCAAGAAGCATCCGGCAGGACGCTATCTCTATGATTTCTACGGTCCTCATATTTTCCAATCCGATATATGCAACGCCGACGTTACGCTGGGCGACTTGCTGATTCACGAAGGGCCGGCTCTGGAAGCCCAGGATTTTGCCGCTGAAGTGTTCCACGCTGACAAGACCTATTTCGTCCTCAACGGCTCGTCGTCGTCCAATAAGGTCGTGACGAACGCCTTGCTGACGCCGGGAGACTTAGTGCTGTACGACCGGAACAACCATAAATCCGTAGCCATCGGGGCCCTCATCCAGGCAGGGGCGACGCCGGTATATTTGGAAACGGCCCGCAATCCTTACGGCTTCATCGGCGGCATTGACGCCCATTGCTTCGACGAAGCCTATCTGCGCAAGCTGGCTGCCGAGAGGGACCCGGAAAAGGCAAAGCAGCCGCGGCCCTTCCGCCTGGCCGTCATTCAGCTCGGCACCTATGACGGCACGCTGTACAACGCCCGCTACGTCGTCGATAAGATAGGCCATCTCTGCGATTACATCCTGTTCGACTCGGCCTGGGTCGGCTACGAGCAGTTTATCCCCATGCTGCGGGACAGCTCGCCCCTGCTGCTGGACCTGCACGGCGATGATCCGGGCATCATGGTGACCCAGTCGGTTCACAAGCAGCAGGCCGGCTTTTCCCAGGCCTCGCAGATTCATAAAAAGGACAATCACATCCACGACCAGAAGCGCTACTGCAACCACAAGACCTTTAACAACGCTTTCATGGCCAATGCCTCGACGAGCCCCTTTTATCCCATGTTCGCTACTATCGCCGTCAACGCCAAAATCCATTCGGGCGACGCTGGCCGGAAGATGTGGCGCGACTGCGTGAAGCTGGGCATTGACGCCCGCAAGAGCATCCTTCAGCGCTGCCACTACATTAAGCCGTTCATCGCGCCGACGGTGCATGGAAGGCCTTGGCAGGACGGCGACACGGAGCAGATGGCCGACGACATCGCTTACTTCACCTTTGAGCCGGGAGCGAAATGGCATGCTTTTGAAGGCTATGGCCCGGACCAGTACCGCGTCGACCCGTGCAAGCTCCTGCTCACGACGCCGGGCATCGACGCCGAGACAGGCGAGTACGAAGACTTCGGCATTCACGCCAATATCCTGGCGACGTACCTGCGGGGCAACGGCGTCATCCCGGAAAAGTGCGACCTGAATTCCATCCTGTTCCTGCTGACGCCGGCGGAAAACTGGAATAAGCTCCGCTTCCTGACGTCGCAGCTCGTCCGCTTCGAACGGTTTGTCGACAACAACGTGCCCATGCAGGAAGTCCTTTTGGGTGTGTACAACTCCCATCCGGCCCGCTATGCCGGCTACACGATTCAGCAGCTCTGCCAGGAAATGCACGATTTCTACAAGGCGAGAAACGTAAAGGATTTGCAGAAAAAGCTGTTCCGCCGCGACTATTTCCCTGAATACGTCATGACGCCGCAGGACGCGCAGCATGCCTTCATCCGCGGACAAGGCGAGCTCGTGCCTCTCGCCGAGCTGGAAGGACGGATTGCCCTTGAAGGGGCCCTGCCGTATCCGCCAGGCGTCCTCTGCGTCGTGCCGGGTGAACGGTGGTCGCCGACGGCCGTCCAGTATTTCAAGGCCCTTGAAGAAGGGCTCAACGAGCTTCCCGGCTTTGCCTCGGAAATCCAGGGAGTGTACCTGGAACACGAAGACGACGGCCGTGTCCACGCCTACGGCTACGTGCTGAAAGAATAAAAGACATGGTAAACTAACTAAAAGCCCTG
Source organism: uncultured Megasphaera sp. (assembly GCA_900554215.1). GTDB lineage: Bacteria > Bacillota > Negativicutes > Veillonellales > Megasphaeraceae > Megasphaera. The sequence goes on from USGG01000004.1 coordinate 13,740, forward strand.
GGCAGCGTTCTTCGCTGCTCAGGGCTTTTTGAATTTCTTATAATAAATTTTTTACGGCTTCCGTAATCTTTTTGGCGATATAGGGATTGTTCATCGTGTAGACGTGGATGCCGTCGACGCCGTTGGCCAGGAGGTCGGCTATCTGGTCGATAGCGTAGGCGATGCCGATGTCCCGCATGGCTTCAGCGTTGTCGCCGTATTTGGCGATAGCCCGCTGGAACTTGACCGGCAGGGTTGCGCCGCACAGGGATACCATCCGTTCGATTTGCTTCTTATTGGTGACCGGCATGATGCCCGCTTCGATGGGGACGTTGATGCCGGCGATTTCGCACCGTTCGAGGAAGCGGTAGAAGGTGGCGTTGTCGAAAAAGAGCTGGGAAATGAGCTCGCTGGCGCCGGCGTCGACCTTCGTCTTCAAGTTGCGGATATCGGCGGCCATGGTCTGGGCTTCCGTATGGCCTTCGGGATAGCAGGCGCCGATGATGTTGAATTCAGGGGCGTTCTGCTTGATGAAGGCTACGAGGTCGTTGGCATGTTCAAAGACATGGGCTCGTTCGCGGCCCGGCGTTTCGTCGCCCCGCAGGGCCAGGATATTTTCGATGCCTGCCTTTTTCAGCTCGTCCAGGGTACGCAGGGCGTCGTCTTCAGTCAGGTAAATGCAGGGCATATGAGCCGCCGTTTCACAGCCGTAGGTGTGCTTGATAGCCGAGGCCACTTCGACGGTGCGGTTGCCGCCGCTGCCGCTTCCGCTGGCGCCGCAGGTGACGCTGATGAAATCGGGATGAAGCTGGCTTAGCTCGTCCAAGGCAGCGTAAATCGTCTCGATAGGCGTATCCGGCTTCGGCGGGAAGACTTCAAAGGAAAAGACTGTTTTTTTGGCAAATAATTCATTTGTGCGCATATATATGGCTCCTTGCTGCATAGCTGACAGGGAATAAGCACGAGTACAGCCGCGCGTTTTTGTTTATATTATACCATGAAGTATGGCCGTATGTATAACAAAAGGGCCTGGAACGAGGCCCTTTTGCATGAATAGATATGTGTGCTGTCTTAGAAGCTGGGAAGAATGGCTCCCTGGTATTTGTCTTCGATGAATTTCTTCACTTCCGGAGACTGGAGGGCTTTGACGAGAGCCTGGATTTCCGGACGGTTTTCGTCGCCTTCGTGGATGGCTAAGATGTTGGCATACGGCGAATCCTTATCTTCGAGGAAAATTGCGTCCTTCAGCGGATTGAGGCCGGCTTCCATGGCGAAGTTCGTGTTGATGACGGCGATGTCTACGTCGTCAATGGAGCGGGGAATCTGGGCGGCTTCCAATTCGACGAACTGGAGGTTTTTGTCGTTTTTCACGATGTCCTGCACCGTAGAGGTGATGCTGCCGTTATCCTTCAGGGAAATCAGGCCGGCCTTCTGCAGGATGAGCAATGCCCGGCCGCCGTTGGTCGGGTCGTTGGGGATGGCGACCTTTGCGCCGTTTGCCAATTCGTCCAGTTTTGCAACCTTATGAGAATAAATGCCCATCGGTTCGATATGGACCTTGCAGATGGCCTTGAGCTTCGTGCCGTGTTCTGCATTGAACGTTTCCATGTAGGGGCCGTGCTGGAAGAAGTTGGCGTCCAGCTCCTTATCGTTTAAGGCCAGATTCGGCTTGACGTAATCAGTGAATTCGATGATCTTCAAATCGATGCCGTCCTTGGCTAAGAGGGGCTTGATTTCGTTTAGGATTTCCGCGTGGGGAACGGGCGTTGCGCCGACGGTCAGGACCTTATTCTGCGTCGACTCCTTGCCGCCTGCCGGGGCGTCGCTGCCGCAGCCGGCGGCCAATACGGCCAGCGCGCAGAGAGCCGCGGCGGCCAGGATCGTAAGTTTTTTGAAATGCTTCATGAATGATTCCTCCTAAATATAAAATAATATAGCCTAAGACTGTTCAGCCTTTTATCCCATGAAAAAAGCCCCTTTCCCAAGAGAAAGAGGTATCGTCGCAGGGTCTTTATCTCTCGGAAATCAATCCGCAGGAATTAGCACCGTCGTTATCGGTTGCCGGGCTTCATTGGGCCAGTCCCTCCGCCGCTCTGGATAAAAGGATGTAAAATTGTCTTGAACATAGTGTATCATGAATCTCAGATTTGTCAAATTGCTATATTTGCATAGTCTGTTGCCCTGATATGACGAGAGCGAAAGTAAAGGGCAGGACGGCAAAAATGTGATATAATCAAAGGACGAGATATTACATTAGGAGGTAATACAAAATGGAATCGATTCAAGACGTAGTAAAAAAATACCAGCAAGGAGGCAATAACTGCTCTGAAACGGTATTGAAGGCCTGCAATGAATATTATGGGCTTAACCTGTCGGACGACGTGTTCCGCATGGTATCGGTCATGGGCGGCGGCGTCGGCGGCTCGGGCTGTCTCTGCGGCGCCCTGAACGGCGCCTGCCATATCCTGGGCCTTCTCGTAGGCCGCAATACGCCGGAAGAAAAGACCAAGGCGGAAATATACGCTCCCGTAAAGGAATTTTATCAGCTGTGGACGGGCAAGTTCCACGCGTCGTGCTGCCGCGTCCTCAAGAGCCCGGCCAACGGCGGCCCCGTATCCTGTCCGGAGCTCATGATCGGCACGGCGGAGCTGCTGGCTCGCTTTATTGAAGAAAAAGGCCTGCTGAAAAAATAGATCCTGCGTAACAGTCCTCGCATAGAAGGTGCGGGGACTGTTTTTTTGAAATCGTTACAAAAATGAAGACTCTGGCCAGGCGTAAATGACCGGATGTGCAGGGGCTATACGGCACAGGGGACTCAGTGGCGCGGCCAGCCTGTCGCGGCGGCGGCAGATATGATATAATGTATACTTAGCGAGTTATATCAGCAACGCAGCAATATAGATGAGAGGGTAATCATGGGAAGTATAAAAGTACAGAAATTATCGAAATCATTCGGCGTCCATACGGTGTTTCAGGACGTGTCCTTTGAAATACGCCGCGGCGAGCGCGTCGGCCTCATCGGAGCCAACGGCGCAGGCAAGTCGACGCTCCTGAAATGCCTCATGGGGCAGGAAGAATACGACGGCGGCGTCTTCGTCGTGTCCGAAGGCGAATCGGTCGGCTATCTGCAGCAGGACATTACCTTTGAAGACGACGTGACCCTGCGGCAGACCATCACCGAGGCCTGGCAGGACGTGCTGCGCCTGGAAGAACAGCTCAAGGATGCGGAGAAGGACATGCAGGCCCATCCCGACGATGAAACCGTCATGAACAAATACGCCCGCCTGCAGGAACGGTTCGAATGGCTCGGCGGCTATGAATACGAATCTATGTCCCGGAAGATCGTCCACGGCTTAGGCTTCGGCGAGGACGATCTGGACCGGCCGGTACAGCAGTTTTCCGGCGGCCAGAAAACGCGCATCAACCTGGCTAAGGCCTTAGTTCGCCGTCCCGATTACTTATTTCTCGACGAACCGACAAACCATCTGGACATGGATATGCTGGAATGGCTGGAAGGCTACTTGCTGTCCTACGGCGGCGGCATCCTCATCGTATCTCATGACCGCTATTTCCTGGACAAGGTGGCAACGGGCATCCTGGAGCTGGAACACGGCAAGGTGACTAAGTACAAAGGCAACTATTCCCGGTACATCGTCCAGCGGACGGAGCAGCGCAAGGCCTTAGAAAAGGCTTACCAAAAACAGCAGGAGCATATCCGCCAGACCGAAGAATATATCCGCAAGTATAAGGCCGGCATCAAGGCCAAGCAGGCCCGGGGCCGCCAGTCCCAGCTCAACCGGCTGGAGCGCATCGAGCTGGCCCCAGAAGCGGAAAGGCTGCATTTCCATTTTGCGCCGGCAGAAGAATGCGGTCAGAAGGTCCTGGTCCTCGACGATATCTGCGGCGGCTTCGGTGACCGGCAGTTGTTCGACCACTTGTCCCTGCTGCTGCGCCGCGGCGAGTCGGCGTCCCTCATCGGGCCGAACGGCACGGGCAAGACGACGCTCCTGCGCATGATTATGGGCGAAATCGAAGCAGACAAGGGGCACATCACCCTGGGCAGCCGCGTGCATATTGGCTACTTTGCCCAGGAGCATACGGATTTGCACGGCGCCTGGACGGTGCTGGAAGAAATTATGAACGATTTCAGCTACGGCGAAGATGAAGCCCGTTCTGTACTGGGGCGCTTCCTCTTTCAGGGCGACGATGTATTTAAGGTCGTCGACAGCCTGAGCGGCGGCGAACAGGCGCGGCTGGCCTTGTTGAAGCTGTTTTTGCAGGGAGCCAACTTCCTCATCCTCGACGAACCGACGAACCACCTCGACATCCCGACGAGGGAAGTGCTGGAACAGGCCTTGCAGGAATTCGGCGGCACATACCTCGTCGTATCCCACGACCGCTATTTCCTGGACAAGATTACCCAGCGGACCCTCGTGCTGGAAGATAAGAAGATCAAGGAATTTTTAGGAAACTACACCTATTACCGGGAAAAGGTGCGGGAAGCAGAAGAGCGGGTGGCCCAGGAATTGGCCGAACGGGAGGCGGAACAGGCCGCGGCAAAGCCTAAGCCGGCCGCTGCAGCAGCCAAGGCGGAACCGCCGGCCAAGAAAGGGACTGCGCGCAAGGAACCGTCGTATGGGACGGCCTTGAAGCTGGAAAAAATAGAAATGAAAATCGCCGAGCTGGAAGCGACGCTCAAGATGTACGAAGTGCAGATGAACCTGCCCGACGTGCAGACCGACGCTGGCAAGATGATGGAGCTGACCCGCCTTTACGACGAAACGCAGGCACAGCTGGACGCCGCGTACGAGACGTGGGAGCGACTTTCTGAATAGCTATTCTAATCATGAATTGTATGACAAAATAATATATAACCAAATAGAATTAATTTTGGTAAAACGTAGAACCATAAGTAATTATCGGAAGAGAGCCTGTCTTTCTAACGACGTCTTGCCTTGTAAATGATAAATATATTGAAAATAGCAGCCTTTACAATATATTTTAACGTGCTATACTATCTTCAATCGCTTTTTAGCCGGTAGGATTTCCTACACTCGCGAGCGGCTCAAAGTGAGGGGTATGAGCTAAATTTTAGATACAGAAAGAAGCGATTGAATGATGGCAACGTTTAATCCGGTTACGCCGGAATTACTGGAAAAATTACGAAACGTCGTAGGGGATAAATTCGTCAAAACCGACGAAGACTATTTGACGGCCTATCAGACTGATGAAGAAGGAAATTCGATTTACTTCCGCAAGCCGGAAGTCGTCGTATTTCCCGGCAGTACGGAAGAAGTAGCGGCGATCGTCAAGCTGGCGAACGAGTATTTGGTTCCATTGACGCCCCGTTCGGCCGGCTCCGGCGTCGCCTGCGGCGCTATTCCCGTATACCATGGCATCGTCGTCGAATTGGAACGCATGAATAAAATTTTGAAATTTGACGCCGACAATATGTACGCCACTTGCCAGACCGGCGTATTGACTGGCGAGCTGCAGGCTGAAGCGCGCAAGCATAACCTGTTATACGCAGGCGATCCATCCAGTGCCGAAAGCTGCCAAATCGGCGGCAACGTCGCCAACAACGCCGGCGGCAATAAAGCCGTCAAATACGGCACGACGCGCCACCAGATTTACAGCCTGAAAGTCGTTACGCCGACAGGCGATATCGTCACGCTCGGCGCGCGTCTGCAAAAATGCTCTACCGGCTTATGCCTGGAACAGCTGCTGGCAGGCTCGGAAGGTATTTTAGGCATCATCACAGAGGTTACAGTTAAACTTCGTCCGTTACCGCCGTATAGCTTCAACATGGTCTGCGTGTTTAAATCCGATGAAGAAGCCTTCGCCCTGCCGAATAAGATTTTAAAGGCCGGCATCGACCCGACGAGCATCGAATTTATGGATAACGAAGCATTGCAGCTTACCTGCAAATTCCTGGACATGAAGATGCCCCACGTCGACGACGGCTGCGACTATGTCATCGTTACTGTCGAATCGTTTAACGAAGAAGATTCGGACCGCAAGATGGAACAGCTCTGCGACTTGGCGGAAGCCAACGGCTCTATTGACGAATTTGAAGCTGACGCCCGTATCTGGAAGCTGCGCAAGCAATTTGCCGAAGCGGCCCGCAGCGTCGACAAGATGTTCCAGACGGAAGATTTCGTCGTGCCGCTGGACAAAATTCCCGATATTACGAAACAGCTGCCGGAACTGCGCCGGAAATACGACTTGTACTGCGTCACCGTAGCTCATATCGGCGACGGCAACATTCATGTCTTGCCGCTGAACAATAAAAGGTTGTCGCCGGAAGAATGGTTTAACAAAATCAAAGCCTTTCATCACGATTTGTTCCCTCGCGTATATGCTCTAGGCGGCAAAATGTCGGGAGAACACGGCATCGGCTTTAAGAAATTGGAAGAATTCGAAGCCTGTACGCCTGAAGGAGAATTGAAGATGATCCGGGCTATTAAAAAGGCTTTGGATCCAAATGATATTATGAATCCAGGCAAACTCGTCAACGTCGGTTAAGTGCAGCTTTATAGATCATGACAAAGATAACGGCAGGGTTTATACTTTTTAATATATTCCCTGTCGTTTTTTATTACCTTATAGAATTACATAATATGTAAAGAAAGAATGAACTTGTGCCATATTTTCGCGGAAAGATAGTCATAAAAATGTTGATATAACCATACAAATAGATTATAGTTATATAAGGTAGATAATGAAGTAAATGGGAATGCGGTGTTCCCCGTTGTTGCAGTGGAGCTAGGGTGGTACGATGAAATATTATAGCCGTTTGAAGCCTCTTCGCCTGGAAGCGAAAATGTCTCAGGCCGATGTGGCGAAAGTATTGAACTGTTCGCAAGTTGGATATGGAATGTATGAGCTGGGAAAACGAAAAATTTCCGTAGAAAAACTCATGGTACTGGCTAGGCTGTACCATGTGTCGCTGGACTATCTCGTCGGCTTTACGGATGAACGGGAAGGCCGCAAGTCCTGGCACGACGAAGACGAATATATGTAACCATGCGAAAAAGCGCTGCCCCTCAAAGGGAACAGCGCTTTTTTTGCGTTCATTACGAGTATAGACGATATTAGACGTTGAAACGGAAGTACGTGACGTCTCCGTCCTGCATGACGTATTCCTTGCCTTCCAGGCGGACGAGGCCCTTTTCCTTGGCGGCCTGTTCGCTGCCGCAGGCGATGAGGTCTTCATACGATACGATTTCGGCGCGGATGAAGCCCCGTTCGATATCCGTATGGATTTTGCCGGCCGCTTTCGGCGCTTTTGTGCCCTTGACGATGGTCCAGGCCCGTACTTCGTCGGCGCCGGCCGTGAAGAAGTTGATGAGGCCCAAAAGGGAGTAGCTGGCTTTGATGAGTTTGTCCAGGCCCGATTCGGGAAGGCCCAGCTCTTCTAAGAAGACGGCGGCTTCGTCGTCGGGAAGCTCGGCGATTTCCGATTCGATTTTAGCCGATACAGCGACGACCTGAGCGCCTTCCTGGGCGGCGTATTCTTCGACGCGCTTGACGTTCGGATTGGAGTCCGGATCGCCCGCTTCGTCTTCGCTGACGTTGGCGATGTAAATAATCGGCTTCAGCGTGAGGAGATTCAAATCCTTGACCTGAGGCAGCTCGTCTTCCGTCAGGCCGGCTTTACGGGCCGGTTCGCCTTCTTCCAGGGCCGCCAGGACCTTTTTCAGGACTTCGTATTCCGCTTTCGCCGCCTTGTCGCCGCACTGGGCTACCTTGGCGATGCGGTCGGCCCGCTTCTGCGTCGTTTCCAAGTCGGCCAGGCACAGCTCGGTGTTGATGATTTCGATGTCGCGGATCGGGTCAACGGAGCCGGCTACGTGGGTGATATTGGAATCTTCAAAGCAGCGGACGACTTCGGCGATGGCGTCCGTTTCGCGGATGTGGCTGAGGAATTTGTTGCCCAGCCCTTCGCCCTTGGACGCGCCGGCTACGAGGCCGGCAATATCGACAAAGCGCATGACGGCGGGAATCGTCTTTTTCGGATGATACATGTCCGTCAGGACCTGGATGCGGTTGTCCGGCACTTCGACGACGCCGACGTTTGGTTCAATCGTGCAGAAAGGATAGTTTGCCGCTTCTGCTCCGGCTTTGGTAATGGCATTGAACAGGGTGCTCTTGCCGACGTTCGGCAAGCCGACAATGCCGACTTCCAGATTGGTACTCAATGGTTAAACCACCTTTTTATTTGAATAATTTTAAATCAGCAATACGTTTGACTGCTTCGATGGTGTTTTCCTTCGTGCCGAAGGCCGTCAGGCGCAGATAGCCTTCGCCGTGAGGACCGAAGCCGGAGCCCGGCGTCGTGACGACGTGGGCCTTTTCCAGGAGCAGGTCGAAGAAATCCCAGCTCTTCATGCCGTTCGGCGTCTGTACCCAGGCATAGGGGGAGTTCGTCGCGCCGTATACCGTGAAGCCTGCCGCTACCAAACCGTCGCGGATGATGTGGGCGTTTTCCATGTAGTAGTTGACGTCGGCGAGGCACTGCTTCTGGCCTTCCGGGCTGTAGTACGCTTCGGCGGCGCGCTGGATAACATAGGGCGTGCCGTTGAAGAAGGTGCACTGGCGGCGGTTCCACATGGGGTTCAGTTCGACTGCCGTGCCGTCGGCTTTATAGCCTACGCAGGCCTTCGGGACGACGACGTAAGAGCAGCGCGTGCCCGTAAAGCCGGCGCATTTGGAGTACGAACGCAGTTCGATGGCGACTTCCTTAGCCCCTTCGATTTCAAAAATGCTGTGGGGAACGTCTGGTTCCGTAATATATGTTTCATAGGCCGAGTCGTAGATGATGATGAATTTCTTTTCTTTCGCCGTCTTGACCCAGTTTTCCAGTTCGGCCTTGGACATGGCCGTGCCTGTCGGGTTGCTGGGGTTGCACAGGTATACGATATCTACGTCTTCCGTCGGCGGTTCGGCCTTGAAGCCGTTTTCAGCCGTGCAGGGGAGATAGACGACGCCGTCGTAAATGCCCTTTTCGGCGTTCCAGTCGCCCGTATGGCCGAGCATGACGTTGGAGTCGAGGTAGACCGGGTATACCGGGTCGGCTACGGCGAATTTCAAATCGCTGCCGAAGATTTCCTGAATGCAGGCTACGTCGGTTTTTGCGCCGTCGCCGACGAATACTTCGTCGATGTCGAGGTCGATGCCGCGCGTCTTGTAGTCGCCGTCGATGATGGCCTGACGGAGGAAATCATATCCCTGTTCAGGGCCGTAGCCGCGGAACGTTTCGGCCTTGCCCATTTCGTCGACGGCCTTGTGCATCGCTTCGATGATGGCCGGAGCCAGGGGGCGCGTTACGTCGCCGATGCCGAGACGGATGATGTTTGCTTCGGGATGCGCTTTAGAAAAGGCTTCTACTTTTTTCGCAATCGTAGCGAATAAATAGTTGCCGGGGAGCTTTAAATAATTTTCATTTACATGAGCCATGATGCGGAGCCCTCCTTATATAGCTTCTAATCTATAGTATGATTTGCATAATCTTTTACTATTGTACTACAATACGCAGTCCTTGCAAAGATTCGCCAAATAGGCTGGCTTATGATAAAATAAAATCATCATTATTCGATTCATAAATGAAACTATAGGGATGAAACAGTTTTTGTGATGTATGAGGAGATGAGGCGATGAAGTTTGCGATTTTGATGGGGAGCCAGCGAAAGCACGGCAATACGGCCCAATGTCTGGAGCCTTTCTGCGACGAATTGAAACGGGGCGGCGCAGAATATACGCTGACCTGGCTGTACGACAAGAAGATAGAAGGCTGTCACGCCTGCCGCGGCTGCCAGAAGGACTGGTCTGATTTTAACTGCGTCATTGACGACGATATGACGGCCATCGCCGCCGATATAAAGGACAGCGACGTCATCGTCCTAGCGACGCCTATCTATTCCTGGTACTGCACGGCGCCGATGAAAGCCCTGCTGGACCGCTGCGTATACGGCTTCAATAAATATTACGGCGACGAAGTAGGCCCGTCGCTGTGGGCCGGCAAGAAGGTCGCCGTCTTTACGACCTGCGGCTATAAGCCGGAGCACGGCGCGGACCTCTTCGCCGAAGGCGTACGGCGCTACTGCAAGCATTCCAGGCTCCGCTACGCCGGACTGTTTGCCGAGCGGCATTTGGGATATAAGACCGTATTCATGGACGAAGGAAAAGCGGAACGTGCCAGAGCCTTTGCCCGGCAGCTGCTGCAGGGATAAGTGGCATATCGGGGCGCGGAGCATTGACTTGCAGTGCGAGCCTTGTTATAATGCAGTTAGGCAAGACTATATAGAGAGTGTTTTGCACAGGTATGAAAAAGCCCATGAGATGGCGGTCTCATGGGCTTTTTGACATAATTACGGAAATGTCAATCCGAGACTAGTTGCTCAGTAACTGGAAAAGCATGTCTAGTCCTTTGCAAATGTAGTAGGCGGTTACATTTACCATGACAGCTTTCCAAAATAAATAGAGAGTGTTTTTTGGCACAGGCTTCACCCCCTTCCTGTTGCCAGGATGGAGCGAGCAACGGTCTTAGTATATCATGACGATTGCAGAATGCATAGCCTGATACATGGGAATCTATTCGCGCGCTGCATAACAAAATGATTCGTTATGCCGAGGTCTTGTCTGTCTTCACGGAAGGCTGCTTTTGGCATATAATAATAGATGCCGCAGCAGGTAACATCTGCGGCGTATCTGGAGAGAAGGGATGCGAGAGCATGAAGTATAGGGAACAAAATTGTCTCATTGCGTATTTTTCTCACGCCGGCCAAAACTATGCCAGCGGGAAATTAGTCGATCTGACTGTCGGCAATACGGAGCGGGTGGCCCGCATGATACGGCAGTATACGGGGGGCGCGTTGTTCCATATACGGCGCGATATTCCCTATCCGTACGATTATAAAGAACCCGTAGCCGCCGCCAGACAGGAAAAGGCCGACGGCGCCCGCCCGGCCCTGGAACGGCAGCTGGACAGCATTGCGCCGTACGACGTCGTGTTCCTGGGCTATCCGAACTGGTGCGGCACGATGCCCATGGCCGTGTGGACCTTCCTCGAATCCCATGACTTCGGCGGAAAACTCATCATGCCCTTCTGCACTCACGAAGGCAGCGGCTGGGGCACCAGCTTGCAGGATTTGCACGACCTGTGCCCGACGGCGACGATTGGGCAGGGGCTGACGCTGTTCGGCACGACGATTCTCGATGCCGAAGACGACGTGCGCCGCTGGCTTCAGCAGTAAACGGCCCGTATACATTTAAAATAAGACATAATAAGAGCGCAGCTTTGTGGAATAGCTCACAGAGCTGCGCTTTTTATAGTATCGTAACCATTTTATAAAAGCCTTTATCCCATCATCATATATTAGCAAATATAGTTAGATTAATCAAACAACTATTTTGGTTATCGCTGCTTTTGTTTGCTTAATGCGGCGGAATTTAGATTAATTTTTTGATAAATAAAGAAATAAGCAAAGAAAAAACAAAATAAGCAAAAAATAAGCTAACAATTTTGCTGAAATCATTTGCTGATTTCGTGTATTTGTTAGCTTATTTGAATTATTGTGAAAGAATTTGCAGCATGTCAGCCTGCCGGATGATTGGACATGTAGTGCGACAAGGCCGCGCGGTTGGTAATGCCCAGCTTTTTGTATATTTGGCTCAGCGTTTTCTTTACGGTCACTTCGGCGATGTTTAGTTGTCCGGCGATGGCCTTGTTGGTCAGTCCGGTAGCGACCATAGCGGCGACTTCTTGTTCCCGCTTGGATAAGGGCAGGGCCGGCTTGGCGAGAGCCGTGCGCAGCGTCGACAGAGGATCGGCCAGGGAAAGGCCTTGCGCCTGTTCAATAAAGGGCGCTGCCGCTGCGTCGGAACAGAGCCGTTTCATCGTCTGCGGCAAGTATTCGGCGTGTTCGGCGAAGGGCATGACGAGATGGTCGGGCTGGGCCAGTACGACGGCCTGCTTCAATGCCGTTGTCGCTCCGTCTATGTTGCCGGCGTGCTCGTAGACGCAGGCGAGAAGAATCGATTCGTAAATCGCCGGCAATATGTACTGCGAGGCCATAGCCGTTTTATAATGGTCCGTCGCCTGCAGCAGGAGCTGAGGAAATTCTCCGCGGCTCAGCAGGACCTTATCCTGTATGACGGCGGCTATCGGCGCGATGGGATAATAACAGCCATTTACGTCTATCGGGGGGGGGGTGAGGTGTATAAGGGCACAGAAGCCGACGAACTGTTCAGCATCGACTGGAGGAAGGCTTCGCATAGGTGCTTTACAGCCGTGCCGCATTGCGGGTAGACCTGGAGCTTCAGCGAGTGCAGACGCTGTATTTCTTTCTGCAGCGCTGCGGCGTCGCCGCGGCAAAGGGCCAGGCGAGCTAAATAAAAATGAGCCGTTTGCAGATGGGAAATGCATTTCGGCACGATAGAATTGGCATGAACGTACTGGGTCAGCGTCTGTTCCGCCTCGTCGAGACGTCCTGTCAGGTATTCGTATTCGCCGCGGATAAAATCGGTCTGACACGGAAAGACGTCGGCGTGAATCAGCCGTATATAAGAGACAGTAAATTGCCGCAGCCCTTCCGCCGTTTGTTTCAGTTGTCCCGGCAGGGAATGATAGAGGGACAATGGCGACGGCGAGCCGAAGGTCCAGGGCAGGATGAGGTCGTGCGGCGACGGGAGAAGCTCCCGGGCGCGCTGGACGTGCTTCGTCATAGCGGAAAGATCCGGGTACGAGCAGAAACCTTTCATCACCTCGGCATAGGCCGCGTAGTACAGGCGTTGGGCGGCGTCGGCGAATTCCGTCTCGACGCAGTCCGCCAGAACGGAAAGATATTTGACAGCGAGGAGCCGCTTGCCGCAGCGGAAGGCGTATAAGACGCAGTAAAAGCAGCCTTCCAGATGAGCGGCCCGCTCTGCGGCGGAAGCGTGCTGCAGCGTATCGGCTGCGACGTCATGGGCGAAGCCGTATAGGCTTTCCCGGCCGCCTTGCTCGATTGCCGTCAGGACCGTATCGTAATTGCCGGCGCGGCGGGCCAGGACGATGGCCTGCTTATAGTCGCCTTCCTGCAGGTACCAGTGCGCCGCCCGGAGCTGCTGCGCCTGCTGCCAGCGGCGGCTTTTCCGTGAAAAGACGTAGTGCAGATACGAGGCCAGCAGGGGATGGAAGGAATAGGTCCCGTCATGGTAATCGAAATATAAGAAGGGATTTCGCTCCACCTCGGCGTCGAGAAGATCCTTGGCGCGGGGCGAATCCATCACATAGGACGCCAGCTCTCCCGTAAAGGATGGAAAGAGGGACAGGGCCAGAAAGAGATTTTTTCCCGCTGCGTCGAGATTGGCAAAGGCATTTCGTTTTATGTAGCTGTACAGCTGGTACTTGTCCTGTGTCGTCAGGACGTTTTCTCCATCTGCTTCGGCGCGCTGCTGGAAGTTGTGCATACCGTACTCCACGGCGAACAGCTCCTGGTCGTTCAGGCGGTTATAGGCGACGGAATTATTCAGGTAGATGATTTCCCAGCCGTCATCGCAACGCTGCGTTTTTTGAAAAATAAAGACGCAGCGCTGGTATTCGTGGATAAACATGTTGTAGGACGGGTCCGTCGTGATGCCGGAGCAAATCTGGCAGAGCCACGTCGTATCGCTCAGCGGGCGGACGGTGTACTCCTCGTTGCTGATGCGGCAGGGGACGCGCTGGCTGTGGCCGCGGCGGAGGGCCTCCGTGACGGCTTTATAGCCTGTGAGCTGCATATGCTTTCCCGCGCCGGCCCAGATGACGTCGTCCGATAAATGAGAAAAGAGCGGCGTCAAGTCCAGTTCTTCAAAATACGCCGTCATAATTCGTTTGCTTAGCTGCAATATAAGGGCTTCTTCCGTCATCATGCAAGCACCCCCTTCATAGGCAGATAGATAGATTCATGGAAACACCCCGAAACAACATAGGAAAAACTAAAAGTAATTACATTATAATACGGAATAAGATCCTAGGAAATATACTTTTCACAATTTTATAAATATTTAATGAGCTTTGTGCGAAAAGAGAGAAAGAAATTCGCCGGACCTCGTTTTTTATTAAAGTATATACTTTTGTATAATATATTTACCTTAGTACCTTTCTTTATAATATAAGTTGAAAAAGTATATGACTGCACGAACTGCGGAGCAGTTAGCAAAAAGTTTTGCATGACGCATAAAAAGTTGTTATAAAGAATAAAAATACAATAAAAGACCATAGAAACAGGAGGTTTACATGACGATGAAAGTCTGGACTAAATATATATCAGTTATCATTGCCTCCAGCGTGCTCCTTGGGGGTCACGCATGGGCTGTCGAATTGCCGCCGGCAAATGAGCTGGCCGGGATGAATGATTCGGGCGTGCAACTGAGCCGAACGCGGCAGTATCTGGAATGGCAGCGGACGATGCAGCGCATTTCCGAAGGCCGCGAAGCGAGACAAGTAGAAGACCAACGGGAAGCGATGCCGGAAGATACGTCGAAAGCCGTCCGCTTTCAACTGAACGACATTATCGTCGACAAGTCTGACGTACTGAGCAGCGAAGAAGTACAGGCCGTGACGGCGTCCTATATCGGCAAAGAAGTTTCCATACAGGACTTATATGCCATTGTAGAACAGATCAACGAACTGTACAGCAAAAAAGGCTACATGACCTGCCGGGCCTACTTAGCCCCGCAGACCATTAAGGGCGGCGTCGTTCATATCAGCGTCGTCGAAGGTAAGACCGGCACCGTAACGGTACAGGGAAACGACTCGACTAGGGAAGATTACATTCGAAACCGCATCGCTATTGAAGAAGGAAAGATAACTAATGTTTCCGACGTCAATAAAGATCTCCTGCGGTTCAACGCGACGAACGATGCGCAGCTGCGCATCGCCATGAAAGCCGGCGAGACCTATGGCACGACGGACTACGTCATTACGGCCTATGAGCCGCAGCAGCAGATTTTCGGCCTCTTTTCCGACAATGCCGGCAGCGAGACGAGCGGTCTGTACCGCGGCGGCATGTTCTGGCAGGCCCGGAGCCTGACGGGTGTCCGAGATTCTCTCATGATGACCTCGGTCTTTTCCGAAGGCACGAAATCCTTTGGCTTGTCCTACTCCCTTCCCATCAACCGCAATGGGACGAAGCTGGGGATCAGCTACAGCACCAACAGCGTCCACATTACGGACGGGCCTCTGGAAGACCTGGACGTCAAGGGCCATTCCTACGCTTACGGCATTTCTCTGACCCAGCCCCTCATGACGACGGAAACGGTGAAGTCTGAGATGGGCCTGGAATACGGCTACCAAAATTCGAAAACCGATTTTATGGGCATGCACTGGATCGACGATACCGTCAAGGGCTGGTCCTTGTTCTTCGACCAAATTGACTACGGCCGGACGACGATTTTCTATCAGAAACACGCCTATCGCGTCGGTGATTACGACGACATTGCCGGCAACACGCAGCATTTCGGCAAATATTACTTCAATACCTTATATCAAAAGGCCTTTCCGTCGGGGCAAATGATTACGGCACGCCTGGACGGACAGCTCAGCAGCACCCAATACCTGCCGTCGGCTGAACAATTCTACATAGGCGGCATGTACAGCGTCCGCGGCTATACGGAAAGCTTGCTCGGCGGCGACAGCGGCGTCATGGGAAGCATTGAATATACCATTCCTCTTACTTCGTCCAGGAAGACAGATGCCTACGTATTTCTCGATGGCGGCCGCGTCTGGGGCGAAAGCGCCTATGACGATACGCTTCTCGTTGGCACGGGATTTGGCATCAAGACGGCTATTGGCGACCATATGTCAATAAATGTTGGCATGGGCTTCCCTCTCATTCGCACGGTCAATGATGAAGAACAAAGCCGGGCGAGAGTTCATTTTTCCTTCAACAGTCAGTTCTGATACAGATACGTGAGGAGGCAGGACGATGAAATACATACGACAATTTACGCGCAAACAAGAGCGTAACCAGCTGAAAACTTTAGAACAGCAAAAACACGACCTCGACTTGGCAAGAAAGGTCCTGACGGCCGTCACAGCTTTTAGCTTTATCGGTAATCCCTTCGCGGCTATGGCGTCGGAGATTGTACGCGTAGACGGCGGTCTTACGGAACAAAATGGCAATGTACACAATATTTATGCCGGCCAAATAGTAGGAAAGAGTACGGCTGTCAACCGGTTTGATAAATTCAACGTCACGGCCGGCGATATTGCCAACATGTATTTCCAGCAAAAAGGTGGAACTTGGCAAGATAACTTGGTTAACTTCGTCAACAGCCGTATCGACGTGCACGGTACGCTCAATGCCATCAAAGAAAATAAAATCGGAGGGAATTTATTCTTCCTAAGCCCGGAAGGCATGGCCGTAGGAAAATCCGGTGTTATCAACGTCGGTTCACTATATGTTATGACACCTGCAAAGGTATCTTTAGATGAAACTGCGCATACGTATCATGGATTATCTGATTTAATTGAAACCGATACAGAAGATGCGCTCAATCGCATGATGACCCTTAATATTCCTGTGAATTCCAGCGGAACAATCAGCGTATTAGGGAAAATTAATTCCGTCGGCGACGTTAAAATGGCAGCGGCTAAAATTGCTGTTGGAAAGAACGTCAGCGGAGAAGATTGGGCTGATGGGACTAAAAATGGAGAAATTGTAAAGGGTGCTGTAATCCGTACAGGCAATGGGACGGAATTTAATTTTTCTGATCTTGTAAATATCAAAGACGTTACTAGCGGCAAGGTGGTTGTCGACGCCGGATTGGGAAATACGTTGGCGGCGATAGAAAGCGGTAACGGCGATATCATGCTGTTTGCTAAAGCGGAAGATAAAAATACGGACTATTCAGATTTTAAAGAATTAGGACAAAAACTTTTAGATATTACCGTAGATTTTGACTTGCCAAAGACTATTGAAGCATCTGTTGAAAATTACGGCACTATTAACGCTAAAGGCGACGCTGTTTTGAAATCGGAAGCTACGAATGGTAATAAAGATTGGGCGGAGGAAACGTTAGATCAAAATACTCCTAATGGCGTAAATAATCCCGACTATGTGCCTGTGCCGGCGGCAGACGCAGATAATTATGTTCAAGTTATCGCAAACGTAAACGTACAAGGAGATATTACGGCTGGCGGCGATGTAGAACTTATTGCCGATGCTGATAATACGTATGTAGACAACGGCACAGCTCTTACTGATAACGTAGGGAAGATTTTGGGAACGGCTATTACGCCGATGGCCGCCAACGTTATGATTTTAAGCAACAAAGCACAAGTTACAGTTGGTAAGGATGCCGATGTCACGGCAGGGGGGACGGTTGACGTTCATGCCAACGCAGTCCTCGACGGCACGGCCGGTGCTGCGGCTAATGGTCGTAAATTGATTAAATTAACTCCTGATGCTATTCCTTCGGCAGCTGTCGGCTATGCAAACGCCGAAAACAGTGCGACCGTGAATATTGAAGGAACGCTTACCGCTAAGGGAGAAAATGTAAAAGATAAGACAGATACAGTAACGAATCCGGCAGTCAATATATCGGCTTATGCTGAAGAGAATTTGAGCAATTCAGCTACGCTGAATCTGAAATCTGGACTTGCAGGTGCAGGGACGTCTGCTTTAGCTGCAGCTGTTGCTGTAAGCGACAGCGCGAATACGGCTGAAGTTACGATTGATGGTGTAATACAAGCGGATAATGGCGATGTTGCTGTCAAAGCTGATACGAAAAATTTGCTGGCGGCGAATGCGGCGACGAATGCTCCTGACGATACGACCGGCTCTACGGCAGTCAACGTCATGACTCATGAAGGACAGGCTAATATTGTTATCAATGGGGATATTACGGCGCAGAACGTAGATATCGACGCGACGAATTACATTGACGAAAACACGATAACAGCTAATAATTCCTTGGGAATGGGAAAACTCATGGCAGAGGCTATGAACGCTGCAAATGTTGGAGGAATTACAGATGCCCTCAAACAGAATCCATTAGTAAAAAGTATAATAAATAAAGATGGGACTGCTACAGCAGATAAACCTGGCCTTTTCAAGCAGCTCAGTGAAAAGTTGGCTGTTGGAGCAGCTATTGTCGTTGCCGATGAAACCAATTCTGCCAACGTTACGTTTGGAAAAACAGCCGATGTTACAGCGACGTCAGGAAACGTCCGAGCTGATGCCGACGTGAATATATATGATTCTCATATATACGCTTCCGGCACGGCTAATTCATACAAAAAGAGCGAAAGTGGTTCGACCGATACGGTAACTGTCGGTGCCGGCGTTGTCTATGCTGGTATGAATAATACAGCTTCTGTCGTCTTTGAAGACGACTCGGATGCAAGTGCCGATGAAAGCCATGCAAGTATCACGGCGGCTAAAGATATTACTATCACGAGCGGTACGACCATAGAATACCATCGGCCGGAACGGATTAAACGTGAAATCGATAGAAGTATAGAAAATCTAAAATATGCAGTAGAAGCAATCAAAAATTTGCCAGAATATGAAGAAGAAAAATATAAAGAGATTATTGACGGACTGAAAAATTTGCAAGAGAAGTTAACGAATTATGCCAAGGCGTACAGTACGGAATTTATGGATGCTGTCAATAATCCTGATGCTATTACGGCAGAAGGAACGGCAAACCGGATTTTTGATGCTGCTGCCGGTGCAGTTGGCATTTATAACGATGTCATGGATCTGCAGCAAAATGCCAATGATATATTGGATGTCACCAGCCCCTTTGGCGCTGTCGTGAGCAACGCTCTCGGCGTCGTAACCAATGCTGTGGCCTTCACCGATCCGAACAATTATGCCAACGTTGCGGCCTCCTCCTCGTCTAAAGGCGGTCAGGATAGTACTAAGCTAGCTGTTGCCGGTTCTGTAACCGTAACTGATTTTAATAATACCAGCTCTGTTGACGTAGGTAAGTTCACAGAGCTAAAGGCCGGACAAAATCTGGATTTAAAATCTGTCAATGCCGTTGAGGATGTTACTATTACCGGCAAAACCAAGTTCTGGAAAAACGATGCCGATGCAAAAGGCGGCGTCGGTATCGGTGCCAGCGTCAATTATCAGAATTTTGATACCTATTCTAAGGTTACTGTCGATGAAGGCGCGAGCCTTATGGCCGGTGACATCAGTATTGGCAGTGAAAGTGAGATATTCCACGTCGGCGCGATGCTGGGAGCAGGGAAGAGCGATGGCAGTGCCGTTAACGGTATGGTAACGATAACGGACAGCGACAGCTATAACGAGGTTGTTGTGGATTCTGATGCCATCTTGGAGTCTATAAAAGATGCTGCTGCCAAGACGAACGGCACTATCGATATTTGGGCTAATAACAATACCAGTGTCAATAATGCTATTCTCAGCATATCTGCCAGCGGGGACAATGTCGGCGCCGGCATTGGTGTGGCTCTCAATAATATCGATGTGCAGAACAGCGCTCAAATTATCGACAACGACGGTACTGACGATGAGGACGACGCGCTGGAAGGAAAGATTTCTGCCTCGGCGTTGAGCGTAAACGCTGAAACAACAGGTCTTATTAACGCTATCAGTATAGCCGGGGGCATAACGAGCAGCGGGAAAGATGAAGGCGGAGAAGAAGGGTTCTTTGATAAAGTAACAGCTCCTTTTAATAAAATCAACGATACGAAAGAAAGCGCCTTAAACGGAATTGCGAATATATCCAATAAATTGCAGGACGTGCTTAAAACGATGGATCTGAATGCTTCTTCGTCAGGAAGCGAGGCTGGCGATGAAGAAACCGGAGTTCCTGGATTCAGCTTTGCCGGCGCAGGAAGCGTATCTCTTAATTTAGTAAACGACACGACGAAAGCTGTCATCGACGGCGCGAATATTCAGTTTGAAAACGATGGTCAGCTGCAAGTCGGCGCGAGAGATTCCGCATTTACCGGTGCTTGGAGCGGCGCAGCCGGCCTTTCGTTCCGAAAAGGGCAAAGCGGAGGATCGAGCGGCAACACGAGCGTCGCTGTCTCCGGAGCTGTCGGCGTCAATGATATTGACAACGAAATTACGGCTTTCGTCAAAAACAGCACGATTAACGGCGCAAAAGACATCGACGTAACGGCCGTCAGCGGCGGTACGACTATTGCTGCTGGCCTGGGCGCGACGCTGACCAGCGATTCGACGGGCGGCAAAAATTACAGCGGCGGTGCGTCTGTTTCCGTAAATCTGATTGATAAAGACGTTAACGCTAACATGGATGGCGTAACCTTGACGGGCGTTGTCGAAGGCGAAGACGAGGAGCAAAAAAACGTCACGAATATTGACGTGACAGCATATGAAAGCGATGTACAGATTACAGGCGGCGTCCGGGCCGATATTGCCACTGGCGGCGGCAGTCTTGTCGGCGGCGGCGTGACCGTGGCTGATATTCATAACAATATCAATGCAGGTATTACCGGCGGTTCCTATACCGATGTAAACGATGTAACCGTAAAAGGCATGTTGGCGACGACGCAGGTAACAGCGGCTGTTTCGGCTGGCGTGGCGACTGGCGGCAGCGGTACCAATAACGCTTTCAGCGGTGCAGCCGTTTATAATGGGCTCAGCAACGATATACATGCGTCCATTGACGGAGCGAATATTATTGCTGAAGGGACAGTGGCTGTTGCGGCTAAGGATACGGAAGCCGGATTGAAAGAAGCGGAACCGTATCAGAATTTGCTTAGCGACTATACCGAGCACAATCAATTCGCCACAGATAGAGGAATCGATACGAGCGGCTCTAGTTTCTACGAGGATTTGGATACGGCCGGCGAATCGGTCGATTACGACAGAAATGGCAGCACAATCGTCGGTGCGGCAGTTGTTGCGACCGGCAGCAATGGAAATGCTGCTGGTGCGGCTATCAATATTGCCGATATTGACAATGACTTTACTGCCTCGGTCAATAACGCCTCCGTTACGGCCGACGATGTACTGGCTGAAGCCGATGCCGATACGCTTCTCGTCGGAGCGGCTGGCGGCGTGGCTGCCGGAACAAAAACCTTCGGCGGCATGGGCAGCGTAACGTGGCAGGATATCGACAACGATGTGACGGCGCAGTTCGTAAATTCGCAGATTACGACCAATGCGGTTACGGCCAAAGCAGATAACAACACGCAGGCTATTAATGTCGCTGGCTCTGTATCCGTAGGCAAATCGGCAGCTGTGGGCGCGACGTTGGCCTATAATGCCTTGGACAATACAATCGGCGCATACATGAAAGGTAATTCCATAAAAGCCTTGGGAGACGATGTAGACGTTGTCGTCGACGCAGATAATACCGGCAAGGTATACGGTATCGGCGCCGGCGTTTCCGCTTCCACTAAAGCTGCGATTAACGGCAGTGTAGCTGTAAACCGCGGCGGTAGCAATACAGAAGCTGTTATTGATAAGAGCGATGAAAAGGAATCGTATATTGAAGATGCAGGCACGGTAAAGGTGACTGCCGATGATGGTACATATCGCTTGGCAGTAGTCGGTTCTGTTTCGGCCAGCGGCAAAGCGGCTATCGGCGGCGGCGTCGCCTATAACGACGTCGGTGGTTCGTCAGCAGGCAGCGAAAGCAGCGGGCAAAATACGTTTGCGGCTATCAAGAATACAGATATTATGACGGCGGACAATGGCGAACACGATGTTACTGTTAAGGCCGATGATGCATCGAAACTCATGACTATAGCCGCCGGCGTAGCGGCTGCTGCCACTGCAGGCGTACAAGGATCTGCTGCGACTTCCTTGGTGAATAAAAACGTATCTGCCATAGTCGAAAATACCGATATAGATGAAAGAGGCGGCAGCCTTGCTGAAGTGACCGTTGATGCGCAGAATAATAGCCAAATCACGAGCTCGGCAGATACCGGTTCGTTTGCGGCGCAGGGAGCTAATGTCGGTGCAGGTGTTGCTGTAAACCGCATTGTACAGCAAACGAATGCAGCCGTAAACGGCGGCGTAATGAATGTTAATAATCTTACTGTTCAAGCTGACGGCAAGCCGCGTATTGAAAACATCGGCGTCGGTATAGCTGTCGCCGGACAGGGAGCTGGCGTTTCCGGTTCCGTATCGGTCAACATGATCGACAACGACGTGACGGCTCATATAGGCAGCGGTGCAAATATTGCCGCCGACGGTAGCGTCGGCGTGGTCGCGACGAGCGACGAACAAATCAGTAATTACAGCGGGATGCTTGCCGCGGCTGGCCAGGGAGCCGGCGTTGGGATTTCTGTCAGCGTAAATCAAATTCAAGGCGAAACTAGCGCGACTGTCGGCGATGAAGGGACGAATACGGCTGTTTCTGCTAAAGGCAACGGCGACGGTTTGACGACGAGCACGGATATTTCCGAAGGGGAAATCAACGATACCTTGATCAGCAGTGATACCGTCGATATGGACGAAAAGATTGACCGATTGGATGAAACGCGCCAGGGACTTATTGTCGACGCTTCTTCGACTCGCAATATGAAATCGTTCTTGATTAACGTCGGAGCTACCGGTCAGGGGGCGGGAGTAGCGCCTACGGTCAACGTCAATATGATAGATGGCGCTACGACCGCCGGTATTTCCCATACGGTCGTCAATAAGGGCGTACCGGCCGGCGAGGTATTCGTCAATGCCGGCGATTATACGAATATGTCCGGCTTTGTCGGAAGCGGCGGTATTGCCGGCATGGGGGCCGGCGTAGGTCTCGGCAGCGATACGAATACGGTGAGCCGCAACGTCGAGGCTGTAGTTTCCAACAGCGACGTCAATGCCAAGGCCTTTGAAATCGACGCGAAGTCGATGCAGGGCATTTCTTCCTTTGTCGTCGGTGCAGGTGTAGCCGGTATTGGTGGCGGCGTAGCCGGCGTCGTGACAGTAACCGACCTTGCCAATACAACGAAGGCAGCGTTGTTTAATAGTAACGTAACGGCAAATACTGTCGACGTAACGGCTGATCATAAAGGCATCGTAAATGCTGGTAATGTCGGTGTTGGTGCAGCTGGTATTGGCGCAGGCGTAGGATTGTCGGTTGGTGTGCTGAAAGATAATTCGGAAACATATGCTCTGGTAAGCAATGATAGTACAGAAGAAAAGTCTATTGTGGCAGCCGGCGATGTTTCCATATCCGCGCAGAATACGACAACTGTGAAGCCTTCTATCTCAGCAACAGGAGCAGGCGTGGCGGGCGTAGCGGGAGCGACCTCTATCAATAATCTTAACAGTAAAGTTGTTACTGATCTTGCCAATGCAAATATTATATCGAAGAGTGGAAGTATTCACGGAACTGCTAATAATACCTTTAACATTGAAGCGTATATGGGCAGCCAAGCTGGCGGCGCCGTCGGTGTCGGTGCGGGCGTAACGGTCAACACGATTGACAGTACCGTGCAAATGAACGTTTCTGACAGCGAGTTGCAAGCGGCTCAAAATGTGGCATTGACTGCCGACGAAACTCGCAATATCCAGCAGACGGCTACGAATGTGGCTGCTGGCGGCGCAGCGATCGGAGCAAATATCGCCATTACGACAGTTGGGAAGGAATTTACTGATTCTGACGTACTGGCAGAGATTGATAGAGCTAACAACGCATTAGTAAACGAAGACACACAGGAAAACAATGCATCTGCCTTATTAAATGGCGCCGGCGACGCATTGAAAACTGCCGGTATTGAAGAAAGCAGCGTAACTCCGTCTATCGGCGCAGAATACGGCGGCGGCAAAGATTCTCAGATTACTGTCAATATTTCGAACAGCAATGTGACAGGTAGCGCGATTAAGGCTGAAGCAGCGGAACATGACGTCATTGACATGACGCTGGGAAGCGGTTCGGCCGGCGGCGTAGCCATTAATGCCGGCGTTGGCATTCTTGATGTAAACCGTAATGTGGGAGTCCATATTACCGGCGGCAGTATGACGGCAAATGCGATTGACGTCAATACGGATATTACCGGCGAGGCAAACCTTGAAGTATATCAGGGCAGCGCCGGCGTAGTGAGCGGTAATGCCGCTGTCGGACAAGTCAGCACTAGCGGCAGCAGTACGATATCTATTGATAATGCGCGTTTTACGAGCAATGTAATGAACGTGCTGGCTGCCGACCATGGCGTAACCAACGTCAACGTACTCGGCGTTACTGTCGGAGCTGTTTCCGTCGGGGCCATTGTTGCTGGAGTTAAAAATACGGGCAATACGGAAGTAGAAATGCAAAATAGCAAGATAGAAGATAAAGACGGCGGCAACAACGGTACCGTTTCAATCAAGACGGACAAAGCCAATACGGTGACGGCTCATGCCATGGGCGGCGCCGGCGGTGCTTTAGCGGCCCAGGGCGTCGTGGCGACGGCCAGCGACGAAGGAGAGAGCCGCATTACCTTGCAGGCAGGAAACGCTTTAGCTGCGAAGGAAATCGCTATCGCCGCCAAGG
This sequence comes from uncultured Megasphaera sp., assembly GCA_900554215.1. Taxonomy (GTDB): domain Bacteria; phylum Bacillota; class Negativicutes; order Veillonellales; family Megasphaeraceae; genus Megasphaera. The sequence continues at coordinate 38,163 of USGG01000004.1, forward strand.
CCAGCCCGGCTGTCAAAGCCGTGGCGGACAGCGCAGCCGTAAGCGTGTTCGGCACGGCCGGCGGAGCCGGTGCGACGGCGACGGCCAACGGTACTGTTGCCGTGACCGTGGCTGACGGCAACGAACTGAACGCCGATACCGTAGATATTTCCGCTGATGCGGCGACGCAAGACGGTAAAAATACGGCTGAAGCGGCTGTCGTCGGCGCCAGCGGCAGCGGGTATTATACCCTTGCCGAAAACTTGGCAAAGGCCGACGTAGCCATGAATGTTACTGTAGATGTTGGCGATGCCGCCTATAAGACAGAGACGACAAAAAAACTCATTGGCTATAAAGACGTCGAGGGCAGTGAGGAAGGCGAGCGTACAGAAGTATATGCAGAAGATACGAAGGGCGTGACGAATCTCACGATCAGCAGCAGCAACGCGGCCAAGGCGTCGGCCGATGCGAAGGGCATTACCATTGGCGGCATCTTCTCCAGCGGAAACAATCAGGCTTTGACCTCGAATACATCGCAGACGAAGGTCAGCCTCAGAAGCGGCAGTGAAAATACGCGGCTCGGCAGCCTGACCGTAACAGCGGCAGGTGCCGGCGACAATACCACGAAGGCCGACGGCAGCGGCGGCGGCCTCGTAAGCGGCGATTTGGCAGCTTACGTCAAAAATGAAATGAACGCGACGACGCAGGTCGACATCAGCGGCACGTTGGAAGTCGAAGGCGACGTGCGCATCGAAGCCCTGCAAAGCGACACGGCTAACATCAATGCCGATGCCCTGAAGGCGGCTGTCGTCGGGGCGAGCGCGACGAAGGCTGACAACTCGATTACGGGAACGACGGGGATTTCTATTAGCGACGCCGTGATTACCAGCGGCGGAGATATGGATGTCAACGCGGCTAATACGGTGACCTTCGGTGACAAGGAAAACTATGCTGTCGAAGGCAGCGGATACGGTGGCGTCAACGTACAAGGCGCGGTATTTAACAATACCATTAATAAGAAGGCGAATATTGCCATTGCCAATAGCACCATCACGACGGACGGCGCTCAGAATTATGAAGCGAAGACGACGGGCAATCTGAACGTAGGCGGATATATCAAGGCCGCCGGCTTAGGCGCCTTTACCTGGGTAGACGTCGATAATACCGTTACGTCTACCGATACAGTGTCTGTCGATGAAAACAGCTCGCTGAAGACGAAAAAGACCGGCAAAGATATCGTCTTGGCCGCTGTAGACAACGTGGACATGGCTGTCATCGGCGTTGCCGATACGCAGGGCGGCGCAGTTGGCGGCGCAAGCTCCAATGTGACGAGTACCCTGAATCGGAACAACAGCATTGCTGTCGACGGCACGCTGTACAGCATGAACGATGTCAATCTCTACGCCGGCAAGGATAAAAACGGCAGCGAAGGCAAGCTGGATCTGGAAGCCGATTCGGAATCGTACAATAAGACGGCCCTGGCCGTATCGAATCCCAAACTAAACGATGCGGTGAACCAGAATAACACCGTTGCGATCGGTTCTGGCAGCGAAGTCAGCAGCGTCCGCAACATCAACTTGTATGCCGATGCCGGCAAGGAAACAATCCGCGACAGCAGCGTCTTGTACACCTGGTATTGGAGCGATAAAGACGAAAACTACACCAGCTCGACCGTCGGCGATGCCGAACCGGACAACAAGCACAGCAACAACTACGTTCAGGCCGATGGGACACTCACGGCGGGCGTACAGAACAAGCAGTATGTCACCATTGGCGGAACCTATGACCCCGAAACGGGAACGACGGACGGTTCGCAGCTTATCTTCTTTGATGACCAAGTCAAAGATGCGGTAAATGCTTATGAAAATGGGCAGGAGGCCGTAGGAAAGGACGACCTCATCATTAATGCTTCAGACGGCGTGGATAAGGATGGTATCGGCACGGGGACTATGGACTACGGCACGACCCTGTTCGATCGCTACAATGAGCTGGGCGAATTGATGCAGGCCTATGCGGAAGACCCAAGCTCGACTGCTTATTTGGGCTATAAAGCCGAGCGAGACCGCATAATGAGTCAGATGGAGTCGATGGGCCTGATCGAAGAGATTAAAGTTCTCGATAATGAAGGCAAGCCAACGGGAGAAACGTATAAGGCTCCTGTCGAAGGCGCTACCATCGACTATATCGAGCTGTCCGACATCGTAGCCAGCGGCGGTAATATCAACATCCAGAGTGATAACCTCAGCGGCAAAGGTTCACTTACGGCGAAAGGCGCGCCGGAAGTCGTCGTCAATAACAACACGAACCTCTACCTGAAAGTAAATGACATTACGATTGGTGAAGCTGGCGGTGAAATCCATTACAACAATACGTCCCTCACCGGCGACGCGGCGAAAGACAATGCAACTATCGAAGGGCTCAACAAAGATGGGATGTCGGCAAACTTTGCCGTCATTTCCCCGGACGCCGCAGCGGAAACGGGCGGTCGCATCGTCATCAACGGCAATTATGGCGGTACTGCTGTGTATGCGAATGTGACGATTGACGGCCAGACCCAAACGATCCAGACGACGCCGCGGGCCGACATCGAGATCAATGGTCTCGTCGACGGCGGCGACGGTATAGTAGAAATCAGCAGCGCCGCGAACAATATCGTCATCCAAGGGGACAGCGCCTCTGACAGCGCCGGTGTGAAAGGCAAGACCGTCAAGCTGAGCGCCAGCAAAGGTTCGGTCAGCCAGGGCTTCCAGGAAGGCATCGTGAGCATCGGCGGCGACGTACAGGATCAATATGCTTCACAATATGAAGAAGGTAAGAACCATTTCGACACTGAATACGGATTCCAACATGATACGGTCCATGACGAATGGAGCAAGAACGAAGAGGTAAAATCTGATGGCAACCGGATCGCCGGGGAAAATATTTACATCAGCGCTGCCGATATCAATATCAATGGCGAAATTCAGAGTGGATATGAAAAATACGTCGTTGAAATTAAGGATACGAATGAAGTACAAAATAAAATAAATGACCTCCGGCAGAACTGGCTGGATAGCGGCAGCGGCGTTTTGTCTGATGCTGAAATCATGACGGGAGATACGTACCGCGTCGTCATGGGTAAAGATGTACGCGGTGAAGACGGCGTATATTACCGTACCTTAGACGTATATTATAATCCTTATACGGGACAGCTCGTCGTGCCTGACGTGGACGCCCACGGCGGCCAGGTCTACCTTACAGGCCGCATCAGCAGTACTGGCAGCGGCAGTATCAAGGTGCTGGACGGCGCGTATGATATTAACGTCCACAACGATACGACGACGGATCTCCAGTTGGGCAAGCTGGTCAGCAACGACGTATCCGGCCTCATCAGCATTACGGATACGGCGAAAAATACGCTGACAGAATTTACTCGCGGCCAGACTATCGTCAAAGATTTGACGAAACTTGAAGATGGCGATTATGTAACCCTAGATACTATTAAAGGCGGCTCAAACGTATATAAGCCTCAGGAGGGCCTCCGTTACAACTGGACTACAGGGCAAGAAGTTACGACAAAGGAAGAATATAGCAATACCATTAAAGCCGGCTTGTGGGGCGCTGTAGAAACTATGGATAAAACGCAGTTGGATGACTTCGAGGAAAGCCATAAGCCGTCGACTCCGGCGAAAGAAACGGAAAAAGACAAGCCTAACGGCGAATACATTGGCAGTATCAGTACGAGCAAGGACGGCATCGACAACGACGACAACTTTATCGTCATTTATGATAATACGAAACTCAACGAAGACCGCGTTGGTCCCGGCGAACCGGAACGGTGGAGCACAGGGTTCCTCGGCTGGTTCAAGTGGGAAAAATATACGTGGTCGGTGACGACGGGGACGACGCAGCAGTACGTCGCCAGCGTCAAAGCCGATAAGCCCATCGAAATCGGCTTTTTCGGCAATGCCGACGGCAACAGTAACATCAACATCAATGCGGCAGGCAACATCAACCTGACCAATACGATCGGCTCGGCCAGCAGCGGAACCGGTTCTGTTATTGATATCGCCAGCACAGGCGGCGCCATTAATCAAAAAGGCGGCTCTCTCGTCGGAGATAACATTAACTTACAAGCGGCAGCGGGCATCAATGATGTAAATATCACTTCTATGGGCGATACAGTCCATCTCAATGCAGTCAACAGTGGCAGCGGCGACGTAACCATCGATGTTAGCGCTGCCTACGGCACGAAGGGCAACGTCGTCATCAATCAGTTGTTTGCCGGCGCTAATGCGCAGACAGGCGACGTATCGCTCACCGCCGACGGCAGCATTACGCAGAACGGTAAAGCTGTCAGCGTCAGCGGCAACCGCATCGACCTGACGAGCGAAAACGGCGCTATCGGTACGGATAGTCAGGCTGTTGTAGTAAACGGCGGCCAGAGTATTGTCGACGGCACGGATTCGCTGTCGGCCAGTGTTAACGCCCAGGCCAAAGACGACATTAACTTGACGCAGGCCCAAGGCGACATGCGTATTGGCCGCGTTTATTCGGACAATGGCGACGTAACCATCACGGTGACAAATGGCAGTCTCATCGACGCCCTGCCTGACGGCGAGACCATCGACCGTGGCAGTACAGACGCGCTTATCCAGAAGTGGAAAGACCTGGGCCTCATCGATGGCGACGGTAAATACACGGAAAGCCAAGAACAAGATGTAGCTGAGTATGAAGCGGCTGTGAGAAACGAATTCGAACAGTACGAGATGTTGAAAGGCTATTACGAAGATGGAGAACAGCACCGCAACGATGCCGGATATGCGGCTTATGAAAAGCTGGCGGAAACGTATGGCGGCTATGAAAGTGCCGACGCTTATCTGGCTGGAGATGCGGCGCAAACGCACATAGGCGAACTCCGGAAAGAAGGAGCCGGCTGGTCTGAAGATCAGCTCTTGTATGCGATTTCCGATGCGGTCATCAACCAGGAAAGCGGTGCGACGGATACGATCGTCAAAGACCCGAACCTCAAGGGTCATAACATCACGCTGAATGTAAAGGGCGACGTTGGCCGCAACAGCGATGAAACAACGAAGATTCAGTTGGCCGGCCTTAGTTCTCGTGTCGAAGATCTCAAGCAGTTGGCCAACGCCAATGCGGGAAGCGTAACGTGGAACGAAGCAAAGGGCGTCGCCATCATCAACGAAAAGACGCCTCTTGGCGTCCAGCTGACTGGCACTGGCGGCAGCTTGAACGTCCAGGCCGGCGGCAATGTCTATTTGGCGGGCCGGACTGAAGGCGACGGCGACGTGACCAATGTCCTGAACATTGATTCTATCAAAGGCGGAAACATCCGCCTGCAAGGCAAAGACGGCATCTACAATGTCCATGCTGACCTAAACGAAGCTGCCATTACGGGCAATAACCTGCTCATGCAGGGCGGCGACGGCAGCATCGGCACGGCTGATAAGGCCATGACGATCGACGTATCCGGGCCGGTACAGATGACGGCTGGCGACAATATTTACGTGAACCAAGTCGGCGACGACGCCTTGCAGATTTACTCCATGGGCGCAGGACAGGACATCGTGTTGGCGGCCAAGACGGATATCGTGAGCGCCAATACGCCTGTTTCGTCTGACGAAGAAGACGACGGCACGGTCCTGTCTTCCGGGTATATTCGCAGCGATGGCGGGTCCATTTCCCTTACGGCTGGCGGCGCCATCGGCACGGAAGGCCAAGGCCTGCGCATTTTGGACAACGGCGCCATAGTCAATGCCGCCGCCCAAGGTGACATCTATGTGGCCGGCGTCAGCGGAACTGGTTCTACAGGAACCTTGGCTATTGGCAATATTAGCTCGGCAGGCGGCAACGCGTCGATTACGGCTGAAACAAACATTGCTTTTGCCGCCGACAGCCTTGTCTCGGTCCAGAATGGAACGGGCACGTTGACCTTGACGGCTGAACAGGGCAGCGTAACGCAGGGCGAAGGCGAAGAAGGCAGCGGCATCTACGCCGGTACGGTCGACGTTTCCAGCAAGGGCAGCCAGCTGTTGGAAAATGCGCAGAACACGGTTACGAATTTCGTCGTCCGCGGCTTGGAAGAAGACAACAGCCTGACGGGCAATGTCCATCTGGTGAGCGGCGCTGAAACCGTACATATCAATTTCTCGGCTGATGGGGAAAAGGGTCTTACGGTCAACGACGGCAGTATTACCGTTCATCATAACGGCAGTGCCGACGGCGAACTCAGAATGACCGGATCGGCGACAACGAAGAATGCTAGTAGTGACGATTCAATCAAAACGGACATCGTCATGAGCAGTCTTGGGAGTTTGACTAGCGATGGAGCGCTGGACAGCGCCGGAAATGTGTGTATGGATGCGGCCGGTAATATCACACAGAAAAACAGCGTCACTGCCGTTGGAGAAGCGATGTTTACGAGTGATGCGGGAAGCATTTCTTTGACTGGAACAACGACGGCCGGCCGCGTAGAAGCGACGACGGAAAGCGAAGCCGACGAAGGAACGATTACGTTCAGCGGCGACGTGACGGCTAACACCGGCGACATCACCGTTGATTCAAACGGCGGGGCCATTACGATCGGCAGCAGCGCTGTCTCGGAAAAATCATATATTGACTTGTCGAGCGAAACCGGTGCGATTACCGTGACGGGCAGCGCAAAGGCTGGCGGTGATGTGACGGCGGAAACAAAGGATGGCTCGATTACCTTCGGCCAGGAAAGCACCAAGACTGGAAGCGTGACGTCGGCGACGGGCAACGTCACGGCCAAGACGGACAGCGGCAATATTTCGGTCTACGGTACCGCCGACGCTGATAAAGACATTCTTTTCGAAAGCAGCGTAAGCGGAACTATCCGTGTCGACGGCACGTCGACGGCAGGCCAGCACTTTACGGCAGAAACGGGAAGCGGCGATATCGCTCTTAACGGCAGCGTCAAGGCGATGGACGGCGACGTCACGGCGACCAGCAAAAAAGGTTCCATTTCGACGTCGGAGGATGTCTTTGCCGGTCAGAATGTAACGGTCGAAACCGTCAGTGGGCTGATTGACCTTGGCGGTAAGGTAACGGCCAAGGCCGGCGCAATCACGGCGACGACGACGGGAAATACCAGCGGAACCAGCGGTTCGATTACTCTCAAAGGAGATGCCGACGCAGCCCAGACGATTACCCTGAGCAGCGACGGCGGTGCGATTACCGTGACAGGCAGTGCAATGGCTGACGGTGATGTGACGGCGGAAACAAAGGATGGCTCGATTACTTTCGGCCAGGAAGGATCGGCGGACGGCAGCGTGACGTCGGAATCTGGCGAGGTGAAGGCGACGACAGGACGCGGCGACATTACGATCTACGGCACGTCGACTGCCGGAACTGATTTTACGGCTAAGACCGATGCCGGAGACATTACGCTAGACGGAAACATTACTGCTCAAACGGGCATGGTCATGGCTCAGGCCTTCTCCGGTAGCATTTCTGCCGGCGGGACGATTACATCCGCATCAAATACGGAATTGACGGCGACAGGCGTTGCGACTGACGATTCGGGCAACATTACTGTCAACGGCGAAATTGCTTCCGGCAAAGAAGTACATGCTTCAGCGACAAACGGCAGCATTCGTTTTGAAGGCACAACGACGGCCAGCGCCGGCGACGTGACGGCAACCGTTTCTGGCGACGGTGATATCACGTTTAATGGCGCCGTAACGGCTGTATCGGAAGGCGACGCAGGAGGCAACATTGCGGCGACTGTTTCCGGCACAGGCAATATTACGACGGACCGCGATGCCGTATTCAAGGCGGACAAGGATATTCAATTCACGACGAATGCCGGAAGTATTACGACCAATAGCGAAGTGGACGCCGGAGGAAACCTTGCCTTTACGGTGGAAACCAAAGGCGATATGATCGTTCGCGATGACCTGACGGCAGGGCAAAACATTGATTTAAACGTAAATTCCGGCAATATCCTCTTTGAAGGTACGCAGGACGGCGTCCATGAAGACATCTATGTAACGTCGAATGGCGGCGACGTGACCGTTTCTATCAACGAAGGCGGCAAAGGCGATATTAAAGACACGAATGGCAAAGGTGCTGATGGAGACTGGGCGAATATTCGTGCCGAGGAAGGCAATGTGACGGTTAAACACGACGGCGTCGGCGACGTTGACTTGTACGAGCTGTATGCGAAGAAGGACGCCGGCGTTTCCGTAGCTGATGGCAATCTCCACCTCGTCAATGTCAGCGGCAACCTCGTAGCTGTTTTCGTGAAGTCCGAAGGCAAGGACATGGATGTGGAAAACATCGAAGCGGCCCAGCAGATTGCGATTTCCGGCTCCAACATGGATCTGGACAGCATCACGCAGCGTGAAGACGGCGACGGTTTCCTGGTCATTACGCCGGAAGGCACGGCGGACGATCAGCCGATTGACAACCTCGTGATTGGCGACATCCTGACCAACGGCGGCGTGCGCTTCGACCATCTGTGGCTGAATACCGGCAATATCCACGTCAGTGAGGGAGCGCTGCATCTGGACAAGGTTTACGTACAGGATAAGGCCACCTTCAGCACCGATGACATGACGACGAACGTCTTCGGCTCGGCTCCGGTCTACGATGACAGCGTATCGAGCTCGTACTGGGTCAACACGAGCATCAACAGCCCGAAGGACGACCTCGCGGCGTGGAACAGCGACGAGCTGAACGACAAGTGGATGCATATCTTCTTCTCGCCGGAAGGAACCGTCCAGATCAGCAACGGCAACCTGCTCCATCTGGCTGACCACAATTACGCATACAATCAGCGGTATAGCCAGGTCAACTGGATGAATATATTCACCGATGAGGATTTCTACAACTTCTACGACAAGTATTACGCGCCTGACCTGTCGTACCACGAACGGTACGGCCTGACGAGCGGCAGCGGTCACAGCGTGGAAAACGCTGAAGAAGACGAGGTCATCGTCGAATAAGGAAAGGCAGTTTGTATGAACTACATGGCGGCAGGGGCCCTGCATGACAGGGCTCCCAGCTGCTGTAAGAGAAAGGATGGGATTCCCATGAATAAAAAAGCAGAATTATTTCAAGACTATTTAAAAGAAAAACAAATCGCGGCCTTTACGGTCGACGAAATCAAGGACGATGCGCTGAACACCGTCGTCTTCCGCTCCCACATCGACGTCGGCGGTAACCAGCTCCCGACGCTGGTCATCCTGGACAGCAGCATTTACTGCATGATCCGCCTTCTCGTCGCGCCGAAAGCCCTTCGCGATGACAATAGGGAAGCCGTGCTGGAGCTCATGAACGGCTACAACAAGAAGTATAAATCCTTTAAATACTACGCCGACGACGAAGGCAACCTCGTCATGGACACGTGCGTATTGTTCAAGGACGGGGAAGCCGACGGCGACATGATTTACACCATGTTCAACGTCATCATCAACCACCTGAACGAATCGTACAAAGACACGATGAAGGCTATTTGGCAGTAGAAAAGAATAGTGCAGTGCATAAAAAACGGGCCTGTCTCGCGCAATCGCGCGGGCAAGCCCGTTTTGCTGTTATGATTTTAAGCAACTAGCCTGGCATGGCGTTGGCCGTAATCAACGCAAGAGCCCCTTCAAGATGGCACTCTTGAAGGGGCTCGTTATGTTTTGCATACTTTTCAGTCTACCCGCTGAGTATACCAAGTTTTCGGCAGATAGTCGATGCTGAAATTTCTCCTTATTATGCTATGCGTAATCTATTTTTTATAGTTTTTGTAATACCTCTGGGTTGTTACATGATCACTTACATAATATTTCTCTATCGGGATTTACTTCCAGAGGATTTTATTCTCACTTAGACAGAGGATTTGCATGAGAGAGGCTATGTTTTCGATGCAATAAGTGAAATATAGCTAGATTCAATTTGCATAAGATGAACGTTTTACTTGAATCTATCTTGCGAAAGTCTTCGATTTAAGGTATAATATAAATACCAAATGGTCATGATAAAATGTACACTTAAAGCAAATGTACAACAATATTTAAGAATGAGAAAACCAATTCTTTTAACATGACAGAATAAGGGAACGGATTCAAGGATTTTTATGGATTCCCCAATAAATGAGGAGTTTACACCATGGATAATTGGATAGATGCCGCTCGGCTTACGGTTATCGTAGGGCACTTTGGCAGCGGCAAAACGGAATTTGCCGTAAATATGGCAATGGCCTTGGCTGATAAGGGGCATCCCTTTGCCTTGGCTGATTTAGATGTCGTAGACCCATATTTTCGCTCGCGCGAATGCCGGGATATGATAGAAGAACGAGGCGGCCGGCTGATTGCCAGCTCGCAGATGCATGTAGATGCTGACTTGCCGTCTATGCCGCCCGATGTATTTGCCTTGTTTGATAATCCTGAGTTATATGGGATTTTAGATATTGGCGGCGACCCGTCGGGAGCCAGAGTGCTGGCCCGCTATCGTCATGATCTTCAGCGATGCGGAGCCCGTGTGCTGTGCGTCGTCAATGCCAATCGGCCCTTATCGGATACGGCAGAAAAAGCCGAACGATATGTACGGGCGATTGAACAGTCGTCAGGAATGAATATCGACGGCTTGGTCAATAATACGCACTGCTGCCAGCTGACCGACGTTGAAGACGTCGTTGCCGGCGCGAAGATGGCGCAGGAAGTATCGGTATTAACCGGAATCCCCGTAGTCTGCCATGCTGTCCCCCTACGTTTGGCAGATCGGGTTTCGGATTTAGTATATCCTGTATTCCCTATGCAGTTGTACATGAAGAAACCTTGGGAATGACACCCGCAAAGAAAGGAGACGTAACACCTATGGCAATGCATTTGACTTTCAGAAAAGAGCGTTGTAAAGGATGCGGATTGTGCATCACCGTATGTCCCAAACAGATTCTGGCCTTGGAAGACGGCACGAATATTAAGGGCTACCGGCCGGCACACTGCACGGATGAATCGCTCTGCATCGGCTGCGCAAGCTGCGCAAGAATTTGCCCGGATTCGATCATTACTATTGAAAAGGACTAACAAAGAGGAGTGTGAACTGTTCCATGAAAAGAGAAATTTGGAAGGGCAGTGAAGCTATAGCTGAAGCCGCAATTCGTGCAGGCTGTCGCGGTTTCTTCGGATATCCCATTACCCCGCAGAATGAAATCCCTGAATATATGTCGCTGAGAATGCCTCAGGTAGGCGGCGTGTTCGTACAGGCTGAATCGGAAGTAGCAGCTATCAACATGGTATACGGCGCGGCCGGTTCCGGCGTTCGCGCTATGACGTCCTCGTCGTCTCCGGGCGTCAGCTTGAAACAGGAAGGCATCAGCTACGCCGCAGGCGCACAGCTGCCGGCGGTTATCGTCAACGTCATGCGCGGCGGCCCGGGCCTTGGCTCCATCCAGCCGTCCCAGGCAGACTATTTCCAGGCAACCCGCGGTGGCGGAAACGGCGACTATCGTACGCCAGTCCTGGCTCCGGCCAACCTGCAGGAAGCTGTCGACCTGGTACAGGAAGCTTTCGACATTGCTGACCAGTACCGCACGCCTGTCGTCGTATTGGCAGACGGCCTCATCGGTCAGATGATGGAACCAATCGTATGGAAAGAACACAAACAGCGTCCCCTGCCGCCGAAGGACTGGGCATCGAGCGGACGCGGCGACCGTGACCACAACAACTTCATCAACTCCCTGCTCATCGACGCCCCGTCGTGCGAAAAACACAACGAAGAGCTGCTGAAGATTTACGCAGAAATCGAAAAGAACGAAGTACGCTGGGAAGAAATCATGCTGGAAGACGCAGAACTGGTCTTCACGGCCTATGGCACGCCGGCCCGTATTGCCATTACGGTGGCGGAAAACCTGCGCAAGAAAGGCATCAAAGCCGGCGTATTCCGCCCGATTACGCTGTGGCCGTTCCCGTATGCCCGCCTGAGAGAAATTGCAGAACAGGCATCGGTTAAGGTATTCCTGGACGTAGAAATGAGCGCCGGCCAGATGGTCGAAGACGTCAAGCTTGCCGTTGGCGACCGGAAACCGATCGATTTCTATGGCCGGTTGGGCGGCATGATCCCGACGGTTTCGGAAATCGAAGCCAAGGCAGAAGCAGTCATGGGGGAGGTAAAATAATATGAAGACTATATATGCAAAGTCCAAAGGCTTGCAGGATACCGAATTACATTACTGCCCCGGCTGCAGCCACGGTATCGTGCATAAATTAATTGCGGAAACGCTGGAAGAAATGGATGCGATCAAGACGGCTATCGGCGTATGCCCCGTAGGCTGCTCCGTATTCGCCGGCAACTACTTTGCCTGCGATATGCTGGAAGCCGCTCACGGCCGTGCGCCTGCCGTAGCGACGGGCGTAAAACGCACCCATCCGAACGTCCCCGTCTTCACCTATCAGGGCGACGGCGACCTGGCATCCATCGGCGCGGCAGAAATCGTACACGCTGCCATGCGCGGTGAAAAATTCACGACGATCTTCATCAACAACGCAATCTACGGCATGACGGGCGGCCAGATGGCTCCGACGACCCTGATTGGCCAGCGCGCTACGACGGCTCCCTTGGGCCGTACGGTAGAACAGGCGGGCAAACCGATGCGCGTAGCAGAAATGCTGTCGACGTTGGACGGCCTCGTCTATGCAGAACGCGTCTGCGTTGTCGATATTCCACACTTGATGAAAGCGAAAAAGGCGATCAAGAAAGCCTTTGAACGTCAGATGAACGGCGACGGATTTACCTTTATCGAAGTATTAGCCGCCTGCCCGACGAACTGGGGTATGGATATTCATGAAGCAAACAAGTGGCTCATGGAAAATATGGCTACGTACTATCCTCTTGGCGTAATTAAAGATGCGGAGGTGCAATAATATGAAACACGAAGTCATACTCTCCGGTTTTGGCGGCCAGGGCGTCATGTCTATCGGTAAAAACCTTGTAGAAGCAGGGGTAGAAGAAGATCTGCAGGTTTCATGGGTACCCTCGTACGGCCCGGAAATGCGCGGCGGCACGGCGAACTGTACGGTTATTTTGAGCGATGAACGCATTGGTTCCCCGCTGGTAGAATATCCGTCGGAAGTCGTAGTCATGAACCGCGCGGCATTGGCAAAATTCGGCCCGCACGTACAAAAAGGCGGCATTATGTTCATCAACAGCAGCATTGTGCCGGACAAGGTAGACCGTGACGACGTCAAGGTATACTATGTACCGTGCGACGACATTGCCCGCGAACTGGGCAATCCCAAGGTCAGCAACATGGTTATGCTCGGCGCATACGTAGCGGCTACGAAGGTGCTGAAAGTAGAAACCATCGAAAACATGATCCATGAAATGTTCACGGGCAAGAAAGCAAAGCTCGTTCCGCTGAACATGGAAGCCTTAAAACGCGGTATTGCCTGCGTTGAAGGGTAAGGAACGCTAGACTATAATTACATAGCAGAAAACCTTTTTGCGGGTTTCTTATAAAAAATCCCGGTACTGTCTCATCAGGCAGTGCCGGGATTTTTGTTGTAGATTTTTCGTTATAATTGTTGCATTGAGAGAGTGTGGATTGTTTTTAGATAAAAAGATAGCTTCTTATTAATTGCAATTCTTATTATAGGACGACATTTTAAAGAATTTAATGCAGCATTACACTGGATTTAATCTGCTCTTAGTATATAAATATGTTTAGTTTATTGATATATTATATCAATAAAATAATGTAAGATTACTAAAATTTATAAGAAATACATAGTATATTTCTAAAAAGAATAAGAAATATGCAAAAAGTGACTTGTAAATGCTATATACCTATGATACCATGTAATTAAGATAAAAAAAACAGAACAACGTTCTATACAACAGAACAAAAAATAAATTTAAGGAGTGATTCATATGCAGTTTTCTGAAAGAATGTCAAGAATTCAACCGTCGGCTATTCGTGATGTACAGAAAAAAATATCTAAAAAGCCAGGAGTAATTTCTTTTGCAGCTGGCTTGCCGGATCCGGATTTATTTCCGTTGGAAGCATTAGCGGTTTCGACAGAAAAAATGATTCGGGAAAAAGGTAAAGAAGCTTTTCAATATGGATTGACTAAAGGCTACGGGCCGATGCTTGATAAAATCCTCGAACGAATGGCTCGTAAAGAAAATATTCATGCGACTGTGGACAATATCATCATGACGACAGGCTCTCAGCAGGGATTGGCGTTGACTGCTATGATGTTCCTGGAAGAAGGGGATATCGTTGTTGCTGAAAATCCAAGCTATTTGGGCGGAATCAATGCTTGTCGTCCCTATGGGGCTCAATTTATAGGCGTAGATACGGATGAAGATGGAATTGATACGGAGCAGTTGGATAAGGTATTAAGTGAAAATCCAAAAGTTAAGTTACTGTACGTTATTCCTAATTTCCAAAATCCGACAGGTAAAGCTTGGACACTGGAACGGCGCAAAGCCTTTATGGAAGTTATCAATAAGTACGACGTCATGGTAGTTGAAGATAATCCTTATGGAGAAATTCGGTTTAAAGGCGAATTCGTTCCTACGTTGAAATCTATGGATACGCAGGGAAAAATCATATATTTAGGTTCTTTCTCGAAAATATTGGCACCCGGCCTTCGCCTGGCATGGATGTGCGCGAATCCGGAAGTCATCAAACAAGCCGAATTGATCAAGGAAGGCTGGGATTTACAGTGCAACCAATTTGTCCAGGTACAGGCTGTGGCATTCATGAATTCCTATGACCTTGAAAAACACATTCAGGGAATTCAGCAGGCGTACAAGGACAAATGCGAGCTCATGCTGGCTGAAATGGAAAAAGAATTTCCGGCTAATGTGAAGTTTACGAAGCCGGAAGGCGGCATGTTTATCTGGGTTGTCCTGCCGGAACACGTCGACGCCAACGCTTTCTTAGACACGGCTTTAGAATACGGTGTCGCCTATATTCCCGGCGAATTCTTCTACGCTAATGAAGGCCCGAAGAATACGATGCGCATGAACTTCACGACCGTATCGGAAGAAAAGATCGTAGAAGGGATTCATTTGCTGGGAAAAGCTTTAAAAAGTATTTGCTGATGTAAACTTTACAAAGATAGAAACACTCCATCTAAGGAGGGACGCAAAAAAATGACAAATAAAGTGAGTTTCAAGTTAGTTTTGACCATGTTTGTTTTAGGGGCTTGCTGGTCCATTGTATATATTATTCCTTTTATACAATATATATGGTATGACCCATTTAAAGAATTCATCAACGGGACAAACATGGAAATGGGGTTTTTGATCACCATATATGGGTTTGGAAATATTTGGGGGGCACCTCTTGGAGGATGGTTTGCTGATCGCTTCAACTACAAATACATATACGTAGGTTCAGTTATTCTAAATGGTCTGTTGACAATTGCTTTCGTGTTTAATCCTACGTATTCGTTTGCCGTATTCATTTGGATTGGCTTTGCCTTTGCTAGTTTGTTTATGAATTATCCGGCACACATTAAGATTATTAGAAGTTTAACGACTGATGAAAATCAGGGAAAAATCTTCGGTTTTAATGAAACCTTCATTGGCGTATGGAATATTATTATCAATATGATGATGATGGCCATTTACGTCAAGTTTATGGAAGGTATTGCCGGCTTAACAGCTGCGATGATGGGTGTCGCAATTTTGTCCATCGTGTTAGGCGTTATCGCATTCTTTGTTCTTGAAAAGCCGAAGAAATCTTTGGAAACGGAAGAAAAGACGAATATTATCCAAGACTTCATTTTAGTAGGCCGTAAAAAAGCCACTTGGTTGGTAGCTATCCTCGTATTCTCTATTTATTCCTTCCTGACTACATTGACATACTTCACTCCGTATTTTACGGACGTACTTGGAGTTACTATTGTTTTTACTGGATGGGTTGCTATCTTGAGACAACATGGGATGACGTTGCTGGGCGCTCCTATTGGCGGCATACTTTCTGATATTTTGAAATCTCCGTCAAAAGTTTTGTTGGGTGTACAGGCTTTGGGGATTTTGGGATTTATCATGCTGCTTACAGTACATACGATGACAGCGCCGATTTTGATTGCATTGACATTGATTTTATCTGCAGCAGTATATATTGGCCGGGGCGCGTACTATGCGACCATTACGGAAGCGGGCATTCCTAGGGAATTGACAGCGTCTACCATTGGGATTGCGGCGGCTATTGGCTTCTCTCCTGACTTATTCCAGTTTACGCTGTTTGGATATTGGCTGGACGTATATGGAAAGACGGCTTATACCTATATGTTCATTTTCCAAACGGTTGTACTGATTATCGGGTTCTTTGCAGCTATCGGTATTTTGAGGTTGCGGAAACAGAATCATGAAACTGTTCAGGCTATGGCAGAATAGACTCGTGTACCCAAGTAATAGAACGTTGTTCTATTACTTGGGAATAAAGGGGGAGGTTTGAATGGATGGCAGTACCGATGGTACGTTAAGGCGGGCGCTTAAAGCCAGGCACATTACAATGATTGCCTTAGGGGGAACTATTGGAACGGGGTTATTCGTCGCTTTAGGCGGCTCTCTCAGTAGCGCCGGCGCGGGCGGCACGTTGACCGCATATCTTGCGATTGGGATTATGGTCTACTTTCTAATGACCAGTCTGGGGGAAATGTCAACGTTTATGCCCGTTTCCGGTTCATTTGAAACCTATGCGTCGCGGTTTATCGACCCGGCGCTGGGATTTGCATTAGGATGGAATTATTGGATTAATTGGGCGGTTACGTTAGCTTCTGAACTCGTCGCCGCCGCTATGATCATTCAGTTTTGGTTTCCCAATACCAGTTCATTTCTCTGGAGTGCGGCATTTCTGCTTATTCTTGTTTTGCTGAACATATTATCCGCTCAATTATATGGGGAGTCGGAGTTTTGGTTTGCAGGAATTAAGGTTGTAACGGTTATCGTGTTTCTGATTTTGGGCGTGGGCCTTATTCTGGGGATTATTGGCGGAGGCCAGCCTGTAGGATTTGAAAATTGGCAGGCAGGAGACGGAATGTTCCCCGGCGGGTTATTCGCTACGTTCAGTGTGTTTTTAATTGCCGGATATTCCTTTATGGGGACTGAAGTAGTCGGCGTTGCTGCCGGCGAATCGGCGAATCCGCGCCGAGACGTCCCAAAAGCGATTCACACGGTGTTTTGGAGAATTTTACTGTTTTACATTGGTACGATTCTCGTTATCAGCTTTTTGATGCCGTATAATGACCCGGATTTGTTAAAAAGCGGTTTGGAAGCCATCGGAGTCAGTCCCTTTACCTTGGTTTTTGAACGAGCCGGGATGGCGTTGGCTGCGTCCGTTATGAACGCTGTCATCCTGACGGCTGTACTGTCCTGCGGCAACACGGGGTTGTATGCTGGTTCCAGAATGCTGTACGCCTTGGCTTTAGAGGGGAAAGCGCCTAAGTTCCTGGCCAAGACCAGTTCGCGAGGCGTGCCTTATATGTCCGTAGCGTTTACGGCGGTCGTGGGTATGATGGCCTTCCTTACGTCCGTCGCAGGAACTGGCAAGGTATATGTCTGGCTAGTAAACGGCGCGGGACTGACAAGTTTTATCGCCTGGCTGGGTATAGCCTGGAGCCATTACCGGTTCCGCAGAGCGTATCTTGCGCAGGGACATCGTGTGGACGAGTTGCCTTATGCAAGCAAGTTTTTCCCTCTGGGACCTTGGATCGGCATGGGAATTTGCGCTGTCGTTATTATTGGCCAAGCGTTGTTTTTCTTTGCCGAAAGTGAAATCGACTGGGGAGGCCTCATCGTTACATATAGCAGTATACCCCTGTTTTTAGGCTTGTTTGTTTGGTATAAGAAAAAATATGGCACGCACATGTTGACGCTTGAAGAAGTTGATTTTTCTGTTCCGCTAGATGTTTTAAAAAAGAGAGGGTAAGTGTTACAATTTAGTTAGAAATAACTAGATTGTAAAGGAGTGCATTCTCATTATGAATAATAGTAATATAGCATCTGTAGAACGGGCATTAGACGTATTGTTGCTTTTGTATGGAGAAGGAAAGGAGATGGGCGTTTCAGAAATTGCTAACCAATTAGGCGTATATAAAAGTACGGTGCATCGGACGTTAGTTACGCTGCAATCGAAGCACTTTGTACAAAAAAACGAGGTAACCGATAAGTATTGGTTAGGAGCCAGCTTATATGCTATCGGCATGATGGTTGCCAATACGTATTCTTTAGCTGATATAGTAGCGCCGGAAGCGGATATTTTGTATATGAAGGTAAAGGATATCGTCAACGTTTCCATTTTGCATGTCGATTCGCTGAACGGCTATAAGAGCGTCGTTATTTACAAGGCCCGCGGACCGCAGCCGATGTTGAGCATGAATCCTGAAATCGGCTCTCATATGGACGCTTACGCTTCGTCTGTCGGCAAATGTATGCTGGCGTTTAACGAGATTGATTGGCAAGTGGTAAAGGATACGAAGTTTTATGCATATACTAAAAACACGTTGACCAGCGTAGAAGCGCTGCAGGCAGAATTGGAACAAGTCCGTAAGCAAGGCTATGCGCTGGACAACGAAGAACGAGAAGAAGGTTTGTTTTGCGTAGGCGCGCCGATCTTTAATAAAAAGGGAAAGGCGATTGCGGCTATCTCTATATCCGGACCTAAAACCAGGGTATTTGATAATGATTTCGAAGAAAAAGTACGACTTTTGAAGCAATGCGCGCAGCGTGTGTCGACATTGACGAAAGATATAAGAGCTATGGATGAGTAATCCTATGAGAAAGGAGCTGTCGTATGAATTATAAAGAAGAATATCAGAAAAAATTAACAACTCCTGAAGAAGCGGTGAAAATTATTAAAAGCGGCGACTGGGTAGAATACGGTTCCTTTGGAAGTCCTTTGACCGTATTAGACCGGGCGCTGGCGGCGAGAAAAGACGAACTGCGGGATGTGAAAATCAGAACGGACTTTGACCCGATCATGCCGGCCGTCGTCGAAGCTGATCCGGAAGGGGAAGCATTTACGTATAACAGCTTCCATCTCAGCGGTGTAGAGCGGAAGCTCATGAAACAAGGGCAGTGTTACTATGTGCCGATGCTGTATCATGAACTGCCTTCGTATTTTAAAAAGACCCTTCATAGCGATGTTGCTATGGTACCGGTATCTCCTATGGATGAAAATGGTAATTTTTATCTGGGACCTCAGGTATCGCATAATAAGGAAATGATTGAATTGGCTGACAAAGTCATTGTCGAAGTCAATCAACAGATGCCCATCTGCTATGGCGGCTATTATGAAACCGTTCATATTTCGGAAGTCGATTTAATTGTAGAAACGTCTCATCCGCTGGTAGAAGCTATTCCAGTTGAACCGACGGATATTGATAAGCAAATTGCCGGGCACGTTATGAAAGAATTGTGCGACGGCGCGACTATTCAGTTAGGCATCGGCGGCATTCCCAATGCCATCGGCGCGATGATTTCCCAGTCGGACTTAAAGGATTTGGGGATTCATACGGAAATGTTTACTGACTCTATGGTCGATATGATTCAGTCGGGACGCGTTAACGGAAGAAAGAAGACCTTAAATCCCGGAAAACACGTATTTACCTTTGCCATGGGCAGGAAGAGCTGCTATGACTTTGTCAATCGGAACTCTTCCTGCGCCACCTTCCCGGTAAGCTATGTCAATGACCCCTTTATCATTGCCCAGCATGATAATTTCATGGCTATCAACGGGGCCATTGAAGTAGATTTGTACGGTCAGGTGTCTGCCGAAAGCTCCGGCATGTTCCAGATTTCAGGGACTGGCGGCCAGGTAGATTTCATGTTAGGTTCGTATCGCTCGAAGGGCGGAAAGGGCTTTATCTGCCTGCCGTCGACATATAAGAAAAAAGACGGAACCGTTATCAGCCGGATTCGTGCCAGTTTCGAGCCCTGCACGATCATTACGACGCCGCGGACAATGACCAACTACGTCGTCACGGAATACGGTGCTGTGCAGCTGAAAGGTAAATCTACATGGGAACGGGCAGAATTGCTGATTTCTATTGCCCACCCTGATTTTAGAGAAGAACTGATTCAAGAGGCAGAAAAGATGAAAATTTGGCGTAAAAGCCAGAAAAAAGTATAAATTCCATGATGTTTCTGACAAGGAGGGAACAGAATGAGCGAACAAGATGTAAAAGTTTTAACGAGCCCTGAACGGTGCAAACAATGTGAGCTTTGTGTAGTGAATTGCCCTAAAAAATGCATTTCCTTCAGTGATGACATGAACAAAGCCGGGTATCATTTTACGGTCATTGATCACAGCCAGTGCATTGGCTGCGGAACCTGTTATATCGTTTGTCCTGACGGCGTATACGAAGTGTTAGGGTAATAGGAGGTGGAATTATGAAACAATTTATTCAAGGCAATGAAGCCATTGCGGAAGCGGCAGTACGTGCCGGTGCAAGAATGTTCGCCGGATATCCTATTACTCCGACGACGGAAATTTTAGAGTATTTATCGTGGCGTCTGCCGGAAGTAGGCGGCACGTTTATCCAGGCAGAATCGGAAATTGCCAGTATCCATATGGTAGTCGGCGCGGCAACGTGCGGCGTCCGGGCTATCACGGCATCCAGCGGACCGGGCCTCAGCTTGAAGCAGGAAGGTATGTCCGTATTGGCTGACGAACAGCTGCCGGCTCTTATCGTCAACTCGGTGCGCTACGGCAACGGTATCGGCACGCTCGTATCATCTCAGTGCGACTACCTCCGCGATACCCGCGGCGGCGGCAACGGCGATTACCGCCAGCTGGTACTGTGCCCGGCTAGTGTACAGGAAGCTGTAGATTTAGTTGGCCTCGGCTTTGACTTAGCGGAAAAATACCGCATGATCTGCGTGCTCATGACGGAAGCCGCTCTCAGTCATATGATGGAAGACTGCGAACTGCCGCCGATGCAGGAACCGCATCGCTATGAATGGGGCATGGACGGCCATTATACGCATCCGCGCATCGGTATTTTCGACCGCGACAGCGTACAGGAAGCGAAGGAATGGATGGTCGAAAAATTTGCCAAAGTAAAAGAAAACGAACAGCGTTGGGAAGATGGCTATCTGGAAGACGCCGACTACGTATTTGTTGCGTACGGCCTTACGGGCCGCAGTGTCATCGGCGCTGTCGAATATCTCCGTTCGCAGGGCGAAAAGGTCGGCTTCATCCGCCCGATTACGGTTTGGCCGTTCCCGGAAAAAGCCTTTGAAAAGATCAATCCGAACGTAAAAGGCGTATTGACTGTCGAAGCAAATGCGACAGGTCAGCTCATCGACGACGTAGCGTTGACATTGAAACGGCAGAAGCGAGGCCATGTACCTGTATTTACCAATCCTCATATCTGGGGAGTTCCGTCGCGCAAGATGATTATCGACGATTACAAGAGCGTGCTGCAAGGGACGTTGAAGGAGGTATATTGATATGGCTGTAGCAAGAAAAATTCCGTATATTGCCAATAGACCTATGGGCTTCTGCCCTGGCTGCGGTCACGGTGTAGTTATCCGCTTGATTACAGAAGCGCTGGAAGAATTGGGGCAGGATAAAAACATTATTTTCGGTATCGGCGTAGGCTGCTCCAGCCTGCTGGGCGGCGGCTTAAACTGCGACCGTCAGCATTGTCCTCACGGCCGCGCAGGCGCCGTCTGCACCGGCATGAAGCGCGTAAATCCTGATAATGTCATCATTTCCTATCAGGGTGACGGTGACGCTTATAGTATCGGCATCGGCGAAAGCACGAGTGCCGCGTACCGCAACGAACGGTTTACGACGATCGTCATCAACAATACGAACTACGGCATGACTGGCGGCCAGATGAGCCAGACGACGCTGCCGGGACAGAAAACCAGCACGACCGTTGCCGGCCGCGACTGCGACCTGACAGGTATGCCGATGCATTTCCCGGAAATGATCGCGCACAGCTTCCATCCGTCCTACGTCGCCCGCGGCAGTGTTGCCAGCGTAAAAGACATTATCCAGGCCAAGAAATTTATCAAAAAAGCAATTGAAGTACAATTGTCCGGTGAAGGCTATTCGTTCGTAGAAATTCTTTCCCCGTGCCCGACGAACTGGCACATGACGCCTGTTCAGGCAATGGAACATATCGAAAAAGTCGTAAAACCGTATTTCCCCATTGGCGAATTTAAAGTGCCTGATGCGAAGGAATAATGAGGAAGGAGTGAATCGGAATGAAAGAAATACTCTTAGGCGGACTGGGCGGTCAGGGCGTATTGACTGCCGGTACGATGATTGCTGAAATGGCAATTTATAAAGGCTATAAGGCGACGTGGAGCCCCGAGTACGGCTCGGCTATGCGCGGCGGCACGGCCAGCTGCGTTGTGAAATTCGGCGAAGGCCGGATTTACAGCCCTGAAAAGGAAGAAGCTGATATTTTATTAGCCATGAATGATGAAACGCTGACAAAATTTGCTTCTATGGTAAAACCGGGAGGCGTTGTCATCATTAACTCCAATATGGTTACGCTGCCGGAGAATTTTAGAACAGATGTAAAAGTTATTTCTGTACCATGCATGAACTTGGCTGAACGAGTTAATCATCCGAAGGGGGCTAACATCGTTATGAGCGGCGTCATTATCAAAGAAACAGGTGATTTTACGCTGCAGGAAGCAATTGACGGCATGAATGAAACTTTCCGCCGCAAAGGTAAAGAAAAGTTTGAAGCCTTAAATACGCAGGCGATGAAAGTCGGATATATGTTTGCATAAAAGATAAAAAACGCCAAAATATACGAGTTTATCTTGTATATTTTGGTGTTTTTTTGTGGAGCTTCATGCCGCATAATAGTTAGCCAAAACATGTAAGAATATTTGAGTAAAGAATAAGTATAATTTAAATCGTGCTAACAATTACTTATATTTTAATAAATGAATTAAATATATTTAAAAATTACAGATTATTATAATTAGACTATAAATAATTACAAAATAAGATACATAAATACCATAAAAATTCTTGCGGAATACGAATATATGTGATACCATAAAGTCAATGAAAATATCAGAACGTTGTTCCGTAGAACAGAACGAAGGGAGAGAATAGTATGTCAAATGAACAAGAAAAGATCAGATTGTCTATTAAACAGTTCGTGATTATTTTCTTCCTAGGGCTTGGATATACTGTAGTATATGCTACACCGTTTATCCAATATGTATTTTACGATGCGTTGGTTTCAGCCCTAGGTTGTTCACAGCAAGAGCTTGGATATCTTATTACGATTTTTGGTATTGGCAATATTCTGGCCGCCTTTGGCGGAATGTTGAGCGACCGTTTTAATGCGAAATCTATTTACATGATTGGCGTTGGCTTAATTTGTGTGTTAAATGTTCTGTTTGCATTTAATATGAATTATACCTTTGCCTTAGTTGTCTGGGCTGGATTTGCATTTTCCGGATTGTTTCTCTATTTTCCCGCTCACATCAAGCTGTGCCGCTTAGTAGGGCATGAACGGCAGCAGGGAACCATATTCGGTTTTGTTGAAGCGTTTTGCGGTGTAGGGAACGTTATCGTAAATTTCATTGCCTTGTACTTTTTTACAAAATTTGCAACGGACGCATACGGCGTTAACGGTTTAAAAGCGGCTATCATCTGCTACGCTGTTATTGGCGTCATTACATTGATTTGCTTGTATTTCCTGATTCCAAAACCGGAAACGGCAAAGAAGGACAATACGTCGGCTGAACCGGAAGAAAAGATGACCGTCAAGGACTGGGTACATGTTGTGACGAATCCGCGGACATGGATGTCCGGCATCGCTGTCTTTGCTACGTACACAATGTACTGTACGCTTTCGTACTATACGCCTTATTTCAGTAATGTACTAGGTGCTTCCGTAGTGTTTTCCGGCGGCCTGGCTATCATTCGAATTTACGGCACACGGTTCGTTGGGGCTCCGTTAGGCGGATGGTTAGGTGATAAGTTCCGTTCTTTGTCAGCTGTCGTTGGTGTTTCTCTATTAGGTGCGATTATCTTCGTGGTCATCTTTAAGATGCTGCCGCCAGGCACAGATGCTACTCTGTTGATTGTCATGACAATCATTACCGGTGTATTTACTTACATGGCCCGCGGTGCGATGTTTGCCGTACCGTCTGAATTGGAAATTCCTCGTAAGTACGCTGGGTCCACATCGGGGCTGGTCTGCTGCATCGGCTACTGTCCTGATTTGTTCATCTTTGTATTGTATGGATATTGGCTGGATGTTTACGGAAACGCCGGATTTGATAGAATCTTCTTGTTTGCAGCCGTTGTTATGGCTATCGGCGTATTAAATTCCATTGCAATTCAGATTTACAAACGCAAGCATAAGATTGGTAAATCCAGTGCTGCGGCGTAATAAATAAAAGTCGGTTTTAATTTAAATGTTTTTCAGAAAGGAGTTTGTCTATATGGATCAGAAAATTATTGAACGGTTGCAGGCCATTTGCGGAGAAAAATATGTATTTGTACAGGATGACGACGTCAGCAGATACTTATACGATGAAACGGAAGAATTAGTTCGTCCCGAAGCAGAACCTGATTGTGTCGTTGTTCGTCCGGGTACTAATGAAGAAGTTTCAGAAATCTTAAAGCTCGCCAATGAAATGCTGTTTCCTGTAATTCCTCGCGGCGGCGGTACAGGTGCCTGCGGTGCCGTTATTCCGACACAGCCAAGCGTTATTATGTCGATGGAACGGTTTGACAAGATTTTGGAAGTCGATAAAATCGGCATGATGGTTACGGCGCAGACTGGCGTAACGTTGTATCAGCTTAACGAATATTTAGATAAAGAGGTTCATGAATTATACTTCCCCTGTCATCCTGGTGACGAAGGTGCGCAGCTCGGCGGCTTAGCTGTTGAAAATGCCGGCGGCGTCCGCGCTGTAAAACACGGGATTATGAGAAGCTATGTAAAAGGCTTAAAGGTGTGTCTGCCGTCTGGTGAAATCGTTCAGTTAGGCGGAAAACTGCTGAAAAATAACATGGGCTATGATTTAATGCACCTCATTGTCGGTTCGGAAGGCACATTGTGCGTCGTGTTGGAAGTTACTTTTAAACTTCATCCCAGACTGGAACATACGGGCACGATGGTTATGTCCTTTGCCAATCCGAAAGACGCAGTTAACTGTGTATCGGCTGTACAGGTCGCTGGAATTGTTCCCTTAGCTGTTGAATATATGGACCGCTCTATTGCATTGAAGACGGGCGAAGAAATCAGCAAGACTTGGCCGCTGAAAGACGAAGGCAAAGTAGATATTATCTACATGCTGGAAGGCAAGGATGAAGATGAAGTCTATGATACGGCTGAAAAGATTGATGCTATATCTTCGGAAAATGGCGCTATCAACTGCATTATTGCTGAAAGCAAGAAGGATCAGAAGACCATTTTGGATATCCGCTCGGCAATGTATGAAGTATTTAAACCGTATTTCGTAGATTCGCTGGATACGGCAGTTCCCGTATGCCACGTCAATGAATTGCTGGCTGATTTTGATGAAATCGCTAAGAAATACGGATCGACAACACCGCGCGTAGGTCACGTTGCCGACGGTAACTTCCATAACTTTATCCTTCGCGACGAGGAAGGCAATGTACCGAGCTGGGCTGATGACATGCGGAAAGATTTTTATGAAGCTGCTTTGAAATACGGCGGAACCATTACGGCAGAGCATGGTACCGGCAAGACCAGAAAACCGTACATGAATTTACAGTATTCACCGACAGTTATGCAGATTATGAAAGGGATTAAACATGCGTTTGACCCGAATAACATTCTGAATCCGGGCTGCGTATTCGACTAAGTTTCCTATTCACCCTCATATCGCTTTGCGCCTATATAATAGAACATCGTTCTGTATATAGGCGTAAAGCCCCCTGACCCTAATAAGTAAAGGCCATAAAAACAATATAATAAACAGGTATACACGGGCTGTCTGGTTATACGTGTTGACGGGATTTGGCTAATTATTTTATGCGCTCCTTACCAAAAAAAGCGGCCTGTCATCGTATTGCCACTCGGCCCGTTTGTATACTCCAGACAATTTTGTTCGAAGCTATTGCCTGCTGCGACGTGATGTGCGGTATGAATGTTGTAAGAACGGAAGGGGAGGTATTTCACGTATTCACAGAGACAAGAAAAGAAATTTAACGCCTTTTTAAACAGACTGACTTTATATTGCGGTGGTACGTCTTTGCTGGACGGGTATATTTTAACGGTTATTGGGCCGGCGTTGATGCATCTCAGGCCGCTGATGGAACTGGATGTGTTTTGGACCGGTGCGATTGGTTCCGCCGCCTTGATGGGCGTCTTGATAGGGGGACCTGTATTTGGGTATTTATCGGACAGGGTTGGACGAAAGCTGCCCTTTGTCGTGATTCCATTGGCAATGGCGGCATTATCTATTGCATCTATATTTGTTGAAACACCATTACAACTATTTGTTATACGATTTTTGGCGGGCGTTGTCGTAGGCTCCGATTATCCCAGTGCTACGGCGTATTTAGCGGAATATTCACCGCCCCAGCGGAGAGGCATTATGATCGGCGTGCTGATTTTGATGCTGAGCGGCGGCATGACCTTGGGGGAAATCGTCGGATATTTAGTGTATGATTCAGCGTATGCCTGGCAGATTTTGCTGGGCGCTCCGGCTATCGTGGCGATTCCGCTGGCAATTGGCCGGCGGAGATATCCCGAATCACCGCGCTGGCTTATCAATAAGGGACGTACCGCAGAAGCGCGCATCATTATGAAAGCCGTTTACGGTTTCAGCGCCGATACGGACGACGTAGAAGAAAAGACGGTCAAAACTTCCTATCGGGAATTGCTGCAGCCGTTGTATTTAAAGAGGATTTTCTTCGCCAGCGTATTTTGGGCTACGTCGGTGCTGCCGATGTTTGTCATGTATATTTTCGGCGCAGTTCTCCTGCAGGATATACAACTGGGAGAAGGGCGGGGCGCGCTGCTGGGCAATTCGCTCATCGGCCTGATATTCATCGTCGGCGTCGTAGCGGGTATTGCGATTATCGAGAGATTTGGCCGCCGCCCGCTTTTGATTTGGAGCTTCGTCGGCATGGCCTTGGGGCTGCTGCTTCTGGCGATTGTAGAAGAACCACCGTTTTGGCTCGTCGTATTGGGATTTACGATTTACGCGCTGGCTTCGGGCCCTCCGAATGTGCTGGACTGGCTGTATCCCAATGAGCTGTTTCCGACGGAGGTACGGGCCGCCGGTGTCGGTACGGTTACGGCCATCAGCCGATTTGGTCCTATATTGGGGACCTTTGGCTTGCCGTATTTTTTAGAAAACTTCGGTATTCAGGCTACGATTTTAACAATCGTAGGCATTCTTGGCTTCGGACTCGTCGTTACGGTACTGCTGGCTCCTGAAACACGGGGCTTGGACTTAGCCGAGTCGAGCGGGAGCATTCGAGATAAACGTGATACATAAGGAATGAAAAAACAGGGCAGCGGCTGCGCGTCGCTGTCCTGTTTTCCTGCGGGATGTTATTCTTTTATTTGTTGCGCCTGCGATTGGGCGATGGCTGCGATTTCTTCAGCCGGAATGTTCGTAATTTGGGAAATGGTTTCATAGGGAAAGCCTGTTTGGAGCATAGACAGGACGATGCGCCGTCGTTCTTGATCCTGCCCTTCTTTCAGACCTTTTTCTCGTCCTTCTTTTCGTCCCTCTTCCAGACCTTTTTGCCGTCCCTCTTCCAAACCCTTTTTCCGTCCTTCTTCCAAGCCTTCTTCGCGGCCTTTTTCGATGTTGTACATCATGGAAATATAGTCGCGCCGCGCTTTTTCTTGAATTTCGTATTTACGGCGCAGCCTTTCGTCTTGAGTAAAATGCATTTCGCAGTTCATCGCTTCTTTGATGGCCGGTTCGCTCATAGCTAACACCTCCCGTTGTTCGTCGCTGCATTGATGAGAAAAGTAAGCGATCCATTGTTCCGACTTACGGAGTTTTCGAATGTCTCCGATGCGTATTTTTTCCAGCTCGATAAAATGCATTTCCAAATCGCCGATGAGGATGTCGTTCGTTTCGTCGTTGCGCACGTGGTAGGAGTGATGACACGTCGTATACTGCTCGAAGGCGTTGAAGTCCATCAAGTTGATGGAAATGGCCGGCATCAGACTGCGGTAGGGCGCGCCTTCATGAAGCTCGCCGCTGTACATTCTCGCCCAGTAATATAAGGAACGGCGGGCCATATCCGGGTCTTTGCAGACCTGCACTTCGATATTGACCTGAGAGCCGTCGTTCATTCGGGCACGTATGTCGAGGACGGACACCTTGCCGGCTTCTGTGATGGGCGTCATTTCCTTATCCAGAAATTCCAAATCGGTAAACAGGTCGTCGCCTGTTCGGTTTAAGATGCCGTTGATAAAGCTCAGGGTCAGCGATTTTTTCTTCGCATCGCCGAGGAGATATTTGAAAAATACATCGTTGAGTCTGTTGAGTTCTCGTGTCATGGGAACCTCCTTAAACATATTGTATCACGGTTTTTTCATTCCATATAGGGGCGCGGCTTTTCTCATATGGCATAATAATTTATGGGCGCGTCGGTAAAAAAAGCCCCGCGGAGTCCTGTCGAGGCAGGATATTTCGCGGGGCTAGAAAAGCCGAAGGGAGTGCTTATGGCTGCTTATCAAAACCAGACGGCTTTGTCTAAGGCTTTGACCTGGCCGGTCGTTACGGTATGGACTTCGGGAATGGCGTCCATGTCGGTGAAGATGCACAGGCAGGCGTCAGACGGGGCGTTCTGCTTGATGAATTCGTCGTCGAATTCCATGAGCTTGTCGCCTTGCTTGACTTCCTGTCCGTCTTCCACGAAGACCGTAAAGCCCTGGCCGTTTAATTTGACCGTATCGATGCCGATGTGGAGAAGGTATTCGACTCCGTCGGCCGTAGTCATGCCGATGGCGTGCTTCGTGTCGAAGACGAAGGTAACTTCGCCGTCGGCCGGAGCATAGACCATGTTTTCCGTCGGATAGACGAAGAATCCGTCGCCGGTCATCTTGCCGGCAAAGGCTTCGTCAGGAGCGTCGGTAATGGGATGCAGCTCACCTGTAAAGGGCGAGTTGAAGTACGTTTTTTCAGCCGGATCTTCTGGATTTGCCGGAGCGGCTTCGGGAGGTTCCGGAGCCGCAGCTGTCGTCTGTGGTTCCGGCGCCTGCATAGGCGCTTCTTCTTCCGCCTCGACATCCGGCGCTGTTTCAAGATACGTTTCCAGATTGGCTTTGATGACGGCGACCTGCGGGCCGTATACGACCTGTACGCCCGTCCCCTTTTTGATGACGCCGACGGCTCCTGTCGCTTTCAGGAGGGCGTCGTTGACGAGGGACGAATCGGCGACGGAGCAGCGGAGCCGCGTAGCGCAGCAGTCTACGGCGGTGATATTTTTCTTGCTGCCCAGGGCGCGGGCGATGGTCTGGCTCAGGGCGTCGACGACGGGAGCTTCGTCGGAGTCGCCGCCTTTAGCCGCCGCTTTGCGGGCGTTGACGTCGGCCTTGGTGAACAGCTTCGTTTCCGTGTCGTCGTCTTCGCGGCCCGGCGTCTTAAAGTCGAATTTCTTGATGAGGAAGGTGAAGATGAAATAGTACAGGAAGAAATAGAC